>JBMTYG010000001.1:0-87170 GCA_049454295.1 Pseudomonadales bacterium
GCGCCGGGAACGCTCGCAATCTGGGATAACCGCTGTTTGCAGCACTACCCGCTGAATGACTATCACGGTCATCGACGGGAAATGCACAGAATCATTCTGGCGGGAGAGCGTCCCCGCGGCCTTATTGAAGCACCGCGGGACGCTTGAAGACCGGCTGCGGCTTAAGCCCACGGCCGGCTGAAGGGCAGACCCGAACCCTCCTGTCTGCGGGGCAAGCCCGCAGACAGATCGGTTCTGCTAGTTGAGAACTCGGTAGGTGACCGACAATCCGTAGACGCGCGGGTCGTTGGTCGTGGCCTGGCGCATGTAGTTCCAGTCCTCACCCTGCGATTGCAGCTGACGGATGCCCAGTTCGCCCGTGATGTTATTCACGAAGCTTGCCACTTCCCACTTCTCGTCGGCCGTGACCCAGCTCACCCGGGCATCCCAGCGCAGGAACGCCGGCGTTGCCTCCAGATCCCGCTCGAACGGCGCGGAGAAGAAGTACTCGTCAGTCCAGCCTGCCGTAGTGAAGAAGTCCACGCGCCCGTTATCACCCATCTGCCAGGTGTAGTTGAGCCACCCAGTGACCTTCCACTCCGGGATCTTCGGCAAGCTCGCGCCGTCGAAGCCGGTAAATGTGCGCTCGGCGGCTGTGAACACCGAGCCGGGCAACTCCGGATTCGTCGTGTCGATTACCGCAAAGTCGCTGCTGAACTCCGCCTTGGTGTAGCTCCAGTTCAGGCCTAACGTGGTGTTGTCGCCAAACAGATAGGTGACATCTCCCTCCCAGCCATAGGTCCGAGCCTCGGGCATGTTGACGATGTTCGTGCTCACCCCGAACAGACCGCCCGCCTGGGTAATGATCGTGTGGATATCGTCGTACTGATACAGATAGACCGACATATTGAGCTGCATGCGACCATCGAGCAGGGTGCCCTTGTAGCCCAATTCGTAGGCGAGGATCTTCTCTTCGTCGTACTCCGGCGTCGCCGTCGAGAAAAAGCCCAGGTTATAGCCGCCCGAGCGCCAGCCCGTCGTTGCCGATAAATAGAACAGCGTGTCTTCGTTCGGCTGGAAGTCGACATTGGCACGCCAGGTCAGAGTGTCCCAGTCGTTCTTCAGCGGACGGTAGATATTGAAGGCGATCGGAACACCGGTGAACCGGATCGGCTCATCGCCCGGATTGGTGCCTTGGCCACCCACCGGGATACCGCCGTCGGCGATTACTTGAGAAGCATCGATGGCGCCGTTTACCGCATTCATGAGGCACAGGCTGTTGCCATAAAAACCGCCGCACGCCGCGAGATCATCGGCATTAGCGGGATCGGTCGCCCAGGCAAGGGTACCCGGTTGAGGCGCAAAGCCGCCCAGGCAGTCGTAGAGATAGCAGAACGTCAATCCGATACTCTCGGACATCCCGATCAGACGCTCGTTCGCTTCTTTTTCATCTTTGGCATAACGAACACCGCCCGTGACTGCCCATTTCGGCGAGAACTGGTATTCGATTTGCGTGTACACCGCTGAAGCCGTCGTGAAAATATCGTTGTCCCAGGCAAAGATTGTCCCGGGCGTGCTTTCACCCGAGTGGCGCGCACCGCGCAGCCCAGTACCTTTGTCACCGTACCAGGGCGCAAACAGGGTGACGCCACCATCTGCCGCGAGCGGCGCACCATTCTCATACGCACGCTGCGCCTGATACATGTCGAGCAGGGGCGTCGCCTGTCCGCCGAATACGGCCAGCAACGAGCCCCAATTTTCGATGCCGCCGATTGCAGAGTAGTTCGCATCGTCCTGATACCGCCCCTGGGTATCAAAGCGGTCATAGAGGTCCAGGCGCTGATTGATGGTGGATTCGTACAGGAATGCCCCGGAGGTAACAGACAGGTCTTCACTATCCCAGGTGAACTGCAGCTCATGCTGCCAGTTCTCGTTTTCTTGCAGCACGTAGAAGTCGTAGCTGCCGAGTCGATCGTTGCCGGTCTTGTCTTCGTCCGTGTCCCGATCGTAGAAAAAGTCGGTGTAGCCCGCCATGTACTTCAGTTCCCAGCTATCGCCGGTATAGACCAGGTTCATCGCGACCGCCTGATGATCGAAGAACTCGTCGTACTTGCCGTTCGTGTCGATCTTGAGATCGTCTTCGTCAAGCTCATCCCGGTCTGCAATGTGAATACGATTGAGCGGCTGTCCGAGCGCATAGTTCGGAGCAGTAAGCCGAGCCGACGCATCATTGAACGTGTAGGCCTGCAAACCGTTTGCGTCCAGCACGGGGGTGCCGTCGGCGTTGAAGATCGGGTCAGTGAGACTGCCGGCAATGTCGATCCCGGGACGAACCTTCTGAGCTTCAACCTGCGCGCCGGTGACCGGGTGGCGGAAGCTGAAGATCTGCCCGGTCGGATCGAAAAAGTCTCGCGCCGATTGGTTCGTTGTCTGCGCTCGATTAATCGTGCGCTTGGAGAACACAAGGTCCGTGGTGTTACGTGTTTGCGTCCCATCTTCGGAAACGATGATCGGCATGGTGCCGTCACCACCATTGAAACGCCGCCGATAGCTGCGCTCGTTGCCACGGATATACAGGTTCAGTTTCTCCGTGAGGTTCCACTCGAGCGCAAGCGCATAGTTCTCGTCGCCATAATCATTGACATCATCCTGCCCCGGGGCGGTGTTCTCGATATAGCCGTCGCGCTCCCGGTCAGACCCGGTGAAGCGGTACGCGAACTTGTCCTCGATGATTGGCGCCGAGAGCAGATAGTAGATCTCGCGGGTTCCGTAGTTGCCGACCGTGCCTTTGATCTCGCCTTCAAAGCCATCCATGCTCGGACGCTTGGACACGAAATTAATGGCGCCGCCCACTGCGTTACGGCCATACAGAGTCCCTTGGGGGCCGCGCAGTACTTCGACCCGCTCAAGATCGTGCAAGCCGCCTTCGGTGGACGCGATACCGAAGTCTTCGGAGTACGCGCCGTTAAAATAAGTCGCGACACCGGGGTCTCCTCCCAGGGTGCGCGCCGTGCGACCAATACCGCGGATCGCCGCGTCGTACGGCTGGATCGTGGTCGCTGGAATGTAGTTCTGCAGGTCTTCCTGGTTACGGATATTGAAGTTCTCAAGGAACTGCGAATCGAACGCGGATATCGAGATGGCTGTGTCCGATACGGTGGATTCGCGCCGCTCCGCGGTCACGATCACCTCCTCGATACGCCGTTCGCTGCCCTCTGCGGCCAGCGTTGGCAGCGGCACGACACCGCCGAGCGCAAGCGCCATGAAGAATCCAACGGTCGGCTGGGCACCGACCCTGCTCCTTCTGTGTTTCATGATCCCCATCCCCCTTTTGCTGTGTGTCGAAGCAGGAGGCGATCGGACTGCGACCGCCCAATGCTCACCAAGGCCCGGCTTAGCGGGCACTGACCCCAATGACAGACAGACGTCCAGACACGACGGCGCGAAGCCGCACGGTCAGGACTGCGCGAGCCTTGTGGCAGAGAGGATAGAAACCAGCCGCCCCACACACCCCCGAGAAAACGGCTCACCTGCGGAGAGTTTCATCGTCTGAAGAAAAAAACAAGGGGATAGATGCGAAACTGATCAGAGAAAGGACGCCCTGTTAGCAGTCATTCCATGGCGCTGTGAGCAGTGATTACATGGCTCTGTGAGCAGTGATTACATGGCCTTGTTAGCAGTGATCACATAGCCTTGTTGTCGGGGAGGTGTGATTGCCAGCGCCGCACCTACTGCCTCACGAGCGCGGCTGCGGCACCAGACGAATCATCGAACGGTCATAGCCGGCGGCGACGAGTCGATCGATGAGCTCCGCCAGATCAGCCTCGGGAATCGTCGGCGTACGCGCCATGATCCAGGCATAATCCCGCCGCTCGCGGCCGATGAGCGTGTAACGGTAGTCGGAACTGACGTACAGGATTCGGTAGTCAGCCTTGATCGGCCAGACGAACTGCATTCCCCAGACCGCGTTAGTCGTGGTGTCCTGCACAAAACCCCGCGGATGGTAGGTCTTTAGCGGGCCGTCGGCTGCGCCTTTTCGAAACGTGAACGTCGTGGCTATCGTTCCGTCTGCCGCGCGCTCATAGCGTTCGATGGCATGGTAGGCGTCACGTTCCAGGAACGTTGGGATATTCGCGATGACATACCAGTCGCCCATGAAACGGTCGAGATCAACCGCAGACGCGAGCGGCAGCGGCGATTGGGCTGGTTGCGTGGCACAGGCGGATAGCAGGAGCGTGAGTAATCCTAGGCGTCCGAGCAGAGAGCCGACCACTAAACC
This sequence comes from Pseudomonadales bacterium, assembly GCA_049454295.1. Taxonomy (GTDB): domain Bacteria; phylum Pseudomonadota; class Gammaproteobacteria; order Pseudomonadales; family Azotimanducaceae; genus UBA7803. The sequence goes on from JBMTYG010000001.1 coordinate 4,259, forward strand.
TCCATGCACGGAGCGGTGGCGATAAGACCAGGCGTTACGAAAGAAGTAGGCGGCGCGCGCTTGCATGACGGTCTCCGATGCCGGGGCGCGCAGCCTGCGGCGCTCGCCGTCAGAGGTCCGTGAAAACCCGTCTCAGTCGCCCTCGGGGTCGAACATCGGTGTCCAGGTATCCAGGCTGTAGGCACCATCCGCAATCAGATCGGCGCCATTGATGTAGCGCGCGGCGGGTGAGCAGAGAAATGCGCAGATAGCGGCGACCTCGTCCACATCACCCAGTCGGTGCGCCGGAATGTCGCGAAGCGCCTGGCGTTCGTAGTCCGGCACATCCGCATGCGCAAACTCCTCTTCGCGCACGCCCTCGGTCGCGATGGTTCCAGGCGCCAGAGCGTTTATCGTCACGCCCTTGCGCGCCAGGTAATAGGCGAGGGAGCGGGTCATGCTCACGACCCCGGCTCGTGCAGCACCGGAATGGATGAAAGGCGGCGCCCCACGCTCAAACGAATAGATGTGCACGATGTTCACGATGCTACCCGTGCCGCGTGCGGCCATGTGTCGCGCCACACGCTGGGTCACGTTCCAAGTGCCATTGAGATTGAGATCGATGACCGAGCGCCAGCCGTTGTCACTGATATCAAATGGGCGCGCCGGGAACTGCCCGCCGGCATTATTGATCAGGAAATCGATCTGACCGAAGCGTTGCAGACTGCGTTCGATCAGCGCATCGACCTGAGCGAGATCACGAATGTTGGTGGGCACCGCCAGGCACTGCCGACCCAGAGCCTCGATCTCCGCCCGAGTTGACTCGAGCCGGTCTGGCTGGCGGCTTGCAATCACCACATCAGCGCCAAGCTCTGCAAAGGCAAGTGCAATCCCGCGCCCGATGCCCCGACCGCCGCCCGTGACGAGAACAACTCGGTCGGCGAAGAGGTCCGCCGCAAAAGTAGAAAGAGGTGGCGCTTGCATAGGGATCACCAGCCTGAGACTTTGCCAGGACGATACGAGAAACCAGGCGACGTGGCGAGGGTCCTGAAACAGGAGCTCACTGGGCACGCAAGACCGACTCGCGCCCCGCGGCGGTCAGACAGGAGCCGGCACAACGCGGGCTTGAACACGCGCACAGCCAAGACTAACTTCCGCCTACACCGCCATTGTCCAAACGATCTTTGCCGCCGTTCCCAAAACCGCTTGCGGTACCGCAAACCATGATCAGACCGCGCCACCTCGAAACCTTTCGCCCCTGGACCCATGAAATGCCCTGGGACCTGCTCCTCGGTGCCGATGTGGATCGAGAGACGCTGGAGGAGGTGGTCGCGCTGGAACTGGTCCGCGTAGCCAAACTTGACGGGCGCATCGTCGCCGCCTACGGCATTCGACCGCAGACGCCCACCTGCTATGAGCTTGTCAGCCTGGTCGTGGAACACGCCTGGCGCGGACGCGATTTTGGCCGCTGGCTGATGGGGCACGCACTTGGGCTTGCAGAATCTCGCGGCGGCCGTGAAGTGGTGGTGCGCGGTCACCACCATGCCGATTTCCTGCAGCGCTTCGGCTTCGCGCCGAGCGGCAGCGACTTACGCCTCGAACTGACGCCAGAATAACAAAGATCAGGACGGTAGATTGTCAGTGCGCGCTTTGCGACCGAGATAGCCACCGTGATGACGAAGCCCATAGTCTTCACGGGTGACGCCCTTCGCTTCCAGAAGCGCAAGCGCGATGGCATCGCTGATGGCGAGCATCACCGCCATGCTGGCGCTGGGGGTTAGCCCGAGCGGACAGGGCTCTTCGATCACACCCATATCCAGCACGATGTCCGCCAGTCCACGCAGCTCCGAATCCGGGTGCGAGGTGACACCAATCACGGTTGCGACGCCAAGGTGCCGCGCAAGCTCGGAAATCTCGAGCACCTCACGACTTTTGCCACTGGTCGAGAAAGCGATTAGCACATCGCCCCTGGCGGCAAGACCAAGATCGCCGTGTGCTGCTTCCGCGGGGTGAATGAAGTCCGCCGGCGTTGCTGTTGAGCACAGCGTTGCCGCGAACTTTCGCGCTATGTGCCCGGCCTTGCCGATGCCCGTGGTCAGCACTTTGCCGCGGCAGTCGCGCAAGCTGATCACAGCCTGCTCGAAGGTGTCGTCGATCTGCACCCGGCTGATCGCGGCGGCTTCTGCAGCGAGCACCGCGCGCATGCGTTCCTGGATATTCATGTCCTGCTCCGGGCGTCGAGGCGGCGCATGGTGTCACGCGCTTTGGTCCCGCTCAAGGCTGGACTCGAAGCCCTGCGTTGACAGCACAAGCGCTGACTCGCAAAGTCGGGCGCCACCCATGCGAACGCCGGAGTCGGTCGATGTCTCGAGTTTCGGACCCTCCGTCCAGGCGTCTGATGCCATGGCCGCGGTCAGTCCGGTGGTTCCCGGGCGCGGGCATTGCGCACGGGACACTGCTCCGGCGCGAATTCTCGGGCGTCACGACGCCCAGGCTCGCGCGAGCGTTGACACGCTGGGAATCAGCCCGTCAGGCGCTCGCGGACTCTGGGGTTGCCGCGAACGGGCTGGATTCAGCGACGACCCTCCCCCTCACAGTACGCTGCGAGCGGGCAAGCGCCGAGTGGCCCGCCCTCAACGATGATGAATCCTTCAGTCTGACGATCGATGCCAGTGGCATTACCCTTTCGTCCACAGAGGAATGGGGTGCACTGCGGTCGCTCGCGGTGCTCCAAACACTCCTCAACGACGACGGCTCTCTGCCGTTTTGCGCAATTGATGATGCGCCCCGTTTTCCCTGGCGCGGGCTCATGCTCGACGTCGCGCGTCATTTTCTGCCGCTCACCGATCTGCTGCGGACTGTGGACGCCATGGCGCTGTTCCGGCTGAACGTGCTGCATCTGCATCTCACAGATGATCAGGGCTTTCGCTTTCCGAGCCGGACCTACCCCGCTCTTGCGAGCGCCGCGGCCTACGCGCGGGAAGAGCTGACCACGCTCATCCAGTACGCCGCTGATCGCGGCATTCGGGTTGTCCCGGAGCTCGATATCCCAGGACACACAAATAGCTGGCTCGATGCGTATCCCGACTGGGGCACGGGTTACGAAGGTCCATCGCGTCGATTCGGCGTGCATCGATCGTGCCTGAACCCCATCCATCCGCGTGTGCTGGAGGCCGTGGATACGCTCCTCGGCGAAGTCGCCGAGATATTCCCCGACGCCTACCTGCACTTTGGCGGGGACGAAGTGCATCCCACCACGTGGCCCGAGGATCCCGTGCTGCGGGCACACATGGATGCGACGGGCATGCGCGCTGCTTCCGATCTCCAGGCTGCATTCAATGCCCGGGTGATCGCGCGCATCTCGGCGCTTGGGCGGCGCCCAATGGGGTGGGACGAAGTGCTGCATCCTCGACTCCCGGCCGGCGTGACGGTGCAGGCCTGGCGCGGCGCAACCGCGCGCGACCGCGCGCTGGCGGCGGGATGCGATTGCATCGTGTCGAGTAATTACTACCTCGACCTGTTCTTTCCCGCCGATGTGCACTACCGGTTCGACCCAGCGGCGACAGAGGACACCCTCATCGCCCTCGAAGATGCGCTGGGCGATGACCCAAGGCTCGCGCACGTGGCGGCCGGTATGCGCTGGACTCGACACTGGCGTCACGCGGAGCCCGGGAAAAACGTGTCGCAACCGGGGCGGTTGTTGGGCGGCAGCGCCTGTCTGTGGTCAGAGCTCGTGGACAGCGCAACGCTGGACGTTCGGCTCTGGACGCGACTACCCGCGCTCGCAGAACGGTTCTGGTCACCGGACCAGATCACGGACGTGGCGGACATGCAGGCGCGGCTGAGTTCGAGCCGCCGACTGCTGACCCGCATGGGCATCGATCTTGTCGCCCGGCGCGACCAGCTGCTCGAGCGTGCTGGGCTCGCACCCGCATGGTGGCCGCTCGTGGAGCAGCTCGAACCGGTTAAGTGGTACGGTCGGCTGTTGGGCGCTCAGGCGCTTGCCGCCCGCATTGCCGGGCGTGAGATGCCGCTCGCGCGGCCGTACCACGCGGATACGCCGCTCGACCGCGTCGTCGACGCGCTGCCACCGGAGGCCTTCGGTGCAGGCGGTCTGCGCGCGCTTGCCGCGCAGGCATTGTCGAATCCCGCTGCCGCCGCAACCTTCAGAGGTACCCTCGCGGACGAATCAGCGCGTTCGGCGCTGAGCGCGCTCGCCCTGTCCTGGCGCGATCTGCCTCGCTACGGTGCACCTGCCGAACTCGAGCCTCTCGCACAGTCACTCATTGAGGTCGGAGGCATCGTGTTAAACCTGCTTGAAGGCCGCCTGACGGACGCCGAGGCGCACATCGCGCTCGCCGCCAACGCCCAGCCCCAGGGCGAGTATCTGCTGTCCTGCGTGCCGATACTGATGAGCGCGATTGCGGGTCAATTGACAGTCAGCCACGGATGAAACCGCCCTCCAACGCGACGGCCCACGCCGTCATGGAACAGGCCTGGTGGCGCGTCGACAGTTGCGCCCCGCTCGGCAACGGGCATATTCACAACACCTGGCTCGTGACCGGCGGCCATGGTCGGGCCGTATTGCAGCAGATCTCGACAGCGGTCTTCAGGGATCCGGCGGCGTTGATGCTGCGCGTGACCGCGGTGCTGGCACATCTCGGGCGTCAGGTTGGGCACACCGACATTCTCTTGCCCGAGCTTATCCCCACCCGGCAAGGATCGTCCTGGCACCCAGCATCGGACGGCACTCACTGGCGCCTTTGGACCTATATCAGCGATGCAATAACGCTTGAGACACTCTCGACACCGGAACAGGCAGAAGCAGCAGGGCAGGCCTTCGGGCAGCTACAAGCCGCGCTTGCCGATGCAATCCTGCCGGCGCCGGATCCCATTCCCGGGTTCATGCAGCTCGACCATTACCTCAGTCATTTGGATGCAATTGCGGCGGCAGCATCCACTCAGTCAGCCCAGGAACGCGAGCTCTTGCAAGGAATCCACGCGCGCCGCAATCTGGCGGGACGCTTCAGCCAACGCGAGCAGGTGATCCACGGCGACTGCAAGGTGAACAACCTGTTGTTTGCTCGAGGGACCACGAACGCGGTACGAGCCGTGCTCGATCTAGACACGGTGATGCACGGGCACTGGGCGTGGGATGCCGGCGATCTGGTGCGCTCTGCGGCCGCCGGCCCGAGTGGATTCGCCCTCGATCGTTTCGCCGGCGTAGTTCGCGGCTTTCGAACATCGGCCAGCATTTCCGCCGAGCCTGAGGTCTGGGTGCTAGCGCCACGCTACGTGACATTAATGCTGGTGGTACGCTTCCTTACCGATCACCTCGAGGGCGATCGGTATTTCCGAGTCACGCGACGTGGCGAGAATCTCAACCGCGCCATCGCCCAATGGCGGCTTCTGCTCGAAATGGAACAGGTGGCTGATGCTATGCAGGCGACTATTCAATGAGCGTCGAGGTTCCACAGGCCCGAGTGATCGTAGCTCTCGCGTTCGGCCTCGCGACTTTCGCGCTTGCGCCGATCATGGTGCGGCTGGGCGGGAGCGGTGCGGACGCAGTCGCGATGACACTCGTAAGGACCGTGGTGGCGGCCACCGTGATTGCACCATTCTGGTGGTTCAAGCCTAAACACCAGGCGTCGCCACCCACAGAGACCACGCGCGCCGAGCGCTGGCCAGCATTCCTAGCCGGTGCGTTCCTGGCGGCTCACTTCACCCTATGGAGTAGCTCATTGAGCTACACATCCGTCGCTTCCGCTTCCGTCCTGGTCACCTGCCATCCCGTGCTGCTGATCGTGATCGAGTCGGTTTTCCTGCGCGCGCGGTTCGGGGCCACCACCTGGGTGGGTGTGCTCATCGCCTTCTCCGGCGCGATCCTGCTCGCGCTCGCCGACGCCGGAACCGCGGACAGCCAGCCGGCTCCACTCCTCGGCAACGGGCTCGCCTTCGCCGCAGCGGTCATGTTCGTGGGCTACATTCTCATTGGACGCCGAGCTCGCACCGAACACGGCTGGCTCGACTGGGTAACCCAAGTCTATTCGAGCACTGCGATCTGCACGCTCGTCATCTTTTTGGCAAGCGGTCGCGGATTGGAGACGCTGTCAGCGGGCGTGGTCGGCGCGGGCGTTGCACTCGCACTCGGACCACAGTTGGTGGGACACGGGTCGATCAACTATGCCGTGCGGTTTGTGGCACCTACCCTGCTGTCGACGCTGATTCTTGCGGAACCCGTGTTCGCCACCCTGCTCGCTATGGCGCTGCTCTCGGAAACGCCGACGCTTCTTGGGGGCTTTGCCATGTCTCTCACCTTGATCGGGATTGTGATGACCTGGTGGACACGCCGAACCGAGTGAATGGCCAGCCGGTCAGGTGGCGATCGACATGACCCCGCGCACTACAAAGATCATCGTCACAACGAACAACACCGTGAAGATGATGCCCGCCGCGATGAAATGCGTTGGCCGGCCGGCGGCAAAATCCCGCTCCCGATTACGACTCGACTGCACGCCAAAGGCGGCGGCAATCGTGCTGCCAATGATCTGCAGCAGAGTCAGAGACCGACGCGATGGGGGTGATTCGGGCTCTGTCTTCATCGGTTCTTGTGCCACGGCCAGTCTCCCAAAGGATGCGCATGATGCGGCAATGGCGGCCACGCGTTCAAGCCAAAACCGTTGCGGGCGCCGAGGATCCAGTGACACCGACAGCACATCTCACGGAGCATCGACAGTCGAACCGCTTCAATGCTGATCCGATCGCGCAGAGTCGGTCACGAAGCACCCGAGTGGGTCAAGGAGAATTCCCGTGAGTCAATCCGCCCCCCTGAACGGCATCCGCGTCCTGGACCTGTCTGTCATGATCTCCGGACCGCTGGCCGGCATGATCCTGGCCGATCAGGGCGCAGACGTCATCAAGGTCGAGTCCCCCGGACTCGGCGACCTGATGCGGCTGCTCGGCAGCAGCAAGGGTGGAGTCACGGGAATCTACCTCAATAACAACCGCGGCAAGCGCTCGCTGGTGCTGGACTTGAAACAGCCAGCGGGAGTCGATGTGCTGAAGCGACTGGTCGCGAACGCCGACGTGCTGATCCAGAATTTTCGCCCGGGGGCTATGGCCCGCCTGGGGCTCGACTACGACACACTGTCGGCGTTGAACCCCAATCTCATCTATGTCTCCATATCGGGCTACGGTCCAGAGGGTCCCTCGTCGCATCGACGCGTGTACGACAACGTCATTCAGGCCGCTTCGGGATTCGCAGCCGTGCAGACCGACCCTGCCTCCAGCAAGCCCACCATGTTCCGTATGCTCGTCTGCGACAAAATCACCGCATACACTGCGGCACAAGCCATCACCGCCGCGCTCTTCGCCCGCTCGACCGGCAGGGCGCGGGGACAGCACATCGAACTGGCCATGCTCGATGCCGGCATCGCCTTTCTCTGGCCCGACGCGGCGATGGACGAAGTGCTGCTGGACGACGACGCCCATCGAGTGCCCACCATCGGCTCGAACTATGCCGCCACCGAACTGGCGGATGGCTACGTTTCAGCGAGCGCCGTGAGTGATGCCGAGTTCCGCGGTCTCTGCGCCGCGCTCGGCCACCCCGAAATGGGAACCGATCCGCGCTTCGCCACGACTGCAGATCGCATGCGCCATGTTGGGGATATGCTCACATTGTTCCGCGAGTACGCGTCCGTCACTCCCGTCGCCACCTTCCTCGAGCGCGCCGAGGAACACGATGTTCCCGCGTCTGCCATCCTGAGCATAAAAGATCTGCCGGACGACCCGCAGGTGCAGCACAACGAAGTATTCATCGAGCGCGAGCATCCAAACGCTGGTCGCATACGGGAGCCGCGCCCCGCCGCCCGTTTCTCGGCGACGCCGCAGCGACCCGGTGGTTTCGCGCCGCTGTACGGTGAACACAGCGATGAGATCGTGACCGAGCTTGGGCTGGATGCCGCCGCGCTGCGCGTGGCGGGCGTCATTCGCTGACGATCTCGGTTCAGTCTTGCCCACGCCACGCGCCATAGGCTCTCGCGGACGCAGGCGCAGGGCCGCCGATCAGACGGGGTCGTTCTCGATCCGCCGCACCCAATAGTCTGCATCGACGTTCGGGTCATCGAGCAGGTACTGCCAGAACCGCACGCGGTTGATGAACTCAAGACGCCCCGTGTCGGCCTCATGCCAGGGCTCCGGGCGGCAAAGAATGGCATCGATGCTGTCATCGTGACCGCCAAGTCCGGTCCAGAAGATCGGCCGCTGCGGCTGCCCGGGCGGCGGCAGGTCCGCCGTGTTCCACAGGCGACGCTGCCGCTCACTCGGCTGCATGCGAATCTTGAACATATACCGCAGACGGTCGGAGCGGTTGATGCCCGCCCCGTGCCAGATACCGTGGTGCATGAACAGCACCGTGCCCGCCGGACAGACAACGTGCTGCTGACCACGAATATTCTGGTAACGCGCGATAGCGGCCTCGCTCACCAGGCGTAGGTGGCTGCCCGGCAGGTAGCGCGTCCCACCCATGTCGAGCGTCACTTCGTGGGGGTAGTACATGATCTGAATATCGAACGCGGATCGCGGATCGATGGTCGAGTCTTGATGATTGTGCTGCGACACCTGACGCAGACCCTGCGCCTCATAGAACGCGGGCGGAAAGGCGATATGCAGAAAATGGTGGTCGAAAATCGGCCGCTGACCAACCAGGCTCAGTATCGCTCCCCGCACCTGCGGCAGCGCGAGCAGATCGGCGAGGGGCGAGCCCTGCGCATACGCCTGGTCGAGCGGCGTACCGGCAGGCACCACGGGAACAGCGTCCGACCCCATGATACGTCCGTAGTAAGCGCGCATGCTTGCGACGTCGCCTGTATCCACCTGCCCCAGGGCAGCCAAGAAGGCGGCGTTGATAGGGGGCGGGACCACAGCGTCGAAGCGCAGGAATCCACGCGCCACGAACAGGGCCATCTGCCGCGAATCGAGGCGCAGTTCTTTGCTATCCCGCAGCGCTTCACTCATACCTGACCTCGACTGCGCCGGTTTAATCTCCGGGCACGAGCTTTTCGAAGAAGAATTCGTACTTCAGGTAACCGAGACGGAACTCGTCGCCAGAGCCATGGGGCAACAGCGGACTCGCTTGGATGAGACGCCAACCGTCCTTGAGCGCGTCGAGTCCGGTCGCATAAGGCGGCTCATCACTGTCGCCTGCCATCGAATTGGTCCGACCCGTGCCGTCGTAGAACGACCATCCGACCACCGCCGTGTCGAGCGCGGAGGTTGAGAGATAAAGCACGAGCACCTGCTGACGCAGGTCGTGGGAGGGCCCGTTCATCGACCACCATCAAGCAAAAACATCTCGAGGTTAGCACAAGCCGCGCTTGCAGAGCTGTGCCCCCAGTGCGAGCCTGACCGCGTGTCGCCACCCAGGCAGCGCTTTGCCGGCAACCCATCGCGAGATCCCATGCGCTTTATCGTCCTGCTGCTGTTCATCTCACTCGCCGGCTGTGCCGCGAGCGAGCGCTCACTCGAACTGATCTCCGGCGCCGCCCCTGCCTACCCGCCGGCTGCTCGCGCCGCCGGGCAAGAGGGCTGGGTACAGGTACGTTACAACATTGATGATGCGGGGCGCGTGCAGTCGCCAATCGTCATCGCCGCACAACCGGCCGGGGTGTTCGAGGAGGCTGCGCTTGCGACGGTCAGCGCCTGGCGCTTTCGTCCAGCGGCACCGGGGGCAGAGCCCCGGGTAATCCAGAACGTCGAGAGCCGGGTGGAATTTCGACTGTCCGGGGGCGAGGCGTATCAGGGTTACTGACCGATCGCGACCGGTCGGCGGCGAATGCCGTATTCACCGCTGAACGATGCGGCGAGTTCCCCCGCCACACGGAGCTCGACATCGAGCATGACGCGCGTTCGATCCCCGTCCTGCAGCGCGCACAGCGCCTCATCCGCGCTAGCCGTCCAGCAGCAGCGTGCCTCCATGTCGGCATCAACCGGGGCGAGGCAGCGTATGTTGCCCCCGACAAACACGATGCTGGCGGACCAATCCCGGGCCGCGAGCTGCAGCCAGACCTGTCCCCAGCCGCAGAGCGAGGCCAGCGAAAACTGGCTGCCCGCAAATGCGGTGCCATGCACGTTCACGTTGCGCGCGAGGGGCGCCGCCGTGGTGAGAACCCCAGCGCCAAACCCGAGGACCCGGATTCCCATCACCGCAGAGATCGGAATCTCGGCATGCCAGCGCGCCTCGAGCGCGCGCAGGCGTTCATCGTCCGGTCGCGCATCAAGCATCGATCACCAGCGATTCCAATGGGTGATGTTGGATACGGGCGGGCGGGCTGCGCGCTTGAAGTCCGTGCCGCGGGTATAGCCGACCGGCAGCAGGGCAACCTGGAGGATATTGTCCGGAAGCCCCAGGACGGCAGCGGCTTCCTGCTCATGCACGAGGTGCAGCGTCGTGAGCGCTGAACCAAGCCCACGGGCGCGAAGCGCAAGCTGGAAGCTCCAGACCGCCGGAAAGATCGAGCCGTAGAGACCGGCGAGCATGGCGGCCGGCGCATTCGCCGCCGGGCGGCCCTCGATACACGGAATCAAGTGCACCGGTACTTTCTCGAGATTGTCCATGAGCCACATGGCCGAGTCATAGACACGCTCGGTCTGGCGATCGCCGCGCGCCTGGGCGGCATCGTTCGCCTGACTCAAATACACGGAGGCAGCCTTGCGATAGAGCTCAGCCAAGGCAGCCCGCTGACCCGGGTCGTCCACCACCACCCAGCGCCAGCCCTGGGTGTTACTGCCCGTCGGCGCCTGCACGGCGAGTTCCAGGCATTCCAGAATGACCTCTCGCGGCACCGCTCGGTCTAGATCCAGCCGCTTACGCACCGCACGCGTCGTCGCGAGCAATTCATCCGTCATAGCGATATCAAATTTCATCGTGTCCTCTCCCAGTCAAAACCACGCGTAGCCCAATGCGCGCGCTCAAAGCCCCCAGCACTCCAGGTCATTGGCTAAAATGAGCGACCCCTGGTAGTGCGCCTCGATCGCCTGCGTCGTGAGTGTTTCACGGCCGCGGGTCCGATTCATACGGTGCCCGAGAATCACCATGCGTACCCCGGCATCCGCGGCGATCTGACCGATCTGACCTGGTGCCATGTGAAATTCCGTCAGCGTGCCGCGAGTGTTCTCGGGAATCGAATGATGAATAACAAGCGCATCCGCGTCCTTCGCGAAGGCGGTGAGATTATTGCGCAGATTGCTGGTATCCCCTGCGAAAACGATACGCTTACCGCCAATCGTGACAGCCCAGATCAAGGCGGGCACCTCGCCGTGGTGCGCAGGCACCGCCTCGAGACGCAAATTGGGGCTCGAGAAATCAGACCACCGCCGCTGCCCGGACGCAGCGATTTCACGCGCGCTCGCGCGGAAGCGACCCACGGCATTCGCCGGCAGGGTTGTCGCCAAGGCCGGAAAAGCACCTGCCGGGCCGACTAGACGCTCTAGCAGTGCCGTCGTTCCCACATGCTCGCTATCGCCTGCCGGCCCCAGCACCGGGAGTAGCCGGTTGCGTCCAGCCAGCATCGAACCGAGCAGAAAGGCGGGCAGATCCGCCGCACGCTCAGCGCCGGTATGGGACAGCACGATGGCATCGAGGTCGTTGACGCGACCACCGGAGCGGTCAAAAAGACCCGCTGCCCCGGGGGCGGGATCGACCACGATACGCGCGGCATTATCGAGAAATACCGCGTAGCTCGCGGTCGTTTCGCCATCATCGAGCTCAGCGCCGCCTGCGCCCAGAATTTGCAGCCAAACCCCTTCATCACCGCAGTACGGCGTGCGGTCCTTGCCGCGGATCACCTCATCCGCCTGCGCCGGCAGCGCAAGCACGCTAGCCAGGAGAATCGCGGTACTGCAGAGCATCCGAGCGGCTTGCTTCACCAGTTCGGTTCGCAGGACAGGGCTCGGGGAAGACAGCATGGACAACTCCTCGGCAACGATATTCAGACGGAAGCCAGCGCGGAATGATCCTGGCGCGGCGCCGGCAAATCGATGGGCAGCGCATCGATCTCGGCGAGAATCGATGCAACAGCCACTTCGTCGGGCATGCGCCAATCGCCCCGCGGTGACAAGCTCACAGAACCCACCTTAGGGCCCGGCGGCAGAGTGGTGCGCTTGAACTGCTGGGTGAAGAAACGCTGGCAAAACTCGCGCAACCAGCGGCGGATGGTGGCAGGTGAATAGCGTGGCGCAAATGCGACCACCGCGAGCGCAAAAATACGCCGCGGGCTCGAGCCGTTACGCATGAAGTGATACAGAAAAAAGTCGTGTAACTCGTAGGGGCCAACGATTTCTTCCGTGGCTTGCAGCGCGCGCTCCGCGCTCGGCTCGAGCAGTTCGGGCGAGATGGGCGTGGCCAGCACACGCTCGAGCACTGACGCCAGGGCTGGTGTTGCCCGGTGGCGCGCATACCACCGCACCAAGTACGCCATCATGGTTTTCGGCACGCTCGCATTCACGTTATAGCTCGCCATGTGGTCCGCGTTGAACGTGCACCAGCCAAGCGCAAGCTCTGACAGATCACCCGTGCCGACAAGCAGACCGGACACCTGATTGGCATGGTTGAACAGTAGCTGAGTGCGTTCCCGCGCCTGCGCGTTTTCAAACACGATGTCGTTCCGCGTCGTATGCCCGAGATCCGAAAGATGCTGGGTCACCGCCGCGTGAATCGGTATCTCCTTAAGCGCCACGCCCGCCGCCTGACAGAGCGCCCGGGCGCTTTCCAGAGTGCGCTCCGAGGTCCCGGGACCGGGCAGCGTAAGCGGGCTAAGATCGGACAGGGGTCGGCCGAGCTTCGTGAGCGCATCGAGACAAACGAGAAAGGCGAGCGTGCTGTCGAGTCCGCCGGAGAGGCCGATCACCAGCCGGGCGCTGCCCGCGGAAAGCATGCGCCGGGCGAGGCCCGTGGACTGGATCGCGAGTATTTCCGCCGCGCGAGCTTCGAACTCGCCTTCATCACCGGGCACAAACGGGTGGGCATCGACGCCACGCAGCAGGCCGTCGATGGTCGCAGGCCGCGGCGCGCATTCAACCAGCGGGAGCGAAGTGCCGCGCGGCACAGCAGCAAACGTGGTGTTGCGCAGCCGGTCATGCCGCAGGCGCTCGATGTCGAACTCGAGCACGAGCGAGCTGCCGGCGAATTCGAAGCGGTTCGATTCGCCGAGGAGCTGACCGTTTTCCGCGGCGAGAAGGTGGCCGCCAAACACCACATCCTTGGTCGACTCCAGCGGACCGCTGCCGGCGTAGAGGTAGCCGCACAGCCCGCGCGCGCTGGTCATGCGCACAAGATCGCGCCGGTAGTCGGACTTCGCGACAAGCTCGTTACTCGCCGACGGATTGAGGATCAGGTCGGCCCCCGCGAGGCAGAGGCGAATCCCGGGGGGTTCGGGTGCCCACAGGTCTTCGCAGAGCTCTATGCCGAATCGCGTCTGGCCGATATTGAAAAGCTGGTTTGCAGTGACGCGAAATGTGCCAAGCACCGGGTCCGCGACTTCTTCCTCCACCCCCGCGCCGCTCGCAAACCAGCGCCGTTCGTAGAACTCATCGTGATTGGGCAGATGAATCTTCGGCACCACGCCCTGCACCCGCCCACGCGCAATGACGACCGCGGTATTGAGCAGGCGTCCGTCACGGGTCTGCCAGGGACAGCCGACGACCAGCGTGACCGATCGGCTTGCGGTCGCGCGGGTCAGCTCTACGAGCGCTCGACGGACGGACTGGTGTAGGCCCGCCGAGAAGAACAAGTCCTCGCAGCTATAACCGGTGAGCGACAGCTCGGGAAAGAGCACCAGGGCTGCACGGCGTTCGGCGAGCAGGTCGGCCCGCGCCAGCATGCGCTCCGCATTAGCCAACGGGTCGGCAAGCGCCAGCGCCGGCGCCGAAGCGGCTACACGAATAAACCCGAGTTCACAGAAATCAATCGACGCGTCCATAGCGAGATTCTACTCGGGTTGCCAATGCCGCGGTCTCGCGTTTTCCCGCCAAAGCCGCGAGAATCCCGTGCACAACTCTTTTTTTAACCATGAACCTGGCTTGAGAGGGGCACGCATGAATTTCGAATTCTCTGAAGATCAGAACCTGCTGCGAGAGCAGGCTCGTGGATTCCTCGCGGATCACTGCCCGACGACGGCAGTGCGCAAGGTGCTAAACGCAGAGGCCGGTCACGATGCAGACCTCTGGCGCAAGGTTGTTGACATGGGCTGGACCGCGACGACCATCCCTGAAGAGTTCGGCGGCCTCGGGCTTGGGTACCTGGAACTCTGCGTCATCGCCGAGGAGCTCGGGCGCGCGGTTGCACCGATTCCGTTCTCCTCCTCGGTCTACCTTGCGACGGAGGCACTGCTCCTCGCAGGCTCTCAAGCGCAAAAAGAGAAGTGGCTGCCAAAACTCGCTGCGGGCGAGGTGATCGGCACCTTCGCCATGTCCGAGGGCGCTGGTCGCACCACAGCGAAGTCGCTCAAGACCCGCATTAACGGCGGGCGCATCACCGGCACCAAAGTGCCCGTGCCGGATGCCGCGGTCGCAGGTATTGCGATCGTGCTCGCTGGGCATAGCGGCGGTGACGGCGGCACCCTGTGCTTGGTCGAGTTGGGACAAGGCACCACCATCACACCGGTCAAGACCGTCGATCCGAGTCGCGGCCATAGCGAGCTGCAGTTTGACGGCGCGGTCTGCGAAGTCCTCGGCCGAGAGGGCGAGGGGTTCGCGCTAACACAAACACTGCTTGATCGCGCCGCGGTTCCTTTCGCCTGGGAACAGGTCGGGGGCAGCGAAGCCGCGCTGGAACAAGCGCGCGCCTATGCGCTGGGACGCTACGCCTTCGGTCGCCCGATCGCTTCCTACCAGGCCATCAAGCACAAGCTCGCCAACATGTACGTCAAAAACACGCTGGCGCGCTCCAACTGCTACTACGGCGCCTGGGCGCTGAATGCGAACGCGCCGGAGCTTCCGATCGCGGCAGCCACCGCACGGGTCTCTGCCACTCAGGCGTACTACTTTGCTTCCAAGGAAAATATCCAGACCCACGGTGGCATGGGCTACACGTGGGAATTCGACTGCCAGTTCTATTATCGCCGTGCCAAGCTCTTGTCCGTTGCCATCGGCAGCGAGGCGCTGTGGCAGGACCGGCTCATCACCGCCATCGAACATAACACCGCCGCTTGAAGCGCGAACCACGAGGAGTACAGCATGGATTTCAGCGATTCCCCGAAAGAAGCCGCATTCCGCGCAGAAGCGAGAGCCTGGCTTTCTGGCAACGTCCCGACAGCCGCGGAACTCGCCGGGCTCGACCCTATTGCCGCTGCCAAGCTGTGGCAGAAGCGCAAGTACGACGCGGGCTGGGCCTGCATCACCTGGCCGAAGGAATTCGGCGGCCGTGGCGCGTCAGCCATCGAGCAGGTGATCTGGAATCAGGAAGAGTCAAAGTTTCCGGGCCTGCCGGGCGGTGTGTTCAGCATTGGCCAGGGTATGGCGGCGCCAACGCTCATGACCTGGGCAAATGACGCGGACAAGGCTCGCTTCGTTCCCAAGCTTGCGAGCGGCGAGGAAATCTGGTGTCAGCTGTTCTCCGAGCCCGCCGGTGGTTCCGACCTTGCCGCGCTGCGCACGCGTGCGGTGAAAGACGGCGATGAATGGGTGATCAACGGCCAGAAAATCTGGACATCGGGCGCTCACTACTCGGACTGGGCGATTCTCGTCGTGCGCACCGACCCCTCGGTGCCGAAGCACAAGGGCCTGACGTACTTCTATATCAACATGAAGTCCCCCGGCGTCGAAGTGAAGCCGATCAAGCAGATCTCAGGGGAGGCACACTTCAATGAGGTGTACTTCACCGATGTACGCGTGCCCGACAGCCAGCGCCTCGGGGCGGTCGGTCAGGGCTGGCAGGTCTCGCTGACCACGCTCATGAACGAGCGCGCGTCGATCGGCGCGGGCGGCTCGGCAGTGGGCTTCGACTCCGTGTTCAAGCTCGCGCGCAAGGTGGAGATCGACGATCGCCCGGCCATCGAGAATGCCTCGGTGCGCGCCAAGCTCGCGGACTGGTACTGCCAGGAATCCGGGCTTCGCTACACCGCCTACCGTACCCTGACGGCACTGTCCCGCGGGGCAATTCCTGGGCCTGAGAACTCCATCGGCAAGCTTGTCGGCGCGCCCAAGACACAGGACATGGCGTCCTTCGCCATGGATCTGTTGGAGCAAGCGGGCGCTATTCGCGATGAGTCGCTGTCCGAAGAGATGGCGCTGTTCCAGAACACGTACATGAGCATCCCGGGCCTGCGCATTGCCGGCGGCACGGACGAAATCATGGCGAACATCATCGCGGAGCGGGTGCTCGGCCTGCCTCAGGACGTGCGCGTGGACAAAGGCATTCCGTTCAGCGAGGTGCCAACCGGCGGCGCCAAGTAAGGCCAAGCCTCCCCAGAGACCCGCGACCCGGTTTGCCCGGTCGCGGGTTTCATCGATCGACTACGTCGAACCGAATGCCCGAGGTCGCGAGCTGAGACGACTCGAGGGCCAATTCTGCGGCTGACAGTTGGTGTGATTCGCGCCACCCCTTTGGCAATACCAGCCGAAGCCAGTCCAACCCCCCTTCCGAGCCCGCCTGCAGTTCCGCTCGCGGACGAGCAACCAAACGTCCGCCCGCTATCGCGCTCCCGTTCATTGCAACGCCTGCGCTCACCAACGGCGCGGAACCCTCAACCCGTGCGCGCTCAAGAATCACCGCGAGCCGCAAAAGGGCCGTCAGCCGCCGCAGGATGAGGCGTTCCTGCGGCGGAAACCCCGCATGCGCGAGCCCTGGCAAAACCCGACGATGAGCTCGCACGAGCCCCGTGACAGCGTCCTGCTCGCGCCGACTGAAGCCAGGCATATCGGCATGACGCAGCACATACGCCGCATGCCGTTGATGACCGCGGGGGCCGACCGCAAGACCGACCTCATGCAGCGCCGCTGCGGTTCGCAGCAGGTCGCGCCAATCGGGTTGCGAGGGCAACCCGATCAGCGACCAGGGACTCGCCACCGCGTCGAAGCATGCAAGCGCGGTGGACTGCACTCGCGTCGCCTGGGTCTGATCCACCCGGAAATCGTGCTGCAAACCGCGGACCGTCAGCTCTCGCGGGTCGTTGCCGATACCCGATCCGTGCACCATCTCGTCGAGCACGCCATCCTCGAGCGCAGCGCCTACAAAGCGCATGGCGCGCAGGTCATAGCGTCGAAATATCATGTCGAGCAGTGCGACACCGGCAGGGAAGATATCAACCCGCTCTGGGGCGAGTCCGAGCATGCCCGACTCAGCGTCCCAGCGCCCTTCGAACAGCCCGCCCACCAATCGGTCGAGTCCATCCCTGGTGATGAGATCCTCTCCCCAGCCGTTCGCTGCCAGTACGGTCTGGACAGACTCAACCGTGCCCGAGGTCCCGATCACGTCGGCTGCCCGCTCCAGATCAGGCAGCGACTCCAGCGTCTTGGCCAAATGCGCGCGCGCGGCCTCGAATCCCACCTGCACCGAGCGCGCGTCGAAAAACCCCTCGGTGAGCGATACACAACCCACCGGAGCGGACGCCAGACGCTGCGGCGCATAGCCGTCGCCCCAGGCGAACTCGGCACTGCCGCCGCCCAGATCCACCACCAGCCGACTGCGTTCGGGCCGAATCGGATCACGTCGACCCACACCGCGATAAATCAGCGCCGCTTCTTCTGCGCCGGACAACACGCGAACGGGAACGCCAAGTACATCCCGAGCAATGCTTAGCACAGGCTCAGGATCAATCGTCGTGCGCAGCGCATGCGTTCCCACAACCGCGATTCGAGAACGATCAAACGCCCGCAGTCGTTGTGCAAACCGCCCGAGACAGACTTCCGTGCGCGCGACTGACGTCGGGTGCAGATTTCCGCCGCGCAGACCACGGGCCAGCTGGACTTTGTCCTTGATTCGTTCGATCACGCGAAGTCGAATGCCGTGAGCATCCGACTCTCCCTGTGCCACCAGCAAACGAACGCTGTTGGAGCCAAGATCCACGACCGCATACTGCTCACTCAAACCCAATCTCCCCATTGACCGTCGCCGACCGAAAGCTGTCCCCGAGTTGTCCCTACGCTGCCGCCATGCGCCGCCATGCTACACTTGCCGCACCGTCATCCGGAGATTGCCATGGGTGCCAACATCGTCCATACCACCGACGCTGATTTTGAGCAGGACGTGCTCAAGTCCGACAAACCAGTCCTGGTCGACTATTGGGCCGAATGGTGCGGCCCCTGCAAGATGATCGCGCCGATCCTCGACGATATCGCGAAGGAATACGGCGATCGCGTCAAGGTCTGCAAGCTCGACATCGACGCCAATCCGGGCGTTCCGCCGCGCTACAACATTCGCGGCATTCCGACGCTCATGCTGTTCAAGAACGGCGCCGTTGAGGCGACCAAGGTCGGCGCGCTTTCTCGATCGCAGCTGGCTGCGTTCCTCGACAGCCACATCTAGCGTCGAGCGCCGATGCAACCACTGCAGCTGCTTGCGCGTGACTCGCAAGCAGCTGCGGCTTGACGGCATCTCATCACGCTACTAATCTCTGAACAATCTGGCAGTTCCGCTGTCAGCCCGCCACGGGTTCCTGGACTCTACCCCCCATCTCGCTTGCGCCGACTCGTTGTCGCACTCGCGATATGCATGCCCCGTCGGTCGCATACGTCCGCTAACAACTCCTCCCAACTGGTCACTTAAACCTTATGAATCTGACAGATCTGAAGCGCAAGCCCGTCGGGGACCTGATCGACATGGCCCGGGAAATGGGCCTGGAAAACACCGCGCGCTCGCGCAAACAGGAAGTCATCGCCGCCATCGTGCGCAAGCT
Organism: Pseudomonadales bacterium; assembly: GCA_049454295.1. Lineage (GTDB taxonomy): Bacteria > Pseudomonadota > Gammaproteobacteria > Pseudomonadales > Azotimanducaceae > UBA7803. The sequence continues at coordinate 23,128 of JBMTYG010000001.1, forward strand.
CGCGAAGGATGGGGAAGACATTTATGGCGAAGGCGCGCTTGAGATTCTGCAGGACGGCTTCGGTTTTCTGCGCTCACCGGACAGCTCTTACCTGGCTGGACCCGATGACATCTACGTATCGCCCAGCCAGATCCGCCGCTTCAACCTGCGCACCGGCGACAGCATTTCCGGCAAGATCCGCCCACCGAAAGACGGGGAACGCTACTTCGCGCTGCTGAAGGTCGATGACATCAACTTCAGCGACCCAGGCACCAAAAAGAACAAGATCCTGTTCGAGAACCTCACGCCGCTCTTCCCCAATCGCCGGCTCAGGCTTGAGCGCGGCAACGGCAGCACTGAGGATCTCTCTGCCCGCGTGGTCGATCTCATTGCCCCGATCGGCAAGGGTCAGCGAGCGCTGATCGTATCGCCGCCGAAAGCAGGCAAGACGCTCATGCTGCAAAACATCGCCCAATCCATCGTGGCGAACAATCCCGACGTGGTGCTGATCGTGCTGCTCATCGACGAGCGTCCGGAGGAAGTCACCGATATGCAGCGCTCGGTGCGCGGCGAGGTCGTCGCCAGCACCTTCGACGAGCCCCCGTCTCGGCACGTGCAGGTGGCTGAAATGGTGATCGAGAAGGCCAAGCGCCTCGTAGAACACCAGAAGGACGTCGTTATCCTGCTCGACTCAATCACCCGTCTGGCGCGGGCCTACAACACCATCGTGCCATCTTCAGGCAAGGTGCTGACTGGCGGCGTGGACGCGAATGCGCTTGAACGGCCGAAGCGGTTTTTCGGCGCAGCGCGCAACATCGAGGAGGGCGGCAGCCTGACCATCGTCGCGACCGCGCTCATCGACACCGGCTCGAAGATGGACGAGGTCATCTACGAAGAATTCAAGGGCACCGGCAACATGGAACTGCATCTCGAGCGCAAGATCGCCGAGAAGCGCGTGTACCCCGCCATCAATATCCGTCGCTCGGCAACCCGCCGCGAAGAGTTGCTGATGACCGAAGAGGAACTCCAGCGCGTGTGGATCCTGCGCAAACTCCTGCATGAAATGGACGACGTCGCCGCCATCGAATTCCTGATCGACAAACTGCGCACGACGAAGACCAACGACGAGTTCTTCGCCTCAATGCGGGGGCGGTGAAAGGGCGGTGACGGGCGCACTCTATCGCTGCCCAATCATTCGTTGTGTCCCGCTCTCAAACGCCCGGGCGCACGCGCAACCCGTGCAGGAGATCGTGCTCGAAGCCCCACCCGGCTTCAGTTTTCGCGCCGGCCAATATACGCAGGTCGAACACCTGGAGGGACTGATACCGCTGTCCATCGCGAGCGGACCCCGACGGCTGCCGACAGTCACCCTGCACTACCGCTCGCTGCCGGGCGTTCCCGCCGCCCGCTGGATGGACGAACTGCTCGCTGCAGGCGAACCGCTGTTGCTGCATGCGCCCGCCGGCGACGTTCAAATGCCAGACGATTCTCGACAGCCGATCGTGATGATCGTCGGCGGCACCGGCATCACCCAAGCATTAGCCGTTCTGGACGAGCTTGCCGACGTGTCCGAACGGGCGCCCGTCGACCTGCTGTGGTGTGCGGACAGCGCCGACGACTTCTACTGCCGCCACGCGCTCGACGCCCTCGCTGCGTCGTGGCTACGCGTGCGCTACACCGTCGACCCACGCCGCACGCCGGACAACAGCGCTTTCGAACAGGCGCGCAATCTGCTGTCCAGCTCAAGAACCGCCGCCCCATGGATTCTGCTCGGCGGAAGTCCGAGCTTCGTTTACGCCATGGACGAAGCGCTGGCGACTGTCACACGAACGCCGCGCCATGCCGATGCCTTCAGCTGGGCACCGCGACCGACCCAGCAGGATCTCTGAAACACTTGCGTCAGATCGGGCCCGTTCGGGGCAGCGGCAGGTCCGGCAGTGCCCCTGCCGCGTTGACCATCAGCTCGATCCCCCGCGCGTCGCCCAACGCATGGATCAGACGACCCAGTTCCGCCTGAGCGACGGGACCCGCGTTGCGCCGGACCGCCATTTCCAGATGCTCCCGCGCCTCCGCCCAGCGCCCGGCTCGCAATGCCAGCCGACCGAGGGTGAGGAATAACGCCGGCTCGTCAGCGTGCTTTTCAACCCAGCCTTCCGCCCGCTTCAGCGTGCGCAGAGGGTCTGGCACTGGAATCTCGCCGAGCGCTGCAACGAGTGCCACCGACCAGTGATGCGACAGCGCCTCCTGAACGACCGACTCCGCGCGATCCGGATGCTCACGCCCTGCGCGCCGGACGTAGTCCAGCACCAGCTCGGTCCGCGAACGCAGATCTTTCGTTAGGCTCTGCCAGCGCGATTCGAGGCCTTCGCCGGACAGTTGCGCAAGCTCACCGCGCACGCTCGCAACCTGCAGCTGATCGATTTCCGCCTCACCCCGGGGGCGCGCCTGCCGCAGTGCGGGCAAGAGCGTCGCGAACGCCGCGCTGTCTCCCATGCCCACCGCCGCGCGGGCACAGAGCCAGAGAGCCTCTCTGTGCGGCGGCGAGCGCTCGGCTAGCGGTCGCACGAGGGACGCCACCGCTCCCCACTCGCCGCGGTCAGCCTGCTGCCGCGCGAGCGCAAAGGCGGCGGCGTCCGCATCCTGTTGCGTCGCCTGCTCGATCAGGCGTGCCTCCGCCGCGCCGTCCTCACCCAGTCGGGCGGCCAGTGCAGCGCCAAGCCAGGGCAACGGACCACTACGCTTGCCGGCTGCGCCCTCAAAACGGGCGCGGGCTTCGCGCCAGTCACCCTGCACCAGGGCTGCAAGCCCGCCCTGCATGAGTCCGATCGTCCTGTTTCTGCGGCGTTCCGCCTGCCAGCGCAGGATCCCTCGCGGACCGCGACGCAACCCACCCAGCACGAACAACAGCGCGCGCAGACCCACATAGGCGGATGCGAGCAAGACAAGCGCCACCCAGAGCCCCGTTTCCAGCGCGCGATTGCCATAGACGACGAGCACATAGCCCGGATCGCGGGCAACGAGAATCCCGACCAGCGCGCCAATGACGAGCAGGACCAGGAGTTTCAACAGACGCACACTCATGGCGCGGCGCTCAGAACCGCGTCGAGTGCCACCAGCGACGCTGATAGATCCGGTAGCGGCGCGGAGAGCTCCACCGGCGCAACCGCAGCCAATCCCTCACTCAGGCGCTGCACCTTGACGTCGGCGGAGTCGAAATAGCGCTCCACCCAATCACGCGCCTCGCCGATGCTGCTATCGAAAATCGGCTGCTCACGACGCAGCGCCGCGAGCTGCGCCCGTTCGAGCATCAGCCGCAGGTTGAGTTCAAGATAAAGCGCTTCCTCAGGCAGCAGGAGCGCCTGCGCGGGGGTATCCAGTCGCCGAAATCTGACCAGGTCCGACACCGCCGCCCAAAGCGCGGCCAGAGTTCCGTCCATGATCGGTCGACCCGGGTCCGCGGCAGCTTCGAACGCCGGGGCACGCGGCTCGATGCCATCAAGATCGCGCTTGATTGCCTCGAGCGCGAGGAACAGTCCCTCGACATCTGCGCCAGGTAGCGCTTCCAACGCAAGCCGCTCCTCCGCGATATACGCCCGCACCGGCGTGAATCGCGGGTCGTCGAGGCGTGCCAGACTGTCATCGGCTGCGCTAAGCAGCAGCATCGCTCCGCGGATATCACGCTCGAGCTGCAGGCGATGGTTGGCCATGCGCAGCAAATAGCGGATCTCGGCCAGGTGCCAGGCAGCCGGCGCTGTCGCACCCATCATCGGGGGAACTCGATCCCCCGCGGCGCTGTCAGGAACCGCAGACCCCGGGAGGGCGTCCTCGATGCGTTCCTCGGTGCGTTGTCGTTCCGCCAGGACAACGCTGTCGAGTTCCGCCGCCTGCGCAGCAAGACGTCGATCCAAAGCGCGAACGCTGGTTTCCAGCTCCGCCATCCGCAGACTGAGCGGGCTTGGCTCGTAAACGATCCGCCAGTACAGCATCCCCGCTACGGCGAGAGCGGCAAGCGCGACTAACAGCGCGAAGAGCGCGATCCCGCGTCCGCGCGGTTTGTCCCGAACCGGCGTATTCCCTGCCGGCGCGGGCTTGGTCGATTGAGTCGATGACTGTTCACTCGCTGCCTGCATCCTTCACCTCTCGGAGCGCGCGCAATACGGCGGATACATCCGCGGCGCCACAATCATGGACATTGCCGAATCCCAGTTCCACTGCGCGACCAGCGACGCGGGAGGATGGCACCAGCACAAGCACATCGTCAGACCCATCCGCCTCGCGCCACAGCGTCCGGATCGGCAGTAGCGCCTCGCCGCTGCCCACGATGATCGCGGTGACGCCAACAGCCGCGTCCCGCGGCAATGGATCGAGGCGCGACACGCGTCGATAGCATTCGAACCGTTCGACCGACGCGCCACGAGCACGCAGCGTGTCCTCGATCAGCGTGCGTCCGCCCACGCCTGCCACCAACAGCACGCGCAGGTCCTTGACGTCCCTGAGCCGTGGATCGGCCAGCAGCGCCTCGGAGTCCGACCGGGCCGCATTCGACGCCGACGCAATGCCGTGGGCCGAAAGGGCCGACGCCGTTCGCGGGCCGATCGCCAGGCAATGCACCGCCGCCGGCAGGATCAGCCCAGGCGCCGCAGCCTGCAATCGCGGAAGTCCGCAGTGAACCCCATGTTCCGAGACGAAGATGCATCGCTCAAAAGCACCCTTGGGCAGCGCTGGGGAGAGCGGTTCGATCGTCAACACACTCCGCACCCAGCACGGGTAGCCCGCTGCAGTGAGTTCCGCGGCCTGTCGCGAGGCGCCCGGCTCCGACCGGGTAATCCAGAGTTTCACCTACCCGGTCCGGGCGCCGCCGAGGGGCTGGGCAGCCGTGCAAGGATGCGGGCCGCGCCTTGTTGACTAAGATCCGCTACCACCTGCGCGGCAAGCGCCTCGGGATCGCTTCCAGCCGCGCTGGCGTAGAGCCGCTCGCGGCCGTCGGGGTCCGCGAGGACCGCTCTGAGCTGAAGAACGCCATCTTGCTGCTCTGCATAGGCGCCAAGAGGCGCGGAGCAATCAGCACCCAGCCCGGCGCTGACCCCGCGCTCCGCTCGCACACAGGGGGCACAACTCGGATCATCGAGCGCGGCGACCAGGCGCAGCACTTCGGCGTCTTGCGCGAGACACTCGATGCCCAGCGCGCCCTGACCCGCCGCCGGCAGAGAATCGTCAAGTGCCACGTACTCGGCGACGCGCGACTCCAGCCCCAACCGGCGCAGTCCGGCAGCCGCGAGCAGGAGTGCGTCGAACTCACCGGCATCGAGTTTGCCAAGGCGCGTGCCGACATTACCGCGCACCGGTCGCACGTCGAGGTCCGGCCGGCGCGCAAGCAGCTGCGCTCTTCGCCGCAGGCTTGCGGAGCCCACACGGGCACCTCGGGGCAGCCCAGCCACCGTCGTGCCCGGCGCGGCCACCAGGGCATCGCGCACGTCATCGCGAAAACCAATGGCGCCCAACACGAACGGCGCCTCGAGCACCGCTGGGACGTCTTTCATGCTGTGCACCGCGAGATGCGCATCACCAGACAGCAGCGCCTGCTCGAGCTCTTTAATGAACAGTCCCTTGCCACCCACCTCGGACAGGGGCGTGCTGAGCCAGCGGTCGCCGGCGGTCCGCATTCCCAGCAGGCTGACGGTCAACCCGGGGTGCCGCGCTTCGAGCGCGGCCTTGATAAAGCGGGCCTGCCACAAGGCGAGGGGGCTTTCTCGCGTGGCGATGACAAGGCGATCAAGCATGCGCGACTCCCGTTGGCGATCTAGAACACATTCTCGCAGGTTATGCGGCTGTTTCCTCGACCGCGGCAACGCTCATCCGGTATCGATGGCGCGCACGAGGTCGCGCGCTGACGAGTGCTATGATGCGCGACCGGAAAACCTGCGTGACGACGATCATGACCGACGATTCATCCGACCGCGCAACCGCGGACAGCAAGCTCTGGGGTGGTCGGTTCGGCGAAGCCACCGACGCCTTCGTCGAAGCATTTACCGCCTCCGTCAATTTTGATCGGCGGCTCTATCGCCAGGACATCGCGGGATCAATCGCCCACGCGCAGATGCTCGGCCGAGTCGGCGTTCTGACCGCGGAAGAGAGCCGCGACATTGTCGCTGGACTGGCGCGCGTGCGCGCGGAAATCGAGTCTGGCAGCTTCCAATGGCGCGTCTCACTCGAGGACGTGCACATGAACATCGAAAGCCGGCTCACGGCGCTCATCGGCGACACCGGCAAGAAGCTGCACACCGGGCGGTCGCGGAACGACCAGGTCGCGACGGACATCCGACTGTATCTGCGCGACGCAATCGACGCTCTCGATGACTTGATGACGCGGCTGCTGCAGGCCCTGATCGAGCTCGCGGAAGCCCACGTACAGACCATCATGCCGGGTTTCACCCACCTGCAGGCAGCGCAGCCGATCACCTTCGGTCATCACCTGCTCGCTTGGTTCGAGATGCTGCATCGCGATCGGGATCGCCTGCGTGACTGCCGCAAACGGGTGAACGTATTACCCCTCGGGGCTGCAGCGCTCGCCGGAACGACCTTTCCGATCGACCGGCACGACGTCGCCGCGGCCCTCGGCTTTGCCGCGGTTGCCGAGAATTCCCTCGACGCGGTCAGCGACCGGGACTTCGCCATCGAATTCGCGAGCGTCGCGAGCCTCACCCTCGTGCACCTGTCACGGTGGTGCGAGGAACTGGTGCTGTGGTCGTCGCAGCAGTTCAGCTTCATCGATCTGCCAGATCGCTTCTGCACCGGTTCGAGCATCATGCCGCAAAAGAAAAACCCCGACGTGCCAGAACTGGTGCGCGGCAAAAGCGGCCGCGTGATTGGGGATCTCATGAGCTTGCTGACACTGATGAAGGGTCAGCCACTCGCGTACAACAAAGACAATCAGGAAGACAAAGAGCCGCTTTTCGACGCCATCGACACGCTGACGGGTTGTCTGACCGCCATGCTCGGACTCGTGCCCGCAATCGTCGTGCGTGAGGCAACGCTGCGCGAGGCGGCGCTAGAGGGCTACACCACTGCCACCGATCTCGCTGACTATCTGGTGCGCCGTCAGGTGCCGTTCCGCGATGCGCACGAGATCGTGGGTCGTGCCGTCGGCTACGCGGTGGCGGCCGGACGGAGTCTCGAGAGTCTCTCGCTAAAGGAACTCAAGCAGTTCGGCGGAGACGCCATCGATGCCACCGTCTCCGAGGTCCTGACCCTCGAGGGTTCGGTCAATGCCCGCAACCATTTTGGCGGTACCGCGCCCGCCCAGGTACGCGCTGCGCTCGAACGGGCGCGGGCTCGACTCTGAGACCCCTGCAGACCGGTACGGTCAACAGGCTATACTGCGCCGCTTGCTCGAGCCTCGTCGTAACAGGAACTGCCACGCATGCGCTGGATCTTCATAGGGCTGATCACGCTCCAGGCTGCCACCTGTGGTCAGAAGGGTCCGCTCACGTTGCCTGACGCGGGCGCGCGACCGGCTTTCGCAACAGCTGCAAGCACCAGCGAACGCTGACCGGGCATGGCACCGTTTCATGAGCGCATCAACCACAGCCATGCCTGAGACAGCCAACACATCAGCGTTCGTGCACCGCGACGGGGTGCTGCACGCGGAGGGGGTCCCCTTAACCCGCATCGCGGACAATGTGGGTACCCCTGTCTGGGTCTACTCGCGGACGCATTTGGTACAGCAGTATCGACGTCTAGAGGCTGCCCTGCACCCGCTGGATGTCACCTTGTGTTATGCGGTTAAAGCCAACTCCAACCTGAGCATCCTCCGCGTATTTGCCGACTTGGGCGCCGGCTTCGACATTGTCTCCGGCGGCGAGCTGGTACGCGTTATCGAAGCCGGTGCAGATCCGCGACGTGTCGTTTTTTCCGGCGTCGGCAAGTCGATCGAGGAGATCGATTTCGCGTTAAAGACGGGCATTGGCTGCTTCAACGTCGAGAGCGCGGCGGAGCTTGACCGCATCAGCGCGCGCGCGCGCCTGCTCGGCCGCGTCGCGGCGATTTCACTGCGGGTCAATCCGGATGTGGATGCGGGCACGCACCCCTATATCTCCACCGGTCTGCGCAGCAACAAATTCGGTATTCCGATCAGCCATGCGACTCAGCTTTATCGCCAGGCCGCCAAGGATCTCCATCTCGAACTGCACGGCATCGACTGCCATATCGGATCGCAAATCCTCACGCCCACACCGCTCATCGAGGCACTGTCCAGCGTGTTGGCGCTTGTCGACGATCTCGCCGCAGAAGGCATTGATCTGCAGCACGTCGATCTGGGAGGCGGTCTCGGCGTGCCCTATCGTGGGGAAGACCCGGAGTTCGATGTTTTACGCTGGGGCGCCGATATCCGAGCCGCGCTTGGGGAGCGCAAACTCAAACTCGTGCTGGAGCCCGGGCGGTTTCTGGTCGCAAACGGCGGCGTGCTGCTGACCAGCATCGAATATCTGAAGCCAGCGACCGAGCCTGACGCGCCAAACTTCGCCATCGTGGATGCGGCAATGAATGATCTGATCCGACCCGCGTTGTATGACGCCTGGCATGAGATCGAACCGGTGACAAGCGCCCAGACAACGCCAGTGATGCGGTGGCAAATCGTGGGTCCCGTGTGCGAGTCAGGCGATTTTCTCGGACACGATCGAGATCTGGCGCTTGAACCTGGCGCCCTGCTCGCCGTGCGTTCTGCTGGCGCCTACGGTATGGCGCAAAGCTCCAACTACAATACGCGACCGCGCGCCGCAGAGGTGCTGGTCGAGGATGGCGCGTACCGCATTGTGCGACGCCGCGAGACCCTGCGCGATCTGCTCGCCGCCGAGCTGCCGGAGACCTGACACCATGCTGCTCCCTTTCAGCAAGATGCACGGTCTCGGCAACGACTTCATGCTGCTCGACCTGGTCACGCAGCACTTTGAGCCGGTGCCCGAGCAAATACGAGCCTGGAGCGATCGCCATACCGGGGTCGGCTTCGACTCGCTCCTCGTGATCGAACCCCCGACGGATCCGCATGCGGATTTTCGCTATCGGATCTTCAATGCCGATGGCACAGAAGTCGAGCAATGCGGTAACGGCGCTCGCTGCGCTGCGCTGTTCGTTGCGGCGCGGGCGCTGAGCCCAAAACGCTCGCTCATCCTGCAGACCATGCGCGGCAGAGTTTGTACAACTCGCCTGAATGACGACCAGGTTGAAGTGGATATGGGCGCGCCTGAACTTGCGCCCCAGAGCCTGCCCTTTGATGACACCGTGCCAGGTGTGAGCGCCATTATCGACCGTCCGGGCCAGTGGCAAATCCAGACCAACGCCGGCACCGTGGAATTATTCCTCGTGTCGATGGGTAATCCGCACGCAGTGCTGTTCGTCGACAATGCGGCGCACGCAGCAGTCGACGCGGTCGGCAACGCGCTTATGCAGCACGCCGCATTCCCCGCCGGCGTCAACGTGGGCTTTTGTCAGGTTGTCGATGACGCCTTTCTGCGACTGCGCGTATTTGAGCGAGGCATAGGCGAAACCCAAGCCTGTGGCTCGGGCGCCTGCGCGGCGGCCGTGGCCGCACGCCTCTCGGGTCGAGGCGGTCCCAGGCTCAAAATCTCGTTACCCGGCGGCAAGGTTCGTGTGACATGGCAGGGCCCTGACAGCCCCGTTAAACTTGTCGGCCCAGCCACGTTGGTCTTCGAGGGGCAGATCGAAGCATGAGTGCACACGCTCCGCTCAGAGACACTGAGGTGGTCGATTACCTGCGCGAGCACCCCAATTTTTTCGCTGATCATGAGGATCTGCTCGGGGAATTGCGGATACCGCATGCGTCAGGTGCCGCGGTCTCGCTCGTCGAGCGCCAGCTCGCCATCCTTCGCGACCGCAACGCGGTCATGCGCCGACGCATGACCGAGCTGATGCAGACGGCGCGCAATAACGACGAACTGTTCCGCAAAACCCGCACGCTGACGCTGGAACTGCTCAACGTGGCGTCCTGGCATGCGCTCAACGAGGTTGTTGCGACCTCGGTCCTCACCGATTTTGGTGCCGACTTCGTCTGTTGCCATTTGACCGCTGTGCCTGCCGACCTCGATCATCTGCGCGGTCATGAGGGCGCACTGCCCCATGAAGCACTCCTGCGCGGCAATCAGTCGGCGTGCATCACCCTTCGCGTCGATGAGTTAGCCAGCCTCTTCCCGGGTCATAGCGCCGAGCGCGAGGGCAGTGCCGCCGTGGCGCCCTTCGCATGGTCTGGCGGACGCGGATGTCTTGCCATCGGCAGCCGCAACCCCGGAAGCTTTGCGCCGGAGATGGATACGCTATTCGTCACCTACATCGCCGAGGTCATCTCGCGCGTGGTGCAGCGTCTTGCCGACTGAACTCGATACGTCGAGCGCGGACGCACTGCTCGAGCGCTTCGTTGATCATCTGCGCCTTGAGCGTCGCTACTCGGCGCATACCCTGACCGGCTATAGGCGCGATCTGGAACGTCTCGCCCAGGTCGTGAACCGGCCCTGGGGTGAGATCCGAAGCCACGACATTGCTGCGCACGTGGCACGACTCAACGCGTCCGGACAAGCGCCGCGAAGCATTCAGCGGGCCCTGTCATGCATACGCAGCTTTTATCGATTTCTGATCCGACACGGGTGCGCATCACAAGATCCGACCACGGGGTTACGCGCCCCCAAAGCACCGGCGAGACTGCCCCGCCTCCTCGATACCGATCAGGCGGCGCAGCTGCTCGCAAGGGTGCCAGAGGACGGCGACGAAGTACGGGATCTTGCCATTGCCGAGCTGTTCTACGGCAGCGGGCTGCGACTAGCCGAGCTCACCGGCGCTAACATCGGTGACCTCGACCTCAATGAAGGCTTCATTCGCGTCCGTGGCAAAGGCAACAAGATGCGCAACGTCCCGCTAGGACGCCAGAGTGTAACAGCGCTGCGGCAGTGGCTTCAGGCGCGCGCTGTCTCGACCAGCGCAACCCCAGGGCTGACCCTCGGGCACGAGTCGCCGCTGTTTACCGGGCGCGGCGGTGTTCGCATTGCGCCGCGCACCGTGCAAAAGCGACTCAAGCGTCTCGCGGTGTTGCAGCTTGGCAGCGACGAACTCCATCCACACATGTTGCGACACAGTTTTGCCAGCCACATGCTTGAATCATCGAGTGATTTGCGCGCCGTGCAGGAACTTCTCGGACATGCCGATATAGCCACGACACAGATTTACACGCACCTCGACTTTCAGCACCTGGCTAAGGTGTACGACGCTGCGCACCCACGAGCGCGGAGCCGCAAGGACTAATGGCTTCTGTCACGCTTGTCACCTTCGATCTCGACAACACGCTGTGGGACGTGGATCGTGTCGTGCGTCGGGCGGAAGAGCGCATGCGCACCTGGATCAGGGAGCGCGTACCCGTCTTCGATGAGCGGTTTCCCCCCGAAATGATGGCCGGATTGCGCACTTCGGTGCTCGCAGCCGAGCCTGCCCTACGCCATGATCTTTCGAAGTTTCGCGAGCGGCTGTTGTTTGTGGCGCTCTGTCAGTGCGACCTGGCCGAGGCAGTGGCGGCAGATCTCGCGGCAGGCGCTTTTGCTGAGTTTTATGCGGCGCGCCACGATGTGGAGTACTTTCCCGACGCACTTTCGACCCTCGCGGTCTTATCCCAGCGCTTTGCGCTCGCCGCGCTCACCAACGGCAATGCCGACTTCAAGCGTTTGGGTCTCGATCGATACTTTGCTTTTGGCTTCAACGCTGCGACGGTCGGCGCCAGCAAGCCCGCACCGGACATGTTTGAGGCGGCGCTGCGGCGCGCAGGCGCAGCCCCGGCCGGAGCTGTCCATATCGGCGATCACCTGGTAGACGATGTGCAAGGCGCCGCGGCAGTGGGCATGCACACCATCTGGGTCAATTTTTCCGGTGACTCACCAGCAAATGGCACTATCGCTCCGAGCCGCGAGGTTCGTCACTTGGCGGATATTCCCAGCGCCGTCGAAGCCATTAACGCCGCGCTGCGTGAGTCTCGATAAAGCCTCTGATAGCGTCGAGGGAGGCCGGTACCGGCGTGGTGCGAGCGGGTAGACCGCGCAGGCTTTCAAGGCGCTCATGGCGTGCGACCGGCAACCCCACCGCGGCATCGACCGCTTCCGGAAATTTGGCTGGGTGCGCCGTCGCGAGACACACCGTGGGTCCCGCATAGGGTAACCGGCGGGCGGCAGCGAGCCCCACTGCCGTGTGAGGGTCGATCACGTAGCCCGATTCAGCATAGACCGCGTGAATCGTTGCGGATGTCTCGGCCATATCCACCGCGGTCGCAACGAAATCCTGTGGGCTTTCCCGGTCCAGGCTTGCCGTCCCCGTCTCGGCAAAGCGTTGCATGAACGCCCGCAGCGCTGTTGTGCTCTCGCCCAGTCGGTAATAGAGATACCGCTCAAAGTTGCTTGCGACCTGAATGTCCATAGCCGGTGTGATGGTGAACCGCACTGGTCCGCGGGCGTAGGTGCCGCTATTGAAAAAGACCGAGAGGATGTCGTTCTCGTTGGTAGCGACCACGAGATCCCCAATCGGGAACCCCATGCGGCGAGCCACGTAGCCTGCGAAAACATTGCCGAAGTTCCCCGTGGGGACTGCGAAGCGAACCGGGGCATCCGATCCCAGGCGCAGACTCGCCCATGCGTAATACACAACCTGCGCGAGCACGCGAGCCCAGTTGACCGAATTGACCGCTCCCAGGTGATAGCTCGACTTAAACGGGAGATCACCGAACAGCGTCTTCATCAGATTCTGGCAGTCGTCGAAACTGCCACTCACTGAAAGACAGTGTACGTTGGGGTCAAGCACGGTCGTCATCTGCAGTTCCTGCAGCTCACTCACCCGTCCCGCCGGATACATGATGAATATGTCGATATCCGAAAGCCCGCGCACACCGGCGATGGCTGCGCTGCCAGTGTCACCGCTCGTGGCGCCCAGGATGTTCAGATGTTCGCCCCGCTGCTTGAGCATGTACTCGAACAACCGCCCCAGGAACTGGAGCGCGACATCCTTGAACGCCAGCGTCGGGCCGTGAAAGAGCTCCATGACCGACACATCCCCCACGGAGACGAGAGGAGCGATCTCGGGATGATCAAAGGTGGCGTAAGCGCGGCGGATAATGTCGTCGAGTACGGGCCGCGGAATATCATCCACATAGAGAGCGATGAGTTCCTGCGCGAGTTCCACATACCCTAAAGAGCGCAGGACCGGGATACGGTCGCGCACATCGGGGATGTATTCAGGGAGCAACAGGCCGCCGTCCGGCGCAAGCCCAGTCAGGACCGCATCAGTAAATCCCATGAGGGGCGTCTCGCCCCGGGTGCTGAAGTAACGCATGCGCCCGATTGGTCCTTCGCTCAGTTCATGGAGGCGCGATTGTAGCAGGCGGGCCGACTCCTATATGCAGCGGGGCGCCCTAGGCGCCCCGTGCATTCTTTCCAACCCGAACCAGGATCAGGCGCTATAGGCGCGCTCGCCGTGAGAGGCCGTGTCGAGACCTTGACGTTCGTCTTCCTCGGAAACCCGAAGCCCGACGACCAGGTCAGCGATCTTGTAAGCGATGAAGGCGACTACGCCGGACCACACAATCGTGATCAGCACGCCCTTCGCTTGAACCAGGACCTGACCCGCAAGGGTCTCGTTCGGGAAGCCAACACCGCCCAACGCCGGAGACGCGACGATGCCGGTGCCGATCGCGCCGATGATGCCGCCCACCCCGTGGATGCCAAACACGTCCAGCGAGTCGTCATAACCGAGCACACGCTTCAAGCCGACGACCGCCCAGAGACAGCCGAGACCCGCTACCGCGCCGAGCACGATACCGCCCATGGGTCCCGCGATGCCCGCTGCCGGCGTGATCGCGACCAGACCCGCTACGACCCCGGACGCCAGTCCCAGCATCGACGGATGTCCGCGCAGCAGCCATTCGCCGAACATCCAGGCGAGACCACCCGCCGCGGTCGCGAGAATCGTGTTCACGAACGCAAGTGCCGCAGAGCCGTTCGCCTCGAGCGCAGAGCCCGCGTTGAAGCCGAACCAGCCCACCCACAGCAGTGAGGCACCGATCATGGTGAACGGCAGATTGTGCGGCGCCATCGCATCGCGGCCGAACCCGACGCGCTTGCCGAGCACAATCGCGCCTACCAGCGCCGCGATACCGGAATTGATGTGCACAACCGTACCGCCGGCGAAATCGAGGTCGCCCGCCTCAAACAAGTAGCCACCCGTGGCCCAGACCATGTGCGCAATCGGGAGGTAGGAAAAGGTGAACCAGATCACCACGAAAATCAGCAGAGCGGAGAACTTAACGCGCTCCGCGAGACCGCCGACGATGAGCGCGACGGTGATGGCCGCAAAAGTGAGCTGGAAACCGACGAATGTGAGTTCGGGGATCACCACGCCCTCAGAGAAGGTCGCCGCGGTGCTATCGCCCGTGATACCGGCCAAGAACAGCTTGCTCGTGTCACCAATCATCCAGTTCCAGGCACCGCCGTCGCCAAATGCGAGGGAATAACCATAAATCGCCCATAACAAGCCGACGACACAGAAAATGGCTAACACCTGGGTGAGGACCGACAGCATGTTCTTGGAGCGGACCAGGCCGCCGTAGAACAGCGCCACCCCCGGCACGATCATGAGGATAACGAGCAGCGTAGACACCATCATCCACGCCGTATCGCCCTTGTCGGGCACCGGCGCCGCTTCTTCGACGACGGCTTCCTCTGCCACGGCTTCCTCAACGGCGGCTTCTACCGCCTCGACAACCGCTTCCGCAGCCTCAGGCGTTTCGGCGACGACATCGACTTCGATGGCGACCTCAACCTCTGAGACCGACGCCTCCGCAGGCGCTGCCGCCTCTTCAGCCAACGCGGTACTCGGCGCCATGAGTGCCGCGACACTCATTACGAAGCCTGCCGCAAGCGCAAATTTTCGCATCGATGCCAGAGCAACCCCGCGCGGGGCGTCTGGCACATGCCGGGAACGAAGCAGATCTTCCACAATCTTTCTCCTTGTTATCGTGCCGAGGTCACACCGCTTCCGGGCCGGTTTCCCCGGTGCGGATGCGAACAACCTCTTCGAGTGGTGTGACGAAGATCTTCCCGTCACCTACCTTCCCCGTGTTAGCAGCCTTGGTAATTGTTTCGAGCACCTGCTCAAGCATGCCGTCGGCAACGGCCACCTCCACCTTCACCTTGGGGAGGAAATCGACAACGTATTCGGCACCCCGGTACAGCTCGGTGTGTCCCTTCTGGCGACCGAAGCCCTTGACCTCGGTTACCGTCATACCCTGCACGCCTATGTTCGAGAGCGCTTCGCGCACGTCATCGAGCTTGAAGGGTTTAATGATGGCTGTGACCAATTTCATGTTTGTCTCCTTGCGAGCAGTGTTGATCGGAATCGGGCGTGCACCGGCATCAAAACAAGTGCATCAAAACGTGTTCGAGCCGACCTGTGGAAGATCTGTGCGCGCCCGATTCTCCATCAATCACAACACTTTAGATAGCGAGATCACCGGACGTGTTTCGCAGGCCTTGGAGCCGCCGAAGCAGTCGTCATCGTCTACGTCCGTACCCACAACACCAATGTTCAGCGATACCCCGGCCACCGGAATCGAGTACATGACGCTCCAATCCAGCACCTCTTCGTCGCCAAAGGAGGCTTCCCAGTCGCCAGCATCGTTATCGTCGGTCATGCTGTATCCCGCTTTAATGACCAGCGAGGCCTCTGCCGGCAGGCTGATCGTGTAGCCGACGTTCGGATATACCCAGCTCACATCCTCCAGGGCGAAGTACTCTTCCGAGTAGGCAACACCAAACGTGAAAGCGCCCCAGGAAACCATGGCGTGATATTCGTTGTAGTCGTACGTGGAGCCATTGCCCGGATACTCATACCGGATGTAGCGCAGATCATAGGTCGCGTCATCACTCAGCGTTCCTTTGAAGCCGCCGTAGAAATCCCATTCCATACTGGTATCGGTGAAGCCGCTGACATTCGATCCCCAGGTGCCCACGTAGAACCCTGAGTCAAATGCCACGTCGAAACCGCCCTGGATAGCCGGGTCGCGATCGGTCTGCGACACACCGCGGAACGGGTAGTCTGAAGCGATAGTGACGTTACCAGCGACTTCCACTGCCTGCGCTGCGAATGCGCTTCCCAGCAAGCAAGCGCCGCCGAGCAGAGTGGTAATGTGCTTGTTCATGAGTGCTCCTCTTATCGATCTTGGTGCAGGTGGACTCATCGGTCCCCCACGGTTTGTCGGACCACGGTTTCTGGCGTGGACAGCGATCCTCGCCGCCCTGTGGGATCCGCGCTGCGCCTTCGGTGCGCCTCGCCCTCTTCGCATTAACCGTGCCAGTTCGGAAAACCCCGTAAATTCAGTCGTTTAAAAAGAAGTCACGGAGAATGCCCTGGAGCGCGCACCGATTTGACCGCTACGCGCGCCCTAATTTTGTGCATACGCACCGTGAAGGGGCGATGATTGCGCGTCTAACGCACCCTCCTTCTCGCCACCAGCTGACGCTTAGCCGAGCACATGAGCCATGACCCGCCGCGCTGCCGCCCTTACCATGCACCACATCATTGATGGAGTGATCCATGGAACGTGACACCCTCTTCGCCCGGGTTATCGAGCAATTCAGTCAGTCGCTGAATGCCGCTATGCCTGGCAGCCAGACCGAGCGGCTCGCGGTTGGGCTAAAGGAGGCCCTGAACGCTGCGCTCGCGGAAATCGAGCTCGTTCCCCGACGTGAACTCGAGGGACATCTGGAAGCGCTCAACGGGCTGCGCGCGCGCGTCCTGGAACTCGAGGCACGCGTGCGTTCGCTGGAACAGGCCAACGCGGCGGAACAGGCACCGGAACAGGGCTGACCCATGCCCCCCGCCCTGCACGCTCGCCCGGAGCACCCAGCGACGGCAGCCGCACCGACGGGTCACCGCGCGTTCAGTCGGGCATTGCTCGGCATGGATGCACCGGCGGTAACCGTGGAGACTCATCTCCCGGGTGGACTGCCAAGCTTCACCCTCGTGGGGCTGCCAGAGACCGCCGTGCGGGAGGCCAGAGACCGCGTCCGCAGCGCCATCCAGAACTGCGGCCTCGACTTTCCGGCCGGTCGCGTCGTCGTGAATCTGGCCCCCGCAGATCTGGTGAAAGAAGGCGCCCGATACGATCTGGCCATCGCCATCAGCATCCTGTGCGCTACCGGACAGGTTCCCGCTGAGCGAGCTCGCGCGTTTGAGTTTCTAGGCGAACTGGGGCTTTTCGGGGAGTTACGCGCGGTGCGAGGCGCCCTCTGCGCTGTCCTGGCGTTGCAGCTTGACGGCTCGACGCGTCAACTTGTCATCCCAGCGCCGAACGGTGCGGAGGCAAGTACGGGCGCGGGACGACCGCCCGTGACCGCACGCCACCTGCGCGAGGTTGTCGAGCTACTCGTCAACGACCGGACACCGCCCGCACAAGAGCGGCCGCGCCTTTTCCCGTCAGCACAGACGGTCTCGTTGTCCGATGTGATCGGACAGTCCGCCGCCAAACGCGCGCTGGTCGTGAGCGCAGCGGGGGGGCACCATCTGCTTTTCGTCGGACCGCCTGGCACGGGCAAGACGATGCTCGCGCACCGACTTGCGAGGCTGCTGCCGCGCTTGGGGGAGGCCGAGGAGCTTGAGGTTGCTGCGATCCACTCAGCCGCCGGCGTTGCACCGCCGCCCCCGGGTGTGGCGCCCTTTCGAGAGCCACATCACAGCGCGAGCACCGCCGCCATTGCTGGGGGAGGCCCGCAGGCAATGCCCGGAGAGATATCGCTCGCTCATGCTGGGGTTCTTTTCCTCGACGAACTGCCGCACTTTCGACCGAGCGTGCTCGATCTCCTGCGTGAGCCGTTGGAATCCCGAGCCATCACCCTTGCCCGCGCTCGCTACCGCACCCGGTTCCCCGCGAGATTCCAGCTCGTCGCCGCCATGAACCCATGCCCGGCCGGCCGAATCTGTTCGCCTCCCGCGTGCCGCTGTAGCCCAGACAGCGTCAGGCGCTACCAGGCCCGCATCTCAGGACCGCTGCTCGATCGTATCGACCTGCACGTCGCGGTGCCCGAAATTCCCGCAGCCGCGCTCCTTAATGATGATGGGTCAACTGCACCCGTGATCGGCATCCACGCCATAGAGGATGCTCGGCAACGTCAGATCAATCGCCAGGGGATGCTGAACGCGGAACTGGGGGCACCCTCGCTAAGAACCGTCGCCCAACTTCCAGCGGATGCGCGTCGGTTGCTCGCACAGGCGGTGGAGCGCTTTCGCCTTTCCGCGCGCTCTGCGCACCGCGTGCTACGGACCAGCCGCACCATCGCGGACATTGCCGGCAGTCCGGGTGTCCAACGCGAACATCTGGTTGAAGCCCTCGGATACCGGGGCATTGACTGGGAGCGGGGCGCAGGCGGAGGCGCTTGATGGCTTCCGCCGGCCGAAAAATGACGCGTATCTGAACGCTACTGCGCCGCGTCGACCATGTACTGCATCGCACCCTTCAAATCGTCGTCGCTGCAGCTCACACACGTGCCACGCGCCGGCATCGTGCGAATCCCATTGATGGTGTGATCAAGCAGTGTATCTATCCCCTGGGCGATCCGCGGTTCCCACGCCGCTGCGTCCCCCAGAACGGGCGCCCCGCCTACACCGCTCGCATGACACGCGAAGCAAAACTGATTGTAGACCTGCTCTCCCGACAACGGACCGGACGCCGAGGCCGCGGCGGGTTGGCCACAATCGTCCCCGCTGCGGCAGAGCGACCCGAATGGCTGCAAGCGCTCACGAACCTCGTCCGGCGTACCCGGGGGAATCGCGTGAACAAGCGCCGAGATCAGTCCCGCACACAGCCCAAGAACTACCCCTCGTCGCATAACTCGACCCAAACGCGTGCTCATGCTCTTCACGGCGCCTACTCCAGTGGGAAGCTGCAAACGGGCGCGGATTATAGCCAGCTCAAGATGTCGCGTCGAACAACTCACGGCCGATCAGCATGCGCCGGATTTCGCTCGTCCCCGCCCCGATTTCATACAGCTTGGCATCCCGCAGCAAACGCCCGGCGGGAAAATCATTGATGTAGCCATTGCCGCCCAGGAGCTGAATGGCGTCGAGCGCTACCGCGGTCGCACGTTCCGCCGCGTAGAGAATGCAACCCGCAGCGTCAAACCGCGTGGTACGCCCCGCATCGCACGCCGCGGCCACTGCATAGACGTAAGCGCGCGCCGCGTTCGTGACCGTGTACATATCCGCGAGCTTGCCCTGCAGGAGCTGGAATGTGCCAATAGGCTGCCCAAACTGATGCCGGGTATGCACGTAGGGCAACACCAGATCGAGACACGCCTGCATGATGCCGAGCGGACCACCCGCAAGCACCACACGCTCGTAATCCAGCCCACTCATGAGAATGCGCACACCCTGTCCGACGTCACCGAGCACCTGCTGTCGCGAGACGCGACAATTATCGAAGATGAGCTCCGCCGTATCTGAGCCGCGCATGCCGAGCTTGTCGAGCTTCCGACCCGCGCTGAAGCCCGGCATTCCTTTCTCGATCAAAAAAGCCGTAATTCCACGCGCCCCCAATCCGGGATCGACGGTCGCATAGACCACCAGCACATCCGCATCGGGACCGTTGGTGATCCACATCTTGTTACCATTCAGCACGAAGTCGTCGCCGTCGGGCTTCGCGCGCAATCGCATACTGACCACATCCGACCCCGCGCCGGGCTCGCTCATGGCAAGCGCCCCCAGCGCGGTGCCGGCGATCAAACGGGGCAGATAGCGCTCACGCTGCGCGTCCGAACCATAGCGGCGAATCTGGTTCACGCAGAGATTCGAGTGCGCACCGTAGGAAAGCCCCACCGCCGCCGATGCTCGGCTTAGCTCCTCCATAACGACGCAGTGGGCGAGATAACCCAGACCCGCGCCCCCGAGCTCCGGCTCAACCGTGATACCGAGTAACCCCAGCGCACCGAGCTCTGGCCAAAGGTCTCGTGGAAACGTGTTGGTCGCATCGATCTCTGCCGCGCGAGGCGCAATGCGATCCCGAGCAAACGCCGCAACCGACGCCCGGAGCGCGTTGACAATCTCGTCATGACCGAAATCAAACTGCAGCATGCTCACTCCAATGTCTTATCCGCTTCGGCCATGGCCTCGTCCTCCAGCTGGACGAGCTCCACGCCCTCCTGAACGCGGTCACCCACGTTGCATGCGATCGCCCGAACCCGCCCGCTGCGGGGCGCGCGAAGCCCGTGCTCCATCTTCATTGCTTCGACCACGATCAGCAGCGCGCCCGCCTCAACCCAGTCGCCGACACCGACAGACACTTCGATGACCTGCCCGGGCATGGGCGCCAAAACCCGTTCACCGGGCGCCGCGTCATGCAGATCGTGGCGCATTTCTGGTAGCTGCCAGCGCTCGCCACTACCGTCACGAGCGACATGCACCACGCGACCCTCGACGCGGACAGCCGCCTCGATCCTGGCCGTTCCAACAAGAATTCGCACACGCTCCCGAGTGCTGCCAAGATCAACCAGTGGCAGCGATTGTCCCTCGATGACGATCGTCTGCGCCCGGTCCTGAGCCGACTCTGTAAGCAACAGCGTGACACGGTGGTCAGCGCAGATGAGTTCGAACGGAATCGCGGTCCCCTGATTGACACGGAAACCATCACTGACACCCCAGGGACCGTCGCCCTGCGCCGCAACTAACAGCGCAACCGCTGCGATCACCGCACCCATCGGGTCGGGTTGGGGATAGAGCGTGTCCGCAGCGTCTTCGATCAGGCGGGTCGTATACACGCCCTCGCTAAACGCGCGCGTCGCGAGCACCCGTCGAAGGAAGCCAACATTGTGCTCGATGCCTAACAACTCTGTTTCTGCCAGGGCTTTATCCAGCGCCGCTATCGCCGCGCTGCGATCCGGCCCATGCGCTATGATCTTCGCAAGCATCGGGTCATAGTGCACCGACACCTCGTCACCACTTTCTATGCCGATATCCGTGCGTATGTCTGTCGGAAACCGCGCGTGGAGCACAGGTCCGCTCGATGGCAGAAAGCCGCGTAGCGGATTTTCCGCATAAACGCGCGCCTCGACGGCATGGCCATCGCGTTGGATATCATCCTGCGCAATATCCAGCGGGAGACCCGAGGCAATGCGTAGCTGCCAGGCAACGAGGTCAAAGCCGGTGATCGCCTCGGTGACAGGATGCTCGACCTGCAGGCGAGTATTCATCTCCAGAAAATGGAACGCGCCATCTTGCACGATAAATTCCACCGTGCCCGCGCCTTCGTAGCTAATCGCCTTCGCGACGGCAACGGCCGCCTCCCCCAGTTGTCGGCGCAAGGCGGAGTCGATGCCCAACGCGGGCGCTTCTTCGATTACCTTCTGATGCCGGCGCTGTACCGAGCAATCGCGTTCGAAGAGATGCAACGTGTGTCCACGCTTGTCAGAAAGCACCTGGACTTCGATATGCTTGGGTCGCGTGAGATAGCGTTCAAGCAGCACGGAGTCATCAGCGAAGGCCGCCAGCGCCTCGCGGCGAGCGCCCGCGAGCGCTGCGCGCACTTCGTCCGCGCTTCTCACCAGGCGCATACCCCGCCCGCCGCCGCCAGCCGACGCCTTTATGAGAAGCGGATAGCCGATTCGATTGGCTTCGCTGACAAGGCGCTCATCCGACTGATCATCGCCTTCGTAACCGGGCACAACCGGAATACCAGCGCGAGCAACCAGCTGCTTTGCAGCGCGCTTCGAACCCATGACGCTAATGGCTTCCGGCGATGGGCCGACAAAGGTCACGCCAGAGGCAAGGCAAGCTGCCGCCAGTTCCGCATTCTCGGAGAGAAACCCATAGCCTGGGTGCAAGGCGTCCGCCCCGCTTGCCCTGGCCGCTGTCATGATCGCGCCGATATTGAGGTAGCTCAGGGATGCCGCGGCCTCGCCAATCCTAATCGCGTGATCCGCGGTACGGACATGCAGCGCACGGGCGTCCGCGTCGGAATAGACCGCCACGGTGGTCATGCCCAGGGCGCGGGCGCTGCGCATGATGCGACAGGCGATCTCGCCACGATTGGCGATCAAAAGCGTTCTGATCATGTTCACATCCGGAAGATACCGAAGCGGCTCGGTGTGCGGTGCACCTCCGCGTCAGCGCCTTGGCGCAGCACCGGCTCACGACAGGCGGTCGCGAGACCGAGCGCGAGAACCCGTCGGGTATCGCGCGGATCGATCACACCGTCATCCCATAGCCGCGCGCTCGCGTAATAGGGGTGACCCTGAGCTTCGTATTGCGCCCGAATCTCATCCATGAAAGCGGTCTGCTCGATCTCCGCCCAGGTCTCTCCACGAGCTGACAAGCCATCTCTGCGAACCGTCGCCAGGACATGCGCCGCCTGCTCACCACCCATCACGGAGATACGCGCGTTGGGCCACGTCCAGAGCATCCGCGCCCCATACGCACGGCCGCACATGGCGTAGTTGCCAGCACCGAATGATCCACCGATGACCACCGTGAACTTGGGCACACCCGCACAGGCGACCGCGTTAACCATCTTGGCACCATCTTTGGCGATACCCTGGTTTTCGAAGCGGCGGCCCACCATAAAGCCGGAGATGTTCTGCAAGAACAGCAAAGGGATACCGCGCCGATCCGCGAGCTGCACAAAGTGGGCACCCTTTACCGCTGACTCGGAGAACAAGATCCCGTTATTCGCGAGGATGGCGACGGGGTATCCCTCAATGTGTGCGAAGCCGCAGACCAGCGTTTCGCCATAGAGCGCCTTGAACTCGTGAAATTCGGAGCCATCGACAATGCGCGCGATCACCTCACGAACATCGTAGGGCTTACGCGTATCCATGGGCAGCACGCCGTAGAGCTCATCCAGCGCGTGGGCCGGCGGCACTGCGGCGCGCCGAGTAACAGTATCGGTGTAGCCGAGGTGGCTGTGCGCGACCACCTCCCGCGCAAGCTGGAGCGCATGCACGTCATCCGCTGCCAGGTAGTCAGTGACCCCGGACACGCGGCTATGGACGTCACCGCCACCGAGACTTTCCGCATCGACCTCTTCGCCGGTCGCCGCTTTGACCAGGGGTGGTCCGCCCAGAAAGATCGTGCCCTGATTGCGCACGATAATGGCCTGGTCGCACATCGCCGGCACGTAGGCGCCGCCCGCGGTGCAGGAGCCCATCACCACGGCGATCTGCGGGATGCCGCGCGCCGACAGCTGTGCCTGGTTGTAAAAAATGCGCCCGAAATGATCGCGATCCGGGAACACTTCATCCTGTAGCGGCAGAAAAGCACCACCGGAATCGACCAGATAGACGCAGGGCAGGTGATTCTCGAGGGCAATCTCCTGCGCTCGGAGATGCTTCTTCACCGTGACCGGGTAGTACGTTCCACCCTTCACGGTCGCGTCATTGGCGACGATCATGCAGGGTACGCCGGCGACGCGACCGATGCCGGTGATGATGCCACCCGCAGGCAATGGATCATCGTAAAGCCCATGCCCGGCGAATTGGCCCAATTCCAGCAACGGAGCACCGGGGTCAACAAGCGTATTCACACGTTCGCGCGGCAGCAGCTTGCCGCGACTGACGTGACGCTCCCGCGAGCGGGCGTCACCGCCAAGGGCAATGCCGGCCACGGTCGCGCGCAGATCAGCCGCGAGCGCCGCGTGGTGCGCGTGGTTACGCGCGTAGTCGTCACTGCTGCGGTCAATACGACTCTTGAGCGTGGTCACGTGCGTCTCCGTCGAGTTCAGCTGCCGCGGGTTAACCAATCGAGCGTCTCGTCGAGCGCACGGGTTAATTTGGTGAACAGCTCGTCGACCTGCGCGTCCGAGATGATGAGCGGAGGGCATAGCGCGAGGGTATCGCCGAGCGCGCGAACAATGAGCCCATTCGCCTCACACCGCGTGGCGCAATAGGCGCCCACCCCGCGTGCGGCTGGAAAGGACTGCCGGGTCTCCCGATCCGCAACGAGCTCGACCGCACCAATGAGTCCAACACCGCGCGCTTCACCCACCAGCGGATGCGCCCCGAGCGCTGCCAAACGCGCCTGAAATGGCACCCCTATGCTCGCCGCGTGGCCAAACAGGTCTCGCTCCTCCATGAGCTCGAGCGTGCGCAGCGCGACGGCGGCGCAAACTGGATGCCCCGAATAGGTAAAGCCGTGACCGAATGTCCCGACCACGCCACTCTGCTCGGCGACCGCCGCATACAGTCGCTCGGGCACCATCACCGCGCTGAGCGGAAGGTACGCAGAAGAGATCGCCTTGGCGAGGGTCATGGTATCCGGGACGATCCCCAGGGTTTCTGCGCCGAACGGTCGCCCAGTACGTCCGAAACCACAAATGACCTCATCATCAATGAACAGTATGTCGTGTTGCGCGAGCACCGCCTGCACCCGGGGGTAATAACCGGCGGGCGGCACGATGACACCGCCCGCACCGAGCACAGGCTCGGCAATGAACGCCGCAATGGTGTCGCCACCCTCACGGGCAATCAGCGCTTCGAGGTTCGCGACCAGTCGGTCAAGAAACGCCGCTTCCGATTCCCCGGGCAGCGCCCCGCGGTAGTAGTGCGGGCAATCCGTGTGCAGGATGCCGGCAATGGGCAGATCGAAATGGGCGTGGAACGCAGGCAGACCAGTGAGAGAGCCGGAGGCGACGGTGACACCGTGATAGCCCCGGTGGCGGCTGATGATTTTCTTTTTCTCAGGCTTCCCAATCGCGTTGTGGTAGTACCACATGAGCTTGATCTGCGTGTCGTTGGCATCACTGCCGGACAGACCGAAGAACACTCGGGGCAGATCGAATGGCACGAGCCCCGCGAGCCGCTCGGCCAGGCGAATACTCGGCTCGTTGCTGCGGCCGGCAAACAGCTGTGAGTAGGACAGCTTGCGCATCTGCTCAGCCGCCACCCGAACCAGCTCCTCTTCGCCATAGCCAAGCGCGGTGCACCAAAGCCCCGCCATTCCCTCGAGGTACTGGCGCCCCTCACTGTCCCAAACATAGACACCGGCCGCGTGATCGATAATGCGCGGACCCACAGACTGATGAACCTTGAGATTGGTAGTCGGGTGCAGAACATGCCGCAGATCGAGCGCGGCCAAGGCCTGCGCCTCGTTGTGCAATGGGTTTGCCATCTCCGACCTCCCGTCTCGGAACGCGCTCCGACGCTACCCGAAGGTTACCGGGCAGGCAATGCGCCGCAGCCGCCTGTCGCCGGATTAGTCGCGGTAGACGCGCTCGAGCCGAGGACCGAGCCGGGTGAGGAGCTCGTAGGAAATCGTGCCCGCCTGCACGGCGAGCTCGTCGATCGAATGCTCGGCACCAAATACTTCGACCCAGTCACCGGCTGCAAGCGGATGCGCGCCCACATCCACCACGGTGAGATCCATGGAGATGCGACCCACCATAGGCAAGCGCGCGCCGCGCCAAACGACCACCCCTCGGTTGGATAGCGATCGCAGCAATCCATCTGCATAGCCAATGCCAAGCGTCGCCAGCCGAGTGGCCGTTCCTGTCGAGTATGTGCCGCCATAGCCCACGGGACTGCCAGCCGGCACTGACCGCACCTGCAGCACCTCGGCTTCGAGCGTCACCACCGGTCGCAGCGCGCCCCCAGACGCCTCCTCGCGGGTCGAACCATAAAATGGGTTGCCGCCATACAAGCCAATGCCGGGGCGCACCAGATCGCCGACGGCATCCGGGCAGGACAACGTGCCGGCGGAGTTGCAGAGACTCACCGGAACACCCGGGAAGCGCGTTGCTACCGTTGCGAACCGTTCCAGCTGCAGTGCGGTGAAGGGATGCCCGGGTTCATCAGCCCGAGCCAGATGCGTCATCAGAAGGACCAACGCGAGGCCGCGACACTGACTCGGGTTCAGCGTCGTATCGAAGCCACGGCGCTGCATGCCCGTGTCGACGTGGACCGCTGCCGGAGCACCCGGCGCCGCGGACTGCCACAGGCCGATCTCGGTTAGGTCGTTAAGCACCGGAGCGAGCCCCGCTCCCTGCAAAACGTGGACGGTCTCCCCGTTGACCCCATCGAGCACAAAAATGCGGGCGCGCGGCAACACTGCGCGCAGGGCAACGCCCTCTCCCGCCGTGGCGACAAAGAACGTTCGACAGCCTTCGGCCCAAAGCCGCCGAGAAATCCGTTCAGCACCCAGCCCGTAGGCATCCGCCTTCACCACGGCAGCGCAGTTCGCCGCGCCCGCCGCTGCGACGAACACCGCGTAGTTCGCGGCCAGAGCATTCAGGTCGATGACAAGCCGGGCGCTCACCAATCAACGCAGGGAGTTGATGTATGCCACCACGTCGTTGACGGCCTGGTCCGAAGCCAACGTCGCCGCCATGGGCTTCATCTGGACACCATAGGTGTCTTTCGGATCGTATCCACGCAGCCCCTGGCGATAGTTCTTGAGCTGACGCACCAGATACCAGTCATCTTGTCCAGCCAGACGCGGACCACCGAGCGCCTCGTTGCCTTTGCCGTCAGCACCATGGCAAGCCGCGCACACGGTGTACGCGGTCTTGCCCGCAGCCACGTCGCCCGTGATGGTGGGGGCATTGGGCTTGTCTGGCAGCGTGGCAATGTACGCGATCAGATTGTCGAGCGCCGCCGGCGCGGAGACCGCTTGCGCCATCGGCCGCATCTGCGCGCCATGCACATCACCCGGGGCCGTGCCCCGCAGTCCGGCGCGAAAAGCGTCCATTTGACGTCTCACATACCAGCCTGCCTGACCCGCCAAACGCGGCGCATTCATCGCTGGATTACCCTGGCCTTCCGCGCCATGACAAGCCGCGCAAATCGCGTAGGCGGTCTTGCCCGCCGCGGGATCGGCAGCCATTCCCGGCAAGGAAATCAACAGGCCCAATGCCATCAGCCACCCGGCCGCCAGTGCAGCAAAGCGATTTCGGGGCGCACTCATGAAAGCTCCTCGAGGGGAATCAGGGGGCGACATGGTAGACGAGCTGGAGTGCAATCTCGATCAGGGTGACGGCACGACGCCCAAAATCCAACCTTCGAACTCAGCCACCGCGCGCTCTGTGTCGGACAGCGGTGGATGGAAGAGCCGGTCAAGTTGGTCATTGCGATCGGCCCGACCCAGCCAGGCCGCTATGCTGTAGGCATCA
Organism: Pseudomonadales bacterium; assembly: GCA_049454295.1. GTDB lineage: Bacteria > Pseudomonadota > Gammaproteobacteria > Pseudomonadales > Azotimanducaceae > UBA7803. The sequence continues at coordinate 50,285 of JBMTYG010000001.1, forward strand.
TGCTGGTCCTGAGTTCGATTGCCCTTGGCATAGAGCGGACTCCAGAGCGCGGGGTAGGCTTCGACAATGACCGAGCGGCCCGGCGCAATATCCCAACCATCAAACGGCCAGAACTGCACCACGGGCCCCAACTGAAGTCGCAGGTAGCGCAGCCACGGGATACCGGCGTGGGTCGACTTGGCCACCGATCCCTGCACGTCGAAGTGGAACACGGATTTGGCGCGACGGGTTGCGACCTCAGTCAGACGGCGCCAGCGCGCGTCGCCCGAACGCGCGGCACCAGCCCCGAGAACGCCGTCCCGCACGAAGTCGACATACACATCATCACCGTCGGTGGGCCAGTGCGCGTGGAAATCCTCGAGGAACAGCGCCCAGTCCTGGGGCACGCCGTGGGTTTCGAAATAGCGCTTGGGAAATGAGAACCCGTGGTCGATCCCTACCAGTGTAGGCAGGTCCTCAAGCAGACGATCCTTCAACCATGCCGCAATCCCCCGGCGCGACCAATACTTGCGCCGCCCAGGCGGGGGCAACACTTCGACGGGTTCGGTTTCGCCGAACTTCCCGTCGCCAGCATGATCCCCCCCAGGTCCCATGAAGACGCGCAGCCCGCTTAAGCTCGAGGTCGGCGTCGCGGCGCCCGAATAATCGATGCCGATGATGCGGGCGAAGCGTGGCACGGCGAACGCCTTCAGGCTCGACGCGACACCTTGACGTCGAATGGATGGTTAAGGCGGGAGGGAGCCCAAGCAGGCGCGGCAGCAGCCTGATCTTCCGCCTGACGAGTCCGCAGCTCGGATGCCTTGAGCGCCTGACCCAGCCCCTGAATCAGCGCCTTCTGCTGCTGCAGAGCCGCTTCCAGGCGAGCGATTTTACCCGACTGGTCCGCAATCTCGCGCACCAGCGCGGCTTCACGTTCCTCCATTGCCGTCGATCGTTGACGCAGCTCTTCCACGGTTGCAGCCGCCGTCGCCGCCGCCTCCGCGAGCCGGGTCTCCACAGCACGCCGCTCCTCGCGCTCGCGCAGGGCTTCGAGCTCGGCGCGACTGCGGGCGGCGTCCGCTGTGGCGTAAGCGCCCTGCACACGACGATTCTGTTCGCGGCTTCGCTCGGCAACAGCCTCCAGCGTTTCGCACTCGGCGCGCAGGGTATCGATCTGCTGCTGCAGCCCGTCCTCGCGATCGGACCGCGCAGTATGCGCCGCGGCTAGCTCGCGTTCGCGTTCACGCACCTGAGCCAACAGACCCCACGCTTGATTACGCCAGTACACCAGCCCTTGTTCGAGCGCTGACGGCGTACGCGCACTCTCAGCAGCCCCGGGCGAGGTCTGGTTTCGGCGGGCGGGCCCTACCTGCGGGGCGTCTTTGCGAATCCTTCCATGCGTCTTCATGACCACACTCCTTGTGGGCGCTCACGCGATTGCGACTGACGACACACTGTAGACACAATCGCTTGCATGATCTGTCTGCGAAACCGCGCAGAATGTTCGCCACATGTAAGAGCCGATGAACCCGAGCGCGGAACATCGGTCAAAGCCGTCTACTTGGGAGAAATGACGACCATGCGCATCTTGCTGTTCCTGCTGACCAACCTCGCTATTGTCCTCGTGGCGAGCGTGACATTCCGTCTGCTGGGCTTCGAAAGCATTCTCGCCGCGAACGGGGTGGACCTCGATCTCACTGCGCTGCTTGTCTACTGCGCTCTGATCGGTTTTGGTGGCTCGTTCATCTCGCTTCTGCTGTCGAAAACGATGGCCAAGATGGGCACGCGCGCACAGGTCATCGAGCAGCCACGTAACAGCACTGAGCGTTGGCTGGTTGACACGGTAGCCCGCCAGGCCCAAGCAGCCGGTATCGGCATGCCCGAGGTCGCGATCTTCCCTGCCGCAGAGCCGAACGCGTTCGCCACGGGCGCGAGTCGCAACAAGGCGCTGGTCGCCGTGAGCACCGGGCTGCTCGAAAACATGACCCCGGACGAAGTCGAAGCCGTGTTGGGCCACGAGATTGGCCACGTCGCGAATGGCGACATGATCACGCTGACCCTGATCCAGGGTGTCGTGAACACCTTCGTGATGTTCTTCGCCCGGATCATCGGCTGGTTTGTCGACCGGGTACTGCTCAAAAACGACCGCGGGCTCGGGATTGGCTACATGATCTCCACGATCGTGGCTGAGCTGGTGCTTGGCATCCTCGCGAGCGCCATCGTGATGTGGTTCTCGCGCCGACGTGAGTTCCGGGCTGACGCCGCAGGCGCTGAGCTTGCCGGACGGCAGAAGATGATCGCCGCCCTTGAGCGCCTCAAGCGCGCCCAGGAACTGCCGAGCACGCTGCCAACCACCATGACTGCCTTCGGCATCTCGAGCGGCGCCGTGAGCGGGCTGCGGGCGCTATTCCGCTCCCATCCCACGCTCGACGATCGCATCGCGGCGCTCCGCCAATCCGCGTGACCCGCTCAGTGCGCGCGGTAAACCCAGTCGAGGAACGCATTCTGTAACTCCTCTCCCGGTCCGAGGTGCGCCTGCTCCGCGTTCACCAGCAGCACGACGAGCAGGCGCTGACCGGATGCCGCATCGACGTAGCCGGCAACCGCCGAAACCCCGTTGAGCCGCCCGGTTTTGACATGCAGGCGGCCCGCCGCGGGCGACCCGCGCAGGCGATTGCGCATCGTGCCATCGAGCCCCGCGAGCGACAGCGACGACACGTACTCTGACATCCACGGGCTGGACCAGGCGGCCTCGAGCACCGCCGCAAGCTGTCGTGCCGTGATTCTCGTCTCGCGGGAAAGCCCGGCGCTGTTGCCGATGACAAGCCCGCGGGTATCCAGGCCCTTTGCACTGAGCGTCGCCACCAGCGCGCGGGTACCTTTGTCTGGCGTCGCAGGCGCACCAAACTGCTTGATCGCGAGCGCGTACTCGAGATGGCGCGTCATCACGTTGTTGCTGAATTTGTTGACCAGGCGAATCACGTCGGCGAGAGGGGGTGAGCGATGTACATACACCGGCACGCTGCCCGGTGGCACGGCGCCCAACCGCCAGCCACCTGCGAGTTCGCCGCCGAGCTGCCGCCAGTACAAGTCAAACAGACCGAACGCATAGGTCTCCGGGGTCAGCACAGAGCGCGCGAGCTCATGCTCGCCGCAGGCCGCGGGAAAACGGCCATCCAGCGCGGCGAGATTGCGTTCGGCCGGGTCACGGATCGATATACCGACGCCAAGCTGATAGCCGCCGCACGCGCCCGCAACCGACCGCAACCGGTTTTGCACTTTGAGATTTGGCAGAGGCGGCTCTGCCACGACACGGGTGAGACCTTGAGGTAAGGCCTCTACCCGAAACACGACGGTGTTGAAATTCACCAGCAACGCATGAGGCAGGACGTTGTAAACGCGATCGGGCTGACCGTCGAACGCACCGCGATCCTCGAACGGCAGATCGAACCGGGAGAGATCGAATACCAGATCACCTTCAATGCGTCGAATCCCGCGCTGTCTGAGCGCCGTCAGGATCTTCCAGAACTCTTCCTGCACGAGGTAAGGATCCCCGCCACCGCGGATGAAAAGATCACCGACGGTATCTTCGGTACCCGGCATTCGCGCCGCATAGACTTCCGTCGTCCAGACATGGTTCGGGCCCAGACCTTCGAGCGCGGCGAAGGTGGTGACCAGCTTGAGCGCCGATGCCGGGTTGCGCGGCACCTCCGCCTGATAGGCGACACGCGGGGCAGGATCACCAATGCCTTGCACAAACACGCTCACACCGGTAGCCGGCATCCCGAGCTGACGCACGATCCGCGCAAGAGGATCAGGCAGCGTTTCGGTCGCCACAGCGAACCCCGTCATCGCGAGAGCGGCGAGAGCCATGCACCAACAGAGCAGCCGTCTCATGGAAGCGACAGCACTCGACGCAGCGTGACATCGAGCGGTGTCAACGCGATGCCAAGGCGCTGCGCCGTCGGCGCCGAATCGATGCAGTCATCGTGATCCAGCACGCCGAGCATGGCGCGCGTGAGCGCCGGTGCTCGCTGCGTTCGTTCCAGCAGCAACGCAAGGCCGTAGCCAACCGTCACTGGCAGCGACATCAGGCGGGTCTGCCGACCGAGCAACCGAGCGGCCCGATCGACCAGCGCCCGACGACTCAGCGACTCGGGGCCGGCAAGATCGAGCGCAGCGCCCGCGAAAGGCGCGAGGTCCGCCATCGGCATGCGCAGCAGAGCCAGCAGTGCGTTGACCACGTCATCCGCATCGATGGGCTGCTCCAGGCTCGCTGCGCGGAAGGTCAGCGACCAGGGTCGCCGCGCCCGCCCCGCGAGCGCGCGGGACGCGAGGTCATCGCCGCCAAGGACCATGGGAACCCGAAGCACTGTCGCCGGCATCGGCGCAGCGAGCAGTCGATCATCCGCGCGACCCCGCGAGCTCAGACACGCGTTGAGACTGCGGGCATTGGCACCCAGGATGCTGAGGCCGACAAGTGAATGAACCCCGGCAGCCTGCGCGGCAGCAACCAATGCGACAACGGCAGCCTCATGGGCGTCTGCGTAACGGTTTCCCGGGCTCTCGCGAAGAATGCCAACGAGGTGTACCAGCCGCGTTACCCCAGCGAGTGCGGTTCCCATCGAGACCGGATCGCTGAAATCCACCGTGCGGATCTCCAGGCACGGAAGCCCGACGCGTAAGTTGGACAACACCGCCGCAGCGCTCGCCGAGCGCACGAGCGCTCGAACCGGAAGCTCGGGCATTGCGTCAGCGAGAGCACACAGGAGCCTGCGCCCCAAGTGACCATTGGCACCGGTGATTGCAAACATGCTACGCGGCGCGACCTGTGTGGGAAACCGCCGCCGCTGCGAAGTTGCGATAAGCTCTCTCAACCATCTGCACAGTTCAAATTGGTCGCAAGTTGGGGCGCACGGAGTATCTGCGTAGGGTCGGCATGGAACAAGCATCGCATCCTGGCGCCGTCTGGCGCACCTGGGCCAACGGCCTCACGCTGCTGCGTGCCCTGCTCGCATTACCCACCGCATTCTGGATCCTGCACGGCGACCTGCTGCCCGCCGCGATCTGCTTTGCGACCGCGGTGATAACGGACGCGCTGGATGGCCCTCTGGCGCGACGGCTGGGGCAGGCCTCTCCCGTCGGCGGACTGTTCGACCACGCGACCGACGCGCTGTTCGTCACTGCGGTGCTCACCGCAGCTGCGATCGACGGCCGCGTGGTCTGGGTCCTGCCCGTTATCGTCCCGCTCGCGTTTCTACAGTACGTTCTCGATTCATTCGCATTGCAGGGTCGCCCACTCCGCGCAAACCGGCTGGGTCGGCTTAACGGGATCGCCTACTTCCTACTGGCGGGGGCTGCCGTCCTGCTGCCGCTCGCAGCTCAAGACTCACCTGCTTTCGACACAGCGGCGACAGCCATTCTTCACTGGGCAAGTATCGTGCTGGTAGCAACCAGCGTCTGCTCGATGATCGACCGTGCGCGCTGGCGTCAGACCGGCTGACCCAGAGCCCCGTAGAGCATGCGCTTGAAATCGTGGCTGAACGGGTGCCAGAAACCCGGCATGCGTTGGGTCATACACACCCCCGTTAGACCCGCCCGGGGCGCCATCCAGGTATGCGTGCCAGCCATGCCGCCCCAGTGGTACTCGCCCTGCGCCGTCGCGGGCTCGTCGGGTCCCGCCGCTTCTTTGATGGCGAACCCTAGCCCGAACACAGTGCTCGACATCTCCCACATGGGGAAGCGAACGCCAATGCCCGGGGCCAGCTGGTTCGCGCGCATGAGCACGAGGGTTTCCTCGCGCAACAACCGGACCCCATTCCAGGTACCCCCATTGACGATGGCCTTCAGAAAAGTCAGATAGTCACTGACCGTAGACACCAGCCCACCACCTCCCGACAGGAACGACTTCGGCTGGCTGTAGCTGCCGGTACGTGGGTCATCCGCTTTCACGAGACCACCCTTCATCGGCGTGAACAGGTCGACGGGCGCATACATCGTGACGAACCGGTCCTGCTTCCCTACCGGCACATGAAAATCCGTGTCGACCATGCCGAGCGGACCGAAAATACGCGTCTTCAGGAACTCATCGAACCGCTGACCGGACAGCACTTCCACCACTCGTGCCACCACGTCGGTCGCGAGGCTATAGCGCCACTGGGTGCCGGGCTGATAGGCAAGCGGCAGCGCCGCGAGTCCGTCACAGAGGGATTCGAGTGTCATGCCGTTCGCGGTCATGGGGTTCAGCCCCGCAGACAGGTAGGCCTGATCGACGACCGACTGCGGCTCAATGAACCCGTAGGAAAACCCCGCGCTGTGGGACAGGATCTGACGCAGCGTGATGGGCGACCGAGCGGGCTCCACGTCGCTTGCAGAGCGGGCATCAGATCGCAGCACAAACATGTCACCAAACGCCGGCAAAACAGTGGCCAGAGGATCGTCCAGCCCGAAGCGACCCTCTTCATACAGCATCATGAGCGCGACGCTCGTGACGATCTTGGTGTTGGAGTACATGCGAAAGATCGCGTCGCTCTGCAACGGTCGACGGGTCTCGAGATCCATGTAGCCAAAGGTACGGTAATCCACCACCTCCGTACCGCGCATCGCAAGCGCTACGCAGCAGGAAAGGATTTCCTGATCCACGTACCACTGCATGCGCTCATGGAGTGCCCCCAGATCCGGATGGGTGATCTCGTTCATCCTTTCTGCTCCCACAAGCGGTTCGTTCCGCGGCCGCGCCGCGAGACAATGTCAGTATTCGAAGCTGATACCTGCACGCGCGGTGAGCCGTCGGACCAGCGCGCTGCCCATGGCGGACGCGGGGGTGAGGACACCGCCCGGTGAATCGAGCGCATCCTGCGCCAGGCACACGGCGCTCTCACCCAGCATGCGCGCCGTGGAACCGTAGCCGGGATCGCGGTCACCGCGAATACGGAGGGTCAATCGTTCGGCGTTCGAGGCGCGCGTCGAGCCCGTCAGCTCAAGCAGGTAGTAACCCGACTCGCGCGTCGCCGCGGAGGGACCTTCACCAGGCTGCGGCAACCGCTTACCGATAAAGCGACGCAGCGGCGGCACCCGCATTGCAGCCATGCCCGCGGCACTCGCGACGCTCATGGCCAGGGCGGCAGGGAAACCCCATAGACCATGCGGCACCACAGTCGCTTCGTCATAGCGGAAATCGTGCCCGTAGGGATAACCGAGGAGGGCGTTCGTCCGCCGCACGACCTTGGTGTTGATAGCGCCCATCACGAACGGCGTGAGCCAAGCGCGGCGCTCCACATCGAAGGTGGGCAAACGCTGCTCCGGTGCATCGAGACCATGCCGCTCCCCGGCCGGATTGAGACCGTAGGGATCGGTGAGCACCGCGTCGATCGACGGATCACGATCAACCTCATCGAGCATGTTGAGCATGCTGGCGACGGTGCCACCGCTGAACCCGCCCCGGAACTCGAGACCACGAAAAGCGATCCGCTCCGCCGCGCGACCAAAGCGTTCGCGAAAAACACGCTGCAGGTCGAACACGCCAAGGTCAGAGGGAATGCTGTCGAAGCCACACGTATGCACGATGCGGGCGCCGGTCTGCCGCGCCGTGTCGTGGTACGCGTCGATCATGCGCCGCATCCACTGCACTTCACCCGTGAGATCACAGTAATGCGTCCCCGCCGCCGCGCAGGCAGCCAGCAATGCGGAACCGTACAGCGCATAGGGTCCAACCGTTGTACAGATGACGCGCGTGCGCTCCACCAGCGTGGCAAGACTCGCGGCATCTTCGATATCGGCTGTGAGAATCGTGAGCCCCGCGGCATTGGCGCCGAGCTCTGCCCGCACCGCTTCCAGGCGCGCCGCACTCCGCCCGCCCAGCGCCCAGCGCAATTCGCCGTCGATCCCGTACTGAGTCAGAAGATGATCAGCCACCAAGCGCCCGGTGAAACCGGAAGCGCCCCAAACGACGACATCAAATTCCCGAGCTTCCACCCTGCCTCCGCGACGCCGACTGCCCTGACGGACGAATACGCTGTTTCCGATCGGGAACACTTTGGCATCGGCGCACCCGTCTTGCAAACAGTCGCCATGGCGTCGGGAAGCCCCGGCTGGCGCTGTCGCTCGTGCGCGCCGACAATGGGATTTTGATCCCGATTAACAGGTGCGCGATGGAAGACAAGCGACATGCCGCTGCCGTAGGCAACCGTCCAGGCTGGTTTATCCGAGCGCTGGACACGCCTTTCGCCGATCGCACCGTGGTCGTCGATGGGACGCCGATCCATTACCTTTATTGGGGGAACGACGCATCGGAAAAGCCAGGCCTCGTCTTTGTCCATGGCAACGGTGCCCACGCTCATTGGTGGACCTTCATCGCTCCGTTTTTCCTTGAGCATTATCGTGTCGCGGCGATCGATCTATCCGGCGCCGGCGACAGCGGACGCCGTGACCGCTATGCACCCGCGCAGTTCGCCGCCGAGGTGATCAGCGTCGCCGAAGACGCCGGCTTTGGCAGCGATACAGTGGTGGTCGGGCACAGCTTTGGCGGATTTGTCACGCTGCAGACCGGGCTCCTGCACTGCGATCGCCTGCGCGGCATCGTGCTAGTGGATTCCGCCGTGCGCCCTCCCGATTACCAGTGGGAGCGCGATCCGCGGCGTTCGCCCATCAAACCGAAGCGCATCTACGAAACGTTCGAAGAAGCGCTGGCCCGCTTTCGGCTTATGCCGCCACAAGACTGCCGCAACCAATACGTCCTCGACTATATCGGCCGATGGTCACTCATGAAGGTAGACCTGGGATGGACCTGGAAATTTGATGATGGCCTCTTCCGCAAAATGGATTTTGGCCTGGAAAGCATGCATGAGGCGCTCGCGCAGCTCCGCTGTCGCGTCGGCGTGATCTACGGCGAGGATAGCTATCTGTTCACGCAGGATATCGCGGACTACATGTTCCGCGTGCTCGACGAATCGGTGCCGTTCGTCGGCATTCCGGACGCTCAGCACCATGTGTTTCTGGATCAACCTCTGGCTTTCGTGAGCGCGCTACGCACGCTGCTCGCTGAATGGCGGCACTCAAAGCCCAACCGCGTCTATCTGTGACGCGGGACCGAGACGCCGTCGGCATTCACGGGATCGACCAGGATATCGTCATCGCCCATCGCGCGCGTCCAGGCCGCGAACTCGAGCATGATGCCATCGGGATCATTAAAGTAGATCGACCGGACATAGGTGCTCGGCGTGATACGCGAGCTCGCCTGGTGCGGAGATTCGTCGTGGTTGACGACCGGCGTGCAGGGAATGCCCGCAGCCTCGAGTTTCTGCTGGTACTCATCGATCCGGTCCGCTGCAACATTGAAAGCCACGTGGTTCATGGACGCATGGGCGGTGGTGAGCGAGCCCTGGCCGATGACGTGTGCTGGATGAGTCACCCCGGGCATGCTTTCCGGCGCATCGGCGAACCAGAAGAAGGCAAGCGCATCCCCGTTGCCCACGTCGAAGAAGAAATGTTGCCCTGATCCCCCCGGGAGGTTAATCGTCTTGATGAGAGGCATGCCGAGGAGACCGGAGTAGAAGTCGACGGTGCGCTTCATGTCCTTGCACACGAGCGCGAGGTGATTAATCCCCTGAATGTCGAACTTCTCGTTCTGCCGCACCGTATTCACCGCATGACCCCTTGTTATCCTCGCCCAACGGACTATCGACCGAGGGTTTCCACGCTGTCAAGGTATCCGCTGCGGGGGATCTGCCACAGGGCTTGCGCTGTCCGACGTGCGCCGGGTGCGACCCGCCGCGCGCGCGCAGGACAGGCTATAGTCGCCCTTCTCTAGAAGGAGCAGCGCTATGTCGACGACCGCCGAAGCCAATCTCACCACCATCCGCGCCTTCATAGCCGCCTGGTCGCGGCTCGACGCGAAGGAACTTGCGGACTATTTCACCGAGGACGGCTGCTATTACAACATGCCCACTCAGCCGATACGTGGCCGGGCGCAGGTCGAGCAGTTCATACGCGGATTTACCGCCAGCTGGACTGCGACCGAGTGGGATCTTCTCAATATTGCGGCGACGGGAGACATCGTCTTCACCGAAAGACTCGATCGGACACGCACGAAACAAGGCAACGTGGACTTGCCGTGCGCCGGGGTCTTCGTCATGCAGGAGGGCAAGATCCGAGAATGGCGTGACTACTTCGACCTCGCGACATTCACCCGAGCAATGCAGGGATAGCACCCTCAGCTATGCAGGGTGAGCCGGCGTCGATTGGTCGGCGCTCACCGATTTTCGATGCCCGCTGCCGCGAGAAAGGCGTGGGCGTAAGCAGCCAGAGTTGGGCTAACATCGCGTCGGGGGGACACGACAATGCCATTCTCGAGCGCTACACGCCTGCTGATCACCTGGTTACTGCTCCTCACACTTAGCTCGCCGGTCGCGGCTGCGACAGAGACAGAGCTGCCGACGGAAACCCCCGCCGAGGGTGACGTCGTCATGACCATCGGTGAGGGGGAAACGATCCGGCTCGCACGGCTCACAACGTCCGACGGAACCATCACCGTCGACGGTCACCTGAGTGAATCGGTCTGGCAGCGCCTGCCCGCCTATGATGAATTCGTGATCGTCGAGCCCGACTTGCGCCAGCGTCCCCCGTACCGCACCTACATCCGCCTGGCCTACAACGATCAGGGTCTTTACCTCGGGGCTGATCTGAGACAACCACCGGAAACCCTGATTCGTCGTCTGTCAGGGCGCGACACGCGTGAGCTCAATCGAGACAGCATCAACTTCACGCTCGACACCTCAGGTGACGGGCGTTACGGCTTCTGGTTCGGCATCAACCTCGGCGACTCACTCATGGACGGTACAGTACTGCCGGAACGCAAATTCTCTACCGACTGGGATGGTCCCTGGGTGGGACGTAGCCAGGTCACGAAGACCGGCTGGACCGCAGAGTTCTTCATCCCGTGGAGTGCCGTGTCCATGCCCGCAAGCGGACCCGCAAGACGCATGGGCATGTATCTGTCGCGCAAGTTCGCCAATGCAGACCAACGCTGGGGTTGGCCCGCGCTGCCCGAGACACAGCCCAAGTTCATGTCCGCGCTACAGGCGCTCGAGCTTAAATCGGTTGCGCCGCGACAGCAGTACAACATCTATCCCTACCTCTCCTCGACGGTCGACCGTATCGACAACCGCATGAGCCAGAAGATCGGCGCCGACGTGTTTTGGCGACCGTCTTCGAACTTCCAACTGACCGCAACGGTGAATCCGGATTTCGGCAACGTGGAATCCGACGAAGTCGTCGTGAATCTCACCGCGACCGAGACCTTCTTTCCGGAAAAACGCCTGTTCTTCCTGGAGGGTCAGGAGATCTTCGTGGCATCCCCTCGCGCAGACACCCGCAGCAGCGGTATCGGCAATGCCGGACTGCCATACACGATGGTCAACACACGCCGAATCGGCGGCAAACCGTTGCGTCCGGAAGACCTGCCCACCGGGGTCGGCATCGACCGCCGGCAACTCAACGAGCCCGTGGCTTTGCTTGGTGCAGTGCAGGCGAGCGGCCAGGTTGGTGCCATACGCTATGGCGTGATGGGCGCATTTGAAGACGACGTGCGCTGGAACTATCGGTTGAATGGGCGGCCGGAGACGCTCATCGAATCAGGCAGCGACTATGGCATCGGGCGCGTGCTCTATGAGGATCAGGCGGGCGGTGCTTACCGTGGGCTCGGACTGCTGAGCACCGCAGTGGTAAATCCGGCGCGCGATGCATTTGTTCAGGGCGTCGACGGGCACTATCTGTCGCGCGACGGCAAAGTAAAGCTCGACGGCCAGATGATGACCTCGGATGTCGATGTTAGCGGACGCGGCTACGGCGGCTTTCTCGATCTCGAATACACCTACCGCCGTGGGCTCGTGCAACGTGTGGGAGTCGAGTATTTCGACGAGGATTTCGATATCAATGATCTGGGTTTTCTGCAGAGGAATAACGAGTATCGTCTGCGCAGCTCGGTTCAGTTGATCCAGTCAGAATTGCGTTTTGCGCGAGACAATTTGCTCGACGTGCGTGGATTTGTGCAAAACAATGTCACAGACGATCTGTTCACCGGCGGCGGGCTGTTCATCACTGATCGACTCACGTTCAACAATCTGTCACGCGTATTGTTGCGAGCGAGCTATTTGCCACCGCAGTACGATGATCTCAACAGCTTCGGCAATGGCACCTACCGCGTCGAGGAATGGACCGAGTTCAACGTGCGCTGGGATTCGGACCCCACCCGGCCGTTCGCTTTTGGACTGGGCGGCGGCTTTCGTGAAGAACTCGAAGAAGGTGAGACAACCCTTGCCGAAGGGGGTTTCAGCTGGCGCCCGATCGACCGCTTCACGGCACAGCTGGAACTCAAGTGGCAGGACCGCGGCGGCTGGCTACTGCATCAGCGCCGCGATTTGATGGCCACCTTCGATGCCGAGCAGTGGCAGGCGATATTTTCCATGGATTTCTTCCTGACCGCGCGCCAGCAGTTCCGGCTGTCCCTGCAATGGGTCGGCGTGAAAGCACATGAGCGAGAGTTCTTCCGTATTCCCGAACGCCCCGGCGATCTCATTGGCATCGACAAGCCCACCGGCCCCGGCACGCGCTCGAGCTACGATTTCTCATTGTCGCAATACAGTTTTCAGGCGCGCTATCGCTGGGAGATTGCGCCGCTCTCCGATGTCTTTCTGGTTTATACCCGCCAGGGCGACCTGCCAGCCGCGCTATTGGATGAATCGTTTGGGGACATTTTTAGCAACGCCTGGGACGAGCCGCTTGCTGACTACCTGATACTGAAGCTGCGCTACCGCTTCGGTTCCTGATCGGCGACACTCTCGGATTAATTCGTTGAGAAGACACGGTCATGTCTACCGGCGCCGACGATCCAGAGAGCACGCAGAGTCGCGATGACGCAACGGTCACGCGCGACGCTGCAGCAACCACCATCGCGCGATCGAGCGATGTGGACGAGACCATCGTGCGCGACGCGGCAGCGACCACCATCGCACGATCGAGCGATATGGACGCGACCGTTGTTCGCGACCCCACGCGACCGAACGACACGCAGCCCCTGACTGGGCCCACGTCCAGCACTCTGGCACGCACCGGGCAAACTGCCCAGACCGGCGCGACGAGTCCAACCACCGGCGCCACGCGCACCACGGAATTACTCCCAGAGATCGTGCAATCGGGCCCGGATCGCGACCTGCGCATCGGGTCCGTCGTGAACGAGCGTTTCGTGATCGAAGGCGTGCTCGGCCGCGGTGGTATGGGCGTCGTCTACCGCGCCCGTGATTTGCGCAAGGAAGAAACGGGTGATCGCGATCCGCACGTTGCGCTCAAAGTGCTGTCAGACGAATTCCGCCGCGATCCACGCATGGTCATCGCGCTGCAGCGCGAGTCGCGCAAGGCGCAGACGCTCGCGCACCCGAACATCGCCACGGTGTTCGATTTCGACCGCGACGGCAACATCGTCTACCTCACCATGGAGGAGCTGGACGGGCGCCCGCTTAATTCCCTGATTCGGGAGAACCCTCGGGGGCTTGCCCAGGCAGAGGCACTCGAGATCATCCGTGGATTATCGAGCGGACTCGCCTATGCCCACGACAAAAACATCGTGCACTCGGATTTCAAACCGGGGAACGCGTTCTTCACCCACGCCCGCGCGGTAAAGATCCTCGATTTCGGCATTGCACGGGCAGCACCCATGGGGCGCACGGAAGCTTCCGAAGAAACTCGCTTCGACCCGAGCATGCTCGGTGCTCTGACGCCGTCCTACGCCGCCTGCGAGATGTTTGAGGGACAGGATCCCCACCCGGCGGACGATGTCTACGCGCTTGCTATTGTCGCCTATCAACTGCTGTCCGGACGCCACCCCTTCGGCAGCAAGCCAGCGCCGCAGGCCCGTGCAGAGAAACTGGTGCCGGCTCCGATCAAGGGTCTCAAGCGACGTCAATGGCGCGCCATTGCACACGGACTCGCGTTCGAGCGTGCGGATCGCAGCCAAAGCGCGACTGATTTCCTGCGCGAGTTGGAGGGCAGCAATCGGCTCAAGATCATCGCGAGCGCCACGGTTGTCATCTCGCTGCTGTTTGCAGGCTATGCCGGCTACACCGAGTTCCGGGAGCGGGCGCGCGCACTGCCGGACATTCCATTCGAGGCGTTAAGCGAAGAGAAGCGCGCAATGATTCAGGAAGCGCTCCGCGACGGCGTGCAGCTCGAGCGATTTGGCGACGACGGTAACGCATTGATCCTGTACCGGGACGCCTACCGGCTGCATCCGCGCAACCCCGAGGTTGTTGCCAAGCTTGAGGCGCTGATGACAGACCTCGTCGAAGAAGCGATCAAGCGCGGCAGAGCCGATGAGCTGCGTCGTGTAGGCGAGAATCTGAGAGAGCTCATGGCGATCGACGATTTCCTGGCGAAGCATCCCGCCCTGCTGGAGGCGGCGCAGGATCTGTCGAACGCCGAGCGCGCTCGGTCCGGGGGAACGTGATGGCATCAAGCCGAGCGAGCCAGTGCGCCCAGTCCCGCGCCCAGCAGCAGACATGGCCAAAACCCGCTACCGTTGCAAAAACCGCGTCGGGTGCCGCCGCGCGATAGCGCTCGATCAGCTCAGGCGGGACATTCTGGTCCTCGGCGCCCGAGAGATGCAGCGCAGGCGCAGGTGAGACCCGTTTCAGTTCAGCAGGATTGAGCGAGCCTTCAAGCGCGCTGAAACCGTGAGCGTTAGTCCACGCATCGGTATCCAGATTGGCTGCAACCGTCAAGACGGCGCTGACCTCAGGCACGCGATCAGCCACGAGCACGGCAAGCACACCACCACCAGAATAGCCAATGAGCACCACCTCGCGCGCTTGGTGTCGCGCCGCCGTGCGCCGAACCGCGAGCGCAAGCGCATCGACCACCCGCGGTCCATAACGAGCGATAGTCCAGTCGCGAGCATCACAACCCGTCTGCAGACCGTGATAACAGGGGCGTCCGAGATAGATCGCCGGCTGAGGGTCCGACACCATCAGATCGAGCACGAGGGGCGCTCGGGGGGTCGGATCCCGCGCGATGCGCCGCGGCGTGACAAACGGGCGACCATCACCATCCAGGTAAATGTGCAGCCGAGCGCCGGGTTCACCGGTATGTGTGGTCGTGAAGGTACGCAGAGCAAAAGCACCGGCCGTCACTTCCCCGAGTGCCAAACCCCGTTCCCGCGCGGAATCATCGAACACGCGATAGGGCGCACTCGCGCATCCCGAAAGCACCCAGCACAGGGTCAAAAGGCCTGCTGCACCCGCTTTGCAAATGCCCCCTGTGGGCGCTAAGGTCATGCGACAAAGGGGCCCAACGGAAAACCTCATGTTCAGGTCTCTCGACTCGATAATGGCCAAATCCATGCCACCCGCACTTCGACTTTTCGGCACCCGCTGGGCGCTCTCGGGCGCCATCCTGGTGGGCGCACTTGCTGCCACAAACAGCGCGCAGGCGGCAGACGGCGGCACTGATTCTGCCATGCAGGGCTACCGCGAGGTCGCCGATCTGTATGTGGTGGATTGTCTCCTGCCCGGACAGGTGCGGCGCCTCGGCCAACGCACCTTCCTGACACCCAGAAGACCCACCCGAACCACGGCGGCGGATTGCGAGATTCGTGGCGGTGAGTACGTTGCCTATGACCGCGCTGATTATCGGTCGGCGCTCAACGTATGGATGCCGGCGGCGGAGACGGGTGACGCCGAGGCGCAGGTCAATGTCGGGGAGATCTTCGAGCGCGGGATTGGCGGCCAGCCCAATTACGAGGCTGCGCGCATTTGGTACGAGAAGGCTGCCGGTCAGGGTAACACCCGAGCGCAGTTCAACCTCGGCACCCTGTACGAGCAGGGGCTAGGCGTGCCCCAGGACCAGGTCACCGCGCTCAACTGGTATCGCAAGGCCTGGGGCATCCAGGCTGACGACGTCATTTTCGCCTCTGCTGCTGCACGGGAGCAGGAAGCCCTTCGGGAAGAACTGGCTCGGGCGGTGGCGGAGAAAGATGCCCAGATCGAGCTTCTAAACAAGCGCCTCGAGGAGCTGCGCACCCAGCTGCAAGCGAGCAGCCAAGCGGGCGCGGACGCCGCGACTGAGGTTCAGATGCTGAACGGGCTTATCCTGCAGCTCAAATCACAGCGCGATGACAGCGCAAGCAAGCTGGGCGCGATGCCAGCGGCTGTGGCGGCGGCGCCCACGGTTGCGCCAAACACGGCACCGATGCCTCCGGCGCAGGACGCGCTGCGCACCCGCCAGCCGATCGCCTTGCAGCCCGCCAATTCGGTCCAGCAGGCCGAAGCTGAGATGCGCTCCTATAGCGGCCTTTCCCTCGGACGTTACTACGCGCTCCTGATCGGCAACCAGAACTATTCGAGCATCGAGAGCCTGACCACACCGCTGTCCGATTTGGACCGTGCCAAAAGAATCCTCGAGGAGCGCTACGGTTTCACCGTATTTACCGTCGCGGACGGTGACAACGTAGCGATCATGAAGGCGATCAACGATCTCTATGACGTGGTCGGGGAAGACGATAACCTGCTGCTCTTTTACGCCGGCCACGGGAATCGGCTAACCACTGGCGGCAACGAAATCGGCTATTGGCTGCCGTCAAACGCGGAGGCACCGCCGCGCAACACTTTTTGGGTGGCTAATGAGTTTGTGACCGGGCACCTGTCGCGCATACGCGCGAAACGGGTGCGGGTGGTTGCCGACTCCTGCTACGCCGGGCTGCTGTCGACTGAACCGAGCTTTCTCATGGTCGGCGACAACGGTCCCCAGTACAGCAACATGGACTTCCTCAAGTTCAAGCTGGGCAAACGCTCGCGCCTGCTGCTGTCGTCGGGCGGTGACCAACCGGTGCTCGACGAGGGCGGCGGTCGGCACTCAGTGTTCGCCAAAGCGTTCCTCGATGAACTCGAGAACAATGATCGCCTGCTCCCGAGCCCAGAACTTTTCCTGAGGCTGCAGGCGCAGGTGACAGAGCGGGCTGCCGAGATGGATTTCAAGCAGACGCCGGAGTTCAAGACCATCAAGGCCGCTGGCCACGAGGTTGGGGACTTCTTCTTCGTGCCCGTCGCGGCGCGCTGATCTCGCGTCGCTAGAGGAAATTGCTCGCTAACCAGAGCGCAGCGCCGGTTGCCGCCGCGACCATGAGACCGATGATGAGGTTGCGGCGTCCAGAGCCACTCCCTTTAGCTTTGCCCGGGCGCGAGGAGGCGGGGCTCTTAGCGCGGGCCGCGCT
This sequence comes from Pseudomonadales bacterium, assembly GCA_049454295.1. Taxonomy (GTDB): domain Bacteria; phylum Pseudomonadota; class Gammaproteobacteria; order Pseudomonadales; family Azotimanducaceae; genus UBA7803. The sequence goes on from JBMTYG010000001.1 coordinate 67,521, forward strand.
GCCGTACAAGCGAATCTCACATTCCACCTGAGCGAACCGCAGCTTGTCGCCCTGCTGGAGATAGCTGATCGTCGTCTTATGTCCGTTCACCCAGGTGCCATTAGCAGACATCTGGTCAATGATGCGCCAGCGCCCGCTCTCTTCGACAATTTTCGCGTGGTAGGCGGACACGCCGGAAAACTCGAGGCGAATATCGCGCTCTTCCGCCGTGCCGATGGTCCACTCCCCTCGACCCTCAACGAGGGCAAAGGCCATGCCCGCTGCCGGGCCTGCCACAATCACCAGGTGCGGTCCCTCGATGTGCATGGGCGCAGGCGCCTCGCCGGGGGTAGCAGGCGCATTGCCACCGCCTTCCGCCAGAGCGCGCATTTCCTCCGCCGAGAGGATACGCGTACCCTCCCCCTGATAGTCCGGGTCCGCCCAACTCCTCGGCACATGGCTCTGCAATGCCTCGGCCTCAAACCGCGGCGCGGCGGGAGCAGGCTCAGGGGCTGCGGCTGCGGCTTCAGGGGCTGCCGCTGCCGGGGTTGCGGGACGCATCACCGTCGCGTCAGGCTCTGGAGAACGGCGAATGACGGTGACGTCAGCGTCGTCGACTGCTTCCGCTTCCGGCGCCTCGACCACAAAGGACGCGAGATCAAACGCAACCCGATCGCCTCGATAGAGCAATGTGCGTGAGGCAATGCGCTGCCCGTTAACCGTCGTGCCGTTCGCGGAACCCAGGTCCTCGACCCACAAGCCATCGTCATCCAGCGTGAGCATCGCATGGCGTCGCGAAGGATGCCCTTCCGTTACCTTGAGCGCCGCATCATCACCGCGCCCCACAAGCGTCGGACCACGAATCTCGGTGCGATCGGAACCGCCCGGGTCATCGCCTTTGATCAGAAAGAAACCGCTCATGAGGATCTCATCCACATCCAGATTGAAAACGCCAGAACCCCGACCAGGGCACCGGCCAGCACGGGGATCCACGCCGAAGATACCGGAGAATAACGGATCACGATGGCCGTTGCGTCATCACCGCCACGCTGCGCGCGCACCGCTTCGATCAGCGCATCCGCACACGCCTGCGGGTCGTCCGTATCGGCAACGATTTCCGCCATGCGGCGATCATTGAGCTCGCCGGTCACGCCGTCCGTGCAGAGCAGCAGAAGATCATCCGGTTCAAGCTGCATTCGGACTTGGTCGATACTCGGTTGCTCAAACCCGAGGCAGCGCAGCAGCACATTGCGATCCGGGTGGGTCTCAGCCTGCGCAGGGCTAATGCGTCCCTGCTGCACCATCTGCTGCACGAGAGAGTGATCCCGCGTCAGCCGTCTTAGCTCTCCATCCCGCCACAGATAGGCGCGACTGTCGCCTACCCACGCAATGCGTGCCTCTCCGCTGCGCTGCTCGACATGCGCAGCCACCACCGTGGAACCCATTCCTCGACGTGCCCGCACTTCGCTACCTTTGCGCACGACGGCTGCATGGGCGTCAGCAATGGCATCGACCAATCCGCGCTTCCGCTCTACTGCGAAGAGCACGCTGTCTCGAGCTACCTGGCTTGCAACATCACCCGCCGCGTGGCCGCCCATGCCATCGGCGACGACCCAGACGCCACGACCCGGGAGCGCGCCGTGGGCGTCCTCGTTCACCTGATGACGTACCCCGGTGAGCGTCTGCACGCCATAGCTGGTCATGGCGTTCAGAGACTGGCCGCAAGACGGGTCATGGCAACCCGGAATTTCGCCGGATCATAGCTGCGGTCTGTTTCGACAGTTGCGAACACCGCATCCAGCGCGCCCTGCAGGCGATCGTGGTCGCCGATGTGGTAAGACAGACTTTCAATGCCGAGAAACGCCTGCTCGGCCGCAGCGAAGTCGGTGAGCGTTCCATTCGCGCCCATCTGCCCGATTGCCTTACGCACCGCCAAGGCCTGGGCAGCGGAGGCTTTGCCCGTGGTCCAGGGCTGACTGTCGATCCAGCGCGCAAGTTCCGCTGCCGCTGTGCGCGTTGCCGGTACGCTCTGCTGCCCGGCTTTGAGATAGGCAACCTGAAGCCGCCGCAAGTTGTCGAGCTCAGCGGGTGCAAGCACGCTGGCGACCGCCCGCAGCATATACAGATGCTGGTCCTGTAGACGCAGACCGCCAGGCTCAAGGCCCTGTTGACGCCGCTCCTCAGCCCAGCGCAGATCGTCCATCGGGTGATGACAGCTGTGGCAGTCGAAGAACGCAAAGTCTGGCACACCCTCGCGCAAGAGCGGGGTATTCAGAAGTTCGAGGTGCCGACGGGCGCTTTGCAGCTGTCCTGCGCGCCAGACGTCGAACCCACTCGGCTGCCCCTTGCGCTGCACATAATCTTCGTCGACCCCATAGTGCGCGGGCTGATTCACCGTATACGCCTCAAGCTCGAACGATAGGCGCGGGTGGCCTGCGCCCATGATGCGGTGTGTGGCGAACTGGTTGCCGGTCCCAAGGTGACAGGACAGACAAACTTCGGCACGGACGTTGATGTCCTCGGTCGCGAGCATACCCTTGGCCAGATTGTCGGCATGACGCGTGCCGGGTTCGGTGTGGGTTTCAAGCCAGAGCTCCGCACCCCCATGACAGGCTTCGCAGCCAACGCCGTCGGACAGCTGGAACTTGGGTCCACGCTGCTCCGCCGGCACATTGTCGGCGTGGCAGTCGAGGCAGATCTTCGCCGTATGCGCACTCGGCAAACCGAGCTTACGCGCGATCGCCTTGGACTCCGGCGTGAGCAGTGTTTGATAGGCTCCCGAGTGCTGGTCCTCGGAAGACCAAATACGGTACTCATTCAGCCAGACGTTACTGTTCGCCTGCTCCTCCAGCTTGCCATGACACACACCGGTCGCGCAGCTCGCCACGCCCATGTGCTTGCGCGAGTCCAGCGGCTCGGCAGCGGCAGGCAGCCCCACCAGCAGCAGCAGCAAAAGCGCGGCGCGTCCCATCACCGGCCACCTCCTGCCATTGGTTGCTCGGGCATGGTCTCCGGGGTCGCGACGGGCGCCGGCTCTGCCGAGGGCATCGCGTTGGTCACGGACCAGGGCTTGCCGTCCTTCAAGTAGAGCCGATGCATCTCAGGCAGCGTGAAGGGCCGCGAACCACGACGCCCAAACACCGCTACCTGGCCACCCGTTTCATCGACGCCCCGGTCGCGCTCCAGCCCCTTCGACAGCGACAAGGCCGGCGTCGTGGTCGGGAAGTGGGCGATGAGTCGAGGATTCGGTTCAGGGCTGAATCCGTAGAATTTGGGCTGCAGTTCCGGCGAGGTGAGTTGCAGCACCTTGAGTCCGCCCGCGCCGTCAGCCACATAGGCGAACAGCGAGGCATTCGTTGAGGCCACAACCACGTCGCGCGCGTCCACCAAACGCCCATCGGCATTGAACTGCCGATACGCGCGCATAGCCTCCGGTCGCTCGACATCTACGATCAGTACACCGTCACGTCCCGCCGCAACGTAGGCATAGGTACGCGACACAAAGACGCCGTGCGCGTCAGCCACTGGGACCGTGTTGTTAGGAACCAGGCGCGGCACCTCCGGCTGGGTCACGTCCACGGCCTTTAGACCCTCGGCGTCTGTCACAAACAGATAGCGGAATTGCAGCGACGCCCCACGCGGTTCCACCAAGGGAAGCGTTGCCGTCAGGGTCGGCGCCAGCGGGTTATCCACATTCACGATCACGAGCGCCGCGGGCGTTAGCACATAGGCGTAGTGACCGCCCAGGGTAATGAAGCGTGCGCCGTTCAACACGCCACCGGGGTTCCAGGTCGCCCCGCGCTTGAGGAAGTTGTTGCGCGGTTCGCCGTCGACCAGTGTGTCGACGTTGACGGTGATCAGCCCTTCTTCAGCGTCGGTGATGAACATGTAGCTGTAGATCGGGTGGATCGGCTGCTCCATGTTGGTGACGCGCATGAGTTCGCCTTCGTTACGCGCCGGATTGACCGGCTGGTTCGTCGGCAGCGCCATGCAGGTCGCGTTCTTCGACTCCACCCGCGTGTCATGACCAAGCGGACTGAACGGCGCCGTGATGATGCGTTGGGAAATGCCCTTATTCGAGACACTGGCCGCATCGAATACGCGCGTGCCCTCGGATCCAGCGGCCGCAAACACATATTCGCCGCGCAATTGCACGCAGTGGATCGGCCCGCTCGGGTGGTTGTAGCCGTGCTCGAGCTTCTGACCGCGCGTTTCGTGATCACGGAACCAGTCCGGATACGCATAACGATGCAGATAGCTGCCAATGACTGCCTGAGGCTCATCCCACTCCGTCACCTGCACCGCTTCGAGCGAGCCTTCCGCGCCGACCCAAGCGTTGTAGCCGATGAAGTTGATGAAGTTGGTCCCGAACATGAGCAGCTGCGCCATGATCGCGTTGTTGTCATTGCGTTCCGAGATGTGGCAGTCCTCGCACATCTTGGTTTCGGTCTTGCGTTCCGTGTGCGGATAGTGGGGGTTGAAGGCCTGCGAGGAATAACCGCTTGAGGCAATCGGCGGCTGCTGAATATAGATCTTCTCACGGTTCGCATTGGTCGAGGACAGGACCAGCGCCGACGTCGAGCGCACCGGCGCAATCTTGCCGCTCTTCGACGGCTCACGCATGCCGAGCAGGAACATGTCGTCCCGCGCCACCTGCGGGTTGTAGGTCGCGTAATTGCGGCTCTCACCGCCCTCGTAGTGGTGCCGCTCGGTCTTCCAGTTCGCTTCGATCGGCAGATGGCAGCCGCCGCAGGACGTCGTCCAAGAGGTATGACAGGTGTAGCACTCCATGTTCTCATCGGAGTGCGCAAGCTCACCGCTTGGCACCTGAGGACCCCATGTCTGTTTGGCCGTGTCGCGGCTCATCAGCTTGGATCGCGCGGCCACCGGGTTAAAGGCGGGATTGCCCGGCGTGACGGAGTCCTTGACCAGCGACATTTCCCACTCGAGCTTGGGATCCAGCATGGAGCGCTGATAGAGCTTGTCGCCGATCCACTCAAACCGACGCCGTCCGTCCGGCGTCCGCAGCGTCGTCAGATCCATTCCGCCTTCGAGCGCAGCTGGCCCCGAGGTGTACAGGTTGGGGTACGACTTCGCCGTGCCATGACAATCCTTGCAGCCGATCTCGACGGCAAGCGCCACCTCGCCATGAATGTGGCCGTTGCCGTGGTTGTCCTGAGAGAAATGACAGTCGACACAGTGCATGCCCACATCCACGTGAATCGATGACATGTGCACGGCTTTGTCGAACTTCTCTGGATCCTCGTCCGAGACCTTGTTGCCCTCGGCATCGAGCAAATTGCCTTTGCGATCGCGCTTGAAGATCGCGCGGAAATTCCATCCGTGACCGTGGTAATCCGCGAACTGGGTGTCCGAGAGCTGCGGGTTCAGGTCGGATACGTTCTTCAGGAATTCCACATCCGCCCATTTACCCCGGGGCGCGGCACCCTCTGGGTTGCGATCGAGCGTCTTGCGCACCTCTGCATCGCTTGGGTACTGCTGCTCCTCCGGCCACATGTGCGGCGCATCGGATTCATAGTCCCACATGGTGTAACCCAGATAGGTGTTCATGAACATGTTGGGCTGGTGCATGTGGCAGATCATGCATTGGCTGGTCGGGATCGCGCGGGTGAAGACATGCTGCAGCGGATGCCCGGTGCGATCCTTCGGAATGGTTGGGTCCAGCGTGATGCTCTTGCCCTCGTGACCATGCTGCGCATAGGGCCCGGAATGCCGGGGATCACGATCATTGGCATAGACCACATGGCAGGAGGCACAGCCCGAATTGCGATAATCACCCGGTTGATCATTGGTACCCGAGAACCACAGGAACGGATCATTCAGACGGGTCTTGGTGATGTTGATGAGCGGCACTGAGATGCGAGCGCCGGTCCCAGGACCACGGTTTGACTGACGGATGTCGGGACGCCCAGGCTCCTCAATGCGTTGCAGCTGGCCGAGCGAATTTGGCAGGCCTGTCTCTGGAAACAGATTGCTGATGTTGCGCCCGCCACGCTCGAACACGCGGAAAATGTCGCCGGGTTTAACCGTCTCCCAGGTCGGAAGCGGGTAGAGATAGGGCAGCACGCCCTTCGCTTCCATTTCATCCTTGAGCTCATCCGGCACCTTCGGTCCATAGAGAATCGAAGGCTGTCCGTCGTCGGTATAGGACTCGCCGATCATGTAATTCTTGAACGGCAAAATGCCGTTGTTATACGCGGCTCCACCCCAGAGCATGGCGCCCGTCGCATGGAGGCTGCGAATGGATGCCTCGATTATTCCTTGGTGACACGCGCCACAGGCGAGAGAAGCCACGCGATTGTCCGACGGGTTAGTGAAGCGTATGAATTCGCGCGACTCGCGGTTTAGCAGCGTGTACGTGCGTTCGGGGTTGGCGCTCGAGGGGTAATGCCAGTCATCCGGGTAGCGCGGCAGCACGTGCGCCTGTTCCTGAATCGCCGTGTATTGGGCGCTGCCCGCGGGGACACCCTCCTTAAGGGATACACCCGCATTGCCGCCATGACAGTCAGTACAACCGAGGCGTACCGCCGGGTTTACGTGCATGGTCTTGGTATCAGACTGGGTATGGCAGGAGATGCAGCCCTCACTTTTTGCTGCCGCTTGGGCCACGGTCTGACGTTCAGGCGCGGCGGGCGCCATAACGTAATCACGCTCGACCGCCTTCGATGCAGAACTCGCCCACGCCGCCGGAAGCGCGCCGACCGTGGCGAGAACGACAACGAGACTCTTGACCAGTGTTCGTTTGTCCATCAGTACGCAAGCACCAGGTTGAAAAGGATGTAATCCGCTTCTTCATCCGGGAACAGGTCGTCCCATCCCTTGCCCGGCAACAGCCGCGCCCAGGACGCCCGCAACACCACGTTCTGGGTCATGAACGGCCGGTAGGTGAATGACACCGACACGTCATGCCCGATCTCCTCATCAATAGGCGCCTGATTGCGCGCCGCTTCCAGCACTTCGGTACGATCGAAGCGCAAATAATTCCAGTTCACGCTCGCGCGAAGTTCAGGCAGCACATCGAGATCGACCCCGCCGCCCACCAGCCAAAGCCCTGGGTTGGTGAAGTTCGACTGGCCTTCCTCTTTCGAAGAACGCAGCGAAGGCAGCACGCCATTGCGGCCGGACAGGGCCACACGACCACCACCCACCAGCGGCACCGCCTGACGGATCCAGTAGCTCGTATCGGCACCCGCAAATTGGGGGTTCTCGAAGATCGCGTCGAACCCGTTGTCCTCATCGTCGTAGGGATCTTCATCGCCCGTTGCGTAGAGGAACGAGAGTCGCGGCCGAATCCAGCTGAAATCCATCGACGCTTCCGCCGCGAAAAAGCCTGCGGCGATATCGACCTTGCGATCGACGAAAGTGCCGGGGTCGCCCTCGCCAACGGCGAGGTAGGCGGATGCGGTCAAGTTGAAACGACCAAAATGTCCATCGCCGTTCAAACCGACATAGGTGACCTCATACCCCCGCGGCCGCTCGCCGCCGACCGAGGCTGGGCGCTGGATAAAGCCGTTTTCGTCGTAATAAAAATCGTCGTCCTCGCGGTTGCTGTTGTGCATCACCGTCGCCTGCGAGACAAAGCCCTTAACAGGGAAGTCCTGCCAATACACATTGGCAGCGATCACATCGTCATCGCGAACGGATTTGGCCACATCGTTAAGACCGCTATTGGTGTCCTTTTCGAGACGTCGAAACCAGGCCAGGTTGTACTGGAAGACGTTATTCGAACGATTTCCGAAGAGACGAACACCCAGCTGATTGTCCTGAAACAGGAAGCCACGGAAATCTGAGGAAAACGGCTGGATGCCGACACGCAGACTGTCGAAATCATAGCGATCGGACACGTTTCGCAAATGCTTGTCGACAAACAGCGCTTGAATACCCACGTGTTCATCCGTGCGGTCCTCGCCGTGGCGCGGGTTCACGTTGACGCCCTGGACTTCTTCCAGCTCGACATAATTGACGTTGAACACGGGGATAAACCGGAATTCCCAATCCGGCGGGCGGAACACGGTGTCACCCTGGTAATACACGAACTCGAGCGCCACGTTCTCGACCGCGACGAGCTGCTCGGGTGCGCCGAAGATACCGAGTCCGCCAGGACCCGCTGTGGAATTGCCGCCCACCGGGGTCGGCACGTCACGGATCTCGAGCACGCTGTCCGAGATCACGCCCAGATTGAAGAACCAGTCATCGTGGATCGGCCGATCACCTTTCAGCGTGTTCTGGTTGTACGGATCCCACCAATTGTCCGGGTAGCCGAGCGTGTTCACGATGCGCCAGCGGTCGGGCAGCGGCACACGGTCTACATAGTCCGGCAGCCCGGGTCGCGGCACGACCGAAGCCGGGTTGGGTTTACGATCTGCCATGGCCGGAGAAATGCGCTGCCACTCGGACTGGCGAATGCGTCGACGGGTCGCCGCATTCGATACGGGCGCAGCTGCCTCGGACGCCGTATCACTCCCCTCGGCTGGGGCCGGGCAGGGCACAGGCTTGAAGCCGGGACGCCGGCGCTGAACGATGCGACCCTCGTCGTTCTGGTAGCACACGGCCTCCGCGGCTACGGCGGTTGGCGCCCAAGGTAGCGCGAGCAGCAGCGCCGTGCTGCCACCCAGGAGCAGCCTGCTTACTTGTTTACGCACACGTCCTCCTCGCTGCTGTCGCGGAACGGTGCCTGCGGGCACTGCACGTAGCGCAAGCGCACGTCGCGCGGTGTCAGCGTGTCCGCACGTTGCGCCCTGGGGGCATTGCCCACAGAGCCGTTGAGCGCAATGCCACCGTTGTGTGCGCCCAGAAACGCGATCATGTCGTCCTGATCGACGCCATCGCCCGATACGCCAATACCGCCAACCAGCGTTGTGCCGCGATAGAGCGGTACCCCGCCAGGAAAGATCTGCAGCCCGTTGGCGAGCTGACGGCTATTGGTGGTCTGCGTTGCAACCAGTGACGCTGCCAGTTCGATGCCCGCGCAGTTCGTACCTACATCCGGAGTGCCTACCCCCGCGACAAACAGCACATGCTGGAGGATTGCGTTGTGCGCCAGATCGAGCTGCAATCCGGTCGAGAACGCGCTCCACTCGGCAAACGGCTTTGAGAGCGGGCCGTGTGGTTCGCTCTGCAGACCGTCCGGATAGAACGGACGCGAAAGATTGGCGATGCTGCGCTCGGCAAAAGCGATCGCGCCATCGCCAAGCAGCGTGGGCATGCCGGTGAAGGCGCGCAGGTCAGTGATGTAGGTGCCGATCGGGCTTGGCGTGAAACTGACGGCGTCAGAAGCCGTGGTCAAATACTGCGCCGCCGGCAGACCCGTTAGAAATTCCGCTGCGGTCGGGGCCGAAAACAGTGTCGCTGACCGCGCCTTCTGCAACGAAACGTCGGCACCAAACACGGGCGCGTCACGCGTGCGCACCATGCCAAGAATTTCCCCCCGGGTGTCGACTACGCTGATGGTAACCCGCGCCTGACTGCCGAGCGGACGACGGATCTGTGCGCGGGCACGATTCGCGACTGCAAGCGCCTCACGCAGGAGAACGCGCACCTCATTCTCCGAAAGCCCGCCATCGGTCCCCGCACGGGGCGGAAACCGGGGCTGATCGCTCGCATCAACAAAGATAAACGCGTCCTGCCCCGGGAAATCGACCGTGTCAGGTCTAATCCCCGAAGCCGGGTCGCCAAACGACACGCCCTGACGCAGGTTACCGTCCGTGTAGCCCGGCACGGGAACCAGCCCACCATCCGCCGCAGTGAGCGTGCTGAACCCCGGCGCGGACGCCGGATCTCGCGCCAGATTGGAAAATTCAACATCGCTGAAGCGGAACGTCTTGCCGTCGACCGTAATCCGGTCCGCGCGTCGGTCCGGCGGTGCGGCAAACCCAAAGGTCGCGGCGGTGGCAATGAGTTCGTCCACATCGCGGTCGCTATCGGCGATAAATTTATCAAGGCTGTAGCGTCCATCTGCGATAGCACCGACGCCACCCACCACGGTGCCGTTTTTATAGAGCGGCATGCCACCGGGATCTGCAGACAGCCCAAGCGGCGACCGCTGCGGACCGACAGTGACCCCTAGTCCATCGGCGCGCTGCATGAAATCCGAGCAGGCAAGCTGGCTGAACTGGACGCCAAACAGCGGGCCCCCTGCCTGATCGCGCTCACCGGGGTTGAAGTGCTCCTGCACAATCTGGCCTGCCGTGCGGGTGGTGAAGGCGTTGCCCTCGCTCGAGAGATAAGCACCCGTGACCGCCTTGGCAATCGCTGCCTGATGGTCGAGCGCGAACGGCAGTCCCGGCTGCGGCAGTGCGATGCCCTCGAGCCCACCCGACACCGTGGCGCGCCCCTCGTCATCCGTCGCCGTCGCGATGAGCACAGGCAGCGGATCGGCGCCCATACGATAGACACCGAGGACATTACCCACCCGGTCAACGACCGCGAGCGTAGCCCGGACATCGCGCGCCTTTGCCTCAGCCACCCCCTGAGCCAGTACGCGCTCCACTTCGGCGACGGTCAGCAGCGTCGAGGTGTCGGCACAGGACCCGCTGCACCCTCCGCTCGGCGGCTGGCTGGTCCCGGTGGTGCTGCCGCTGCCACCTCCGCCACCGCAGCCGGCTAGCGCCAGAACGGCAATCAGGGCGGCAAAAAAGGGAGTTCGCATCACGGGTCGGTCTCCGTCGCGACGGTGGGGTGGAATTCATGGCAATCGATGCAGTCGACGGGGATCAGCTGCGGCTGATGGCGATCGCCATGACAACTCACGCATTGCTGAATATCCGGCATCAGCACGTCGCTGCTCGCGGTCGACGTATCCGCTGCATGGCAGTCGAGGCACGCATCGTCCCCGGCGGCGTCTTGCTGGGTCAGATGCGCGGCGTGATCGAAACGCGCGCTGCGGAAAAAGTCCGGGGTTAACCGAACCGGCGCTACCTGATAACGCCCGAGCAGATCATCCGTATCGTGCACCGCGACCTGGTGACAAGTGACACAGCCCCGCACGGTAAACTGGGTTTCTGCCTCGCGCGCGGTGCGCTCTCGAGCACAGATATACGCCGGACCGGTGCAGGTCTCTGCCTGACGCGCATGATCGGGCAACCGACGCCAGGTTCGCTTTGGCAGGTCGAGCGTTGGGTCCGCGAACACGCGCATGTAATGACCTTCCATCACCAGCAGCGCTTCGCTGGGATTCCCGTGCGGCAATTCGCGATCAGGCGCCGTGCGATCGAACTTGAGATCATGGCAGTCGCGGCAGTGCTGCTCCATACGAATGGGCGCGAAATGTTCGCCATCGGGCTGCAGGGTGTGACAATCGGCGCACACTAGCGCAGCCCCGGTCGTGAGGTTTTGCACCTTGCCCGGATCGAGATGCACGTCGTGCGGGTACTTGAGGTTTGACGGATCCACTGCGTCTGGTAATGGGCTCGACTGCCAGGTCCAATCGTAGGCGAAGCCTGTGCCCCGCCGCACGTGACTGCTGGTGAGCAGATCAACGGCAAACGGTGCGTGGTCCGCCTCGGAGAAACCGGCCACCGCCGCGAGCCGATTGTCCGGCCAATCCGGTTCGGCGTGACAGTCGGTGCAGAGCGTATCCGCGCGGATCACCAGATGCGGCGGCGTGTTGTGTTCCTTGTGACAGGACGCGCAGCGGACGGTATCGAGCCCCACATGGCTGTTGAGCGGCTCCGGCGCGTGGTTCGCCATCGCGCCATGGCAGGTCGTGCAGGCAGTGTCCGGCACTCGTTCGAACGGCTTCACGTGACAGGCCTTGCAATCATCGCCCACCGCGACCGCGTGCGCAGGCAGCAATGGACCGCTAGACCAGACATCATCAGTGCTCCACCAGGGAATCGCGTCGATATCCACTGCGAAAGGAAGCACGAGTCCAAAGAGCAGCACGATGCCCGCCAAGATCCACGCCGGGCGCCGACGGCCAAGCCGGGTCTGCTCGAGATCTACGGAGAACGCTGCCTCGAACGCTGCGGGTGAAACTTCTTTCTGCGGCTCTACCTCCAGCGCCCCGGCGAATCCCGCAGGGGGCTTTAGCACCCGCACGCGCGCGCCGGCGAGCTCAAGCGTCTGCCCTGGTTCAAGGCGACCGCTGCCCACTGCCGCCCCGTCAATCGCAACGGCGCTGCCACGCACGCAGCGAACGTCGAAGGCCACCCCAGACGGCGTAAGCGTCACATGCTGCGGCGCCACGTCGGCGCCATACACCTGAATCACCGCGTCGACCGAACTGCCCAGCGTGACTGCAGGGACTGTGACCTCCCGATCGCGAAATACCGCGCTGGGTGTGCCGGGAAGACCTGAGATGAGTTCGCGCAGAAGAATTTGCACAGCGCGCCCCTACCAATAAATGAAGGTGGAGAGGATGTGCACGATAAGTGCCACGAGGGTACCGATAGTGAGCGGCACATGCAGGTATAACCACGCCTTGAGCCAGCCCTGCAGGCGAATATCGGAACGCAGCCGGCGCAACACGGCCTGACGCCGGCAGAGCACCGCCAGCAGGTCTTGCAGCACGCCAACCTCCGCGCGTCGATCCGCGCGCGTCAGCCGGCCTGCGACCAGGTCGATCACCGGCGCCTGGTCGATATTTGGCTGGACACCGCCCTCAAGGGTCTCGAACGCGGAGCGGTCGCGTGCAGAGAGCTGCGCCGCGACACCGCCGCCTAAGGTGGTGCGTGCAATACTCGATTGCACGGCGAGCTGCACGTCGGCACTGGAACGAGCAGCCAGCTCGCGTCCCTTGCGATTCAGCTCATACAATTCCGCAAACAGCTCCGAGCGCCCATGCCCGGCGCGGAGCGTCGCAATCTGTAGCGGATAATTGAGGTAACCATACAGCCCGACGATGCCGCTCACGATGACGATAGACATGAGCGCCCACGCGAGCGTGTGAATATTCCAACCGAACTGGAATCCACAGTGCAGGGTCGCAAGCACCCAAACCGCGAGACCCAGGTAGACATGAGCCGAGGTCCAACCCTGCACGGTACCAGAGCGCGCCCGATAGCTGCGCTTGCGAATTCCAAGCCAGGCGAGCCAGACAATCAGAAGCGCCGCCCAGGTGCCAAGGACATAGCCTTGCCAGGTACCTCCGTTCGGCGGCTCAGTAGTCTGGTGCGAAACATAAATACCAATGCCGCCCGCAATGCTGAACAGCCCCCACCAGAGATACCGATAGCTACGGTATCGGAGCAGATTAGCGAACATCGGACTGCAGCAGCCGAATGAACTGTTCAGGGTTGACGCGCTGGGCCGCACCCGTGGGGCACGCGCGCACACATGCGTAGCCCAATGGGTCATTCACGCAAGCGTCGCACTTGACCGCCCGTTTGCCCTGTTCTTTCGACCGCGCGTCCGGCGTGAATGAAGCCGGCTCGCCCGGACCCGGCCCGCGGCCGAACAAAAGCCATTGCAGCAGACCCGGCTTCTGCGGCGCAGCATAGGAGAGACGAATCACATCGTAGGGGCAGTTCGCTTCACAGTTGCCACAGCCAATGCAGGTATCAGCGATATAGACCTGCCCGTCTGCGGCACGGGAGATGGCGTTGGGCGGACAATCCTTCATGCAATGCGGATGCTCGCAGTGACGACAGGCGATCGGCACATGAATATTGGCGAAGGTCTTGCCCGCCGCGCGATCCAGGCGCGAGAGCCCCTCATGGGTCTCGGCGCAGGCGCGCTCGCAGTTGTCGCAGCCGATACAGAGCGTCTCGTCAATCAGGAGGGTATCCGTTGCTTCACCGAGCCCTTCCTCGAGCAGGAAGCTCATGATGCCGCTGCTCTCCGGGCGCACCTCCATCTGCGTATTGTCCGTCAGCCGCGCCTGCGCCCGAGCCTGCAGCGCTTCGATGTTGGCGGACGGCAAATTCATCAGCGCAAGGAACTCCTTGCGGGATAGTTCGATGGTTTCCGTCGCCACCGTCGCGAGCGCGGTTTCACGACGCACCGCATCGCCCATCAATGCCATCTCACCAACAAGCTCGCCCGCGCGGACTTCAGCCACCGTAACCGGGTGCTCCCCGACAATACGCTTGAGCGATACCGAGCCCCGTCGCACCAGGTGCAGGCTTGCCCCAGTACTGCCCGCCTCGAACAGGGCCTCGCCCGCCTTGAACTGGCGTAGCGCCGCCGCCGCGGAAATGGAGCGCAGCTCATCAAAGCTCGCGCCAGGGGCGAAAGCGCGTTGCAGTTCGCGCACGATGAAAATCCAGTCGACACCCTCACGGACGTCTTCGTTGGAGTTGAACAGCTTGACCATGATCCTGCGCGGCGTCGCCACCAGGATGCAGTTGGGGCCAGCCCCCGCCGATTCCTGGCCCGGACGACCGGAAATCAGACTGCCCTCGCCGAAGAACTGCCCACGGGTCAGCGTCCGCGGCGTCACTATGCCGTCGTCGGTCTCGAGGACCACCTCTCCTTCGACGATGGTAAAAAACGTGGTGGCGTAGTCGCCTTGGCGATAGAGCAGATCGCCCTCCGCCACAACCCGGGTAAGACGCGGCTCACGCCCCGCTGCCCTGAGCGCAGCCTCGAGCTTGGCGCGCCGAGCCTCGGCCCCTTCACGCAGTTCACCGGCCGGGTAGCTCGCGAGCACCTCGCTCTCGATCAGAAGCTCGCGGAACTGTAGAGCATTGAGTTCGGCGAAGAACGGAATACGGCGCTGGAACAGTTCAAGCACTTCCCCAGGCGCACGCTCGAAAGGCAGCAACTCAAACTGGTTGCGCAACAGCGGGAAGTCAGCCGGCTCGACACGATTGCCGTTGATGAACTCAACGACATCGTAGCCCTGATTCATCGCCTGCTTGATAAGCGGATAGCCGGCGAGAGAGCCAATAATATAGAGCCCGGGGACGTTGGTTTCGTAAGTGTCCGAGAGCGCCGGTATCGCATCGGCCCGTGCATTAGGAAACTGCACACCGGCAGCCTCGACGAAATCCCGCGGGGGGATACCGCCCAAGCGCGCGATGATGCGATGACACGCCACCGTTTGCTCGCCATCCGGTGTATCGACCACGACCTCAAGCGGCGGACCGCCGGACTTCGCGTTCGCCGAGATAACTCGGATGCCCGCGCGATAGAAACAGTGGAAATCGCGGTTGGGATCAGAAATCGCTGCCAGCACGGCGTTCAGGTTGCCGGTCTTGGCGCGGCTGAATTCCTCGCGGCGGTTAATGATGTAGACGCGATTGTGGGCGGCGAGACCAAGCGCGTTCTCGATCGCGCTGTCGCCCGCGCCCACCACGATAATGGTTTCCCCCTGGAATTCGTCCGGATCGTCCAGGTGATACTGCACTCTAGGGAGTTCCTCTCCCGGCACGCCCAGTCGACGGGGCTGTCCCTCCAGCCCGATCGCCAGAACCACATTCTCCGCCGCGATACTCTCGCCACTCTTCAGGGCAAGGGTGAACGCACCGCGAGTGCCGCTCACAGAAGCGACCTCGGCGTTATAGCGAATGTTGAGCCCGGTGCGGTCTATGCCGTTGAGCCATTCTCCGAGGATGGCTTCGCGCGTGCCGGCCGCAAAAGCCAGATCGCTGCGAAGATCGAGATAGGCAGGCTCGTCCATGACGTGCTTGCCCTTTTGGTAACGCTGGATCGTTTTGGCGTGCTCGCTAAACCCCTCGAGCAATATGTGGCGTGGTGATGGCACTTCCGATGCGCGATCGAGAGCCGCCGCCCGCGCAGCCGCGCTAAGCCCCGCTGGCCCGGATCCGATGATTGCAATCTGGTAGGTCGCCGACATGTCCCCTCCGCCGGAGCCACAAGCTTACGACGGTGGATTGGGCGTGGGTAGAGGTCAGAGCGGTGAACACCCTCGATGCACGCGCGCAGGTTGCATCAGATCTCGGTGGTGTGACCGACCACGGCCCAACACGGCGCTCGCGCTTCAGAGCACTGTGGTTGCTATCACGCCGCCGCCACGCTCGCCTCGAAAAAACTGCGCACAGGCGTGACCGATATCCTGTGCACGCGTCGCGCTAGCGACAAGTTTGCGAACGCGGGCTACCCCGGCGGGCGATCGTGTGGCCGGAGGCCACCAGACCTGTACCGGCGCTTGGGCCTGATACCCGCAGACCAGTCCAGCGCGAATCACGAGACCACGGTTGGGCCCGAACAGCTCGATGAGCCGAGCCTCCACCGCCGCCTTGGCTGCACGTTGAGGGGCGAGGAATCCCGCAAGCAGCCGCAGATGCGCGGGAGCCGGATCACCCGAGGCGAGCACCGCCGGGAACAAACCTGATACGTACACGACACGCTCGACACCCAACGCAGCAGCCGCCTCAAGCGCAGCCTGCGCGGGAACCCTTGCAGCGCGTTCTACGGCCGAGTGACGCGAGGGAAACAGCTGGGCGACCGGCTGCAATCGCCCGATGGCCACTACCGCAAACATCGGCTTTATCTCGGCAACGACCGTCCCAAGGCGATCCGCATCAGCGATATCACAGGCGTGCCAATGCACGCCCTTCAGCGCCGACAACTGCGCTAGCGGTCGCGGGGGCCCGCCACGACGGGCTAGCGCATGCACCTCAAAACCTTCATCAATCAGCGCGCTACAGACGCCGATGCCGACGGTGCCATTGCCCCCAAAGACCAGTACCGAAGCCATCAGGCGGCACGCGTGTGCGTTTCGATGAAGTCTTCCGCCAGCGCAAAGATCTCAGGCCGCTTGCGCGCAACTCGCGCGAGGTTCGCCACCATGGGGGCCAGGCGGTTATTCGCGCGCAAAGTGGTCTCGTGGTTGGCGACAAAGCGCCAAAGTAGGCCGTCCATCACGTCACACCAGGGACCCGGGGCGTAATCGCCCATCTTGCGCAAATAGTTCGACCCGCAGATGTAGGGCTTGGTGGTGAAAATACCGCCGTCGCTCGTCAGTCCCATGCCAAAAACGTTAGGTACCATCACCCAGTCGTACGCATCAACGAACATTTCCATGAACCAGCGGTACACCTCCTGCGGCTGTATACCCGCCAGATTCATGAGGTTCGCTGCGACCATAAGGCGCTCGATGTGGTGCGCCCATCCGAAACGGAGCGTCTTGTGAATGACGTGGTCGAGCGGTGCGATGCCCGTATCACCGGTGTACCAGGCTGGCGTGAGCTTGCGTTCCGCGCGCCAGATGTTCCGGCTCTGCATCGGATCGTAGTAGTGATGAAACACACCTCTGACGAACTCGCGCCAACCAAGAATCTGGCGCACGAAACCTTCGAGGCTATTGAGCGGTACCGACTCGCGGGCGCCAAACTCCAGCGCTCGGTCGAGCACCCTATCCGGCGTCAGCAGTCCGATGTTAAGCAGTGGCGCGAGCGCGCTGTGATACACGAACGGGGAACGCTCGGTAAGCGCATCCTCATAAGTCCCGAAGTGGTGGAAGCGATTGACGAGGAAGTCGTCGAGCCAACTTTCAGCCTGCGCGTGACTGGTCGGGACCCACGCGGAATCGAGTGAACCAGGATGCTCTGAAAAGCGGTCAGCGACAAGACGACGGACGGCTGATGCGGCGGCCGTAGGCTCGATTTCCATCGGCGCGGGTGGTACGAGCTCGCGCGGAAGGCGTTCGCGGTTGTCGGGATCGAAACTGAAACGACCGCCTACCGGCGTGCCGGTCGCGCCCATGAGAATGCCGGTACGCTCACGCTGAGCGCGATAGAAGTTCGCCATACGTGGCACGCCTTGCTCGGCGAGGTGAGCGTCGAAATCAGCCCGCGTGCCAAGAAACATGGGTGAGCGCAGCGCCTTCAGCCCGCACTCGTGGCGGAGAGCAAAGGCTGTCAGCGCTTTCGCCAGCGCCGGGCTTTCGACTTCAAAATGCACCATCCGCCGAACACCCAAGGCTATGAGGCGTTCCAGGGCGCGCTGCCAGTCGAGACCCTCATCCAGCGCGTGATAGGTCACCAGGTATCCCGACCTGGTTAAGGTTGACTGATAGTCCCGCATGGCACCGAGCACCAGCGCGAGTTTCTGCTGGTGCCATGCATAGCGCGTGCACATGGCCTGATCTTCGACGAGCAAAACGCGCACTTCCCGCGGCGCAGGTAGGTGCCGAGGGTGAAACAACTGATTACCAAACACGATCAGTACGGCGTCCGGTCCATCACCCAGAGCAGCTTCGTTGGTCGTCATGTTTTCTCCCTGATTGCGCCAGTGTCAGCTTTAAACCCAGTCGGAGTCACCACGGCAACTCGCGTCCGTCCCAGTTGAAGAATCCGCCGGACTTCGCAGGGGTTAGCCCGTCAAGCACGCGCAACACCGCGGCAGCGCTTTCCTCCGGGCACCGAGCCCGCTCCGGACCAACGAAGGGCGCAGACAAGGCGCTCAACGTCGTTCCCGGATGGATCGAGGCCACTAGCGGACCTGCACGTAGTCGGGACCATTCAATGGCGACATTGCGCACGCCCATGTTGAGCGCCGCTTTGCTCATGCGATAGGTGAACCAGCCGCCCGCGCGGTTGTCACCGATACTGCCCACCATCGCGGAAAGCACCGCCGCACGCGGGTCGGGGGCGGCCCGCAGCAATTGTTCGAACGCCTTGAGCGCAGCGAGTGGAGCCCACGCGTTGACCGCCATACCGTGCAGGAACGCGTCGCGTTCGAGCTGCCTCAGCGCTTTCTCAGCGCGCAGCGGCGGCTCGTGCGCGGCATCGGTCAAAAGCCCGTTGCAAATCACCAGGCGATCCACGCGAGACGTCGCGTTGGCCACGGTCTGCACGGCATCGATCATTTGGCTGGGGCAGCCTGGGTCCCAGGCAATGCTCGCGGCCGCACCCGGCAGCGACGCCGCTGCCCGAGAGAGCGCAAACACGGGACCTTCGGCGAGCGCACAGGCGGCGATAGCGGCACCGATGGCGCTTCCGGCGCCAACCACGACGGTCACTCGGTGAGAACTTTTTGCTGCCACGCCTGCATTACCGCGATCGCGAACGAGTAGCGCTCCGTTTTAACGCACACACGGTGAGTTACCGGTGAAGGTCGTATCGTCCCTGCCACCCGCCTGAACGGGGTTAACTGTCCGGACGGCACGCGATTCGATAGCATCGCCGCCTTTGCCACAGACGACGCCATGTCAGAACTAAGCGAACACGCTCCTCGATCCGCGCGCCTTGAGGAGATGATTCACCTGCTTAACCTCGAACAGATTGAGCACAACCTGTTTCGTGCGCGTCACCCCGCCGGCAGAACCCATCGCCTCTACGGTGGGCAAATCATGGCCCAGGCGCTTATGGGGGGTATTCGCACAGTGGCACCGGAGCGACCACCCCATTCACTGCACGGCTATTTCCTGCGCCCGGGCGATCCGCGCGTTCCGGCGCTCATCGAGGTAGAGCGCATTCGTGACGGGCAGTCGTTTTCTACCAGACGCATTGTCGTGATCCAGAACGGCAGCGCCATCTTCAATCTGGATGCATCATTTCAGGTCGTCGAGACAGGCTTGAGCCATCAGGACCCGATGCCCACGCTCACGCCGCCGCAGATTCAGAAGGTGCCGCAAGCGTTGCGTGAAGATGTCTTCAGTGCCTGGCGCGTCGAGCACAAGGCGCTTCTCAACGAGACCCCCCACGCACCCCGACAGCACATCTGGGTGCGCACGAATGGCGCGCTCACGGAAGACCCGGCGTTGCACGCCTGCTTGCTGGTCTACGAATCTGACAACGCGCT
>JBMTYG010000002.1:0-64772 GCA_049454295.1 Pseudomonadales bacterium
CCGTGTTCTCCGACGACCCCATCGCCATGGCGCGGCATTGGGCGAATGCTGGCTGCCGGCGTCTGCATCTCGTTGATCTCGACGGCGCCTTTGCCGGCGAGCCACGCAACCGCGAACTGATCGAACGCATCACCAGCGCCGTCGGCAACGTGCCCGTGCAAGTCGGCGGCGGCATCCGCAGCGCGGACACGGTGGCGTCCTATATCGCCGCTGGAATCTCGCAAGTGATCGTTGGCACGCGCGCGATCGAGGAGCCTGCATTTCTCGAAGAACTGTGCAAACGCTTTCCCGGCCATGTGATCCTCGGCCTCGACGCCCGCAACGGGCTGCTCGCGACGTCAGGATGGGATTCAACCTCGGCGCGCACGGCGCTCGATTTCGCTCGCTGGGCGGGCAGCGTTGGCATTTTTGCCATCGTCTACACCGATATCGACCGCGACGGCATGCTAACGGGCGTTAACGTTCCGGCCACCCTGGAGATCGCTGCCGCGGCGGGCGTTCCGGTGATTGCGTCGGGGGGCGTTGCGAATCTGGACGACCTGCACGCGCTAAAAGCCGCGGCTGCCGAGCGCGACGGCGCGCTTCTCGGCGCCATCACCGGTCGCGCTATCTACGAGGGCACGCTCGATTTTAGCGCTGGGCAAGCGCTGCTCGACCAGCAGAACACCGCGCGATCATGACCGCGCCTGCAGGGTGTCTCCAGCCGCCTTCAGGACGCTGAGCGCCTGATCGATCACGGCCTCATCATCCTCCGGTGAGGGGTCGTCTTCGAGCGGCAGATCCGGCTCGATACCCTGCTCGTGGATATTGCGCCCCTTTGGCGTGTAGTAATGCGCGGTGGTCAGCTTGATTGCCGCCTCGCCGTCAATTTCCACCACGGTCTGGACCGAGCCCTTCCCATAGCTGCGGCTGCCGAGCAGGCGCGCCCGACCATGATCCTGCAGGGCTCCCGCAACTACCTCGGCGGCCGAGGCTGACCCCCCGTTGATCAAGACGACAACCGGTGCGCCGGCCAGTTCATCCTCGTTAGCCGCCTTAAAGCGGATCTTGCGCGACGGCTGACGCCCTTGGGTATAGACGATGAGTCCGTGGTCGAGCAGGCTGTCAGCCACCGCCACCGAAGCCTGGAGTACCCCCCCCGGATTGTTGCGCAGGTCCAGCACCAGCCCTTTCAGCGGACCGCGGGTCTTCGCAGCAAGCTCCGCAAGCGCTGCGGAAAACTCGTCTCCGGTTTCTACTCGAAATTGGTTGATGCGAACATAGCCATAGCCGGGTTCTAGCAAGCGGGCATTGACGCTGTTGATGTGGATGATGTCACGCACGAGCTCGACGTCACGTGGCGCCGAATCATCGGAAGACTCGATGCGCAGCTGGACAACAGAGCCTGGCTCGCCGCGCAAGCGTTCAACCATCTCGGGCAGGGCAAGACCACCCACAGGCGTGTCGTCGATCTCGAGAATGCGATCGCCCGCGCGAATACCGGCGGCTTCCGCGGGAGTCCCCGACATCGGAGTCACCACAGTAAACACCCCATCGCGAAACCCGAGCTCAATTCCCACGCCGCCAAAGTTGCCCGTGGTCTCACTCTTGAGCGTGTCCCAGGCCTTCGGCTCAAGGAACACGGAGTGCCGATCCAGATCGCGCAGCATGCCTCGCAAGGCATTGCTCACAAGGTCTTCCCTTGGCACGTCCTCGACATAGCTCGCCTGAACCTCCGTGAGCACCCGATCGAACATTTTTGCGGTGTCACTGGTGAGTGGAGGCGCCAGCCAAGCGCGATAGCCGAGCACGCCCAGTGCGACGCCGCTGACCATGCTCGCGGTGATACCCAGCAGAATGAGGGGACGCAGGTGCATAGATTCAGTGTGGCACTTCAGCGGCGAGTCAGCCAGTTAACGGGATCCCGTACCTGCCCACGCTCACGAATTTCAAAATAGACGCCAGCCTGACCGCTACCGCCACTGCGCCCGACGCGGCCGAGCACATCCCCCGGCGCAACAGTATCACCGACAGAACGCGTCAGGACCTCCGCCTGGCCATACAGCGTCATGAAGCTATTGCCGTGATCGACGATGGTTAGTAACCCAAAGCCGCGCAACCAATCCGCAAAAACCACCCGCCCGCTTTGCACCGCGCGGAATTCAGCGCCATCTGGCGCACCCACAACGATGCCATTCCAGCGCAGCCGGCCACCCGCTCGGGGGCTGCCGAACGCGTGCGTAACCTTGCCATCCACCGGCCAGGGCAAGCGGCCACGAGATTGGGCGAAGCTCCTGCCATCAAGCCCCAGTGCCTTGCGACTGATGGCGGCTAGCAGGCTTTCGAGACGCTTTCGATCGGCCTCGAGCCGTTCACGCTCTCGCCCCTTGTCCTTTTGTTCCTCTTTAATCCGGAGCAGCAGGCCCGCATTCTCACTGCGAAGCGCCTCGAGCGCGACAATACGACGGGCATACTCCGCCTCTCGGGCAATCGCCTCATCGACGCGCTGACCCAGCAGCGCTTCCTGTCGCTCGAGCGCCGCAAGCGATTCGTTGTACCGCGTGAGCGCCTCCACCTGAGCTGCACTGAAGTAGCGGTGATACCGCGCCATACGTTCGAGGCGGTCCGCTGACTCGTCGTTCAGGAGCAAGCGAAAGAAGTCTTCACCGGCGAGACGGTAGGCTGCTTGTAGATGGTCAGCCACCCGCCGCGCGGCGCGTGCGCGTGCTTCGCGCAGCGGGATCGCGTCACGGTCGAGCGCGGCTATTTCTTCGCGCAGACTCTCGGCCTCCGCGGCAACAGCCGCGGCAGCGGCGCTCGCTTGCGCGACCTTACTGTCATGCTCGGCAATGTCACGTTCGAGCGCATTGCGCTTTCGATCACTGCTACCGAACCAACTGTCGAGATCATTCAGAGACGCCGTGGTCTCGGCAAGTTCAGCCCGGGTTTCGGCATCGTTCTCGGCGCGCGCAGCCCCAGCCGTCAACATCAGCACGAGGACCAGCGCAGCACCCCCGATGGGCACCCGGGGCAAGGCGAACTCTCAGGCGCTGCGACGTTCGCGGATACGGGCCAAAGGGCGACCGGTCATATCCACGGGAATGTCCATATGCATCAGCGTGAGGACCGTGGGCGCGATATCTGCAAGCACCCCACCCGACTCAAGCGTCACCGCTTGCGGCCCCACGTAGACAAGTGGCACCGGCTCGCTCGTATGTGCCGTATGCGCCTGCCCGCTATCCGGATCTTCCATCTGTTCAACATTGCCGTGATCGGCGGTGATCAGCATTTGACCGCCAACGTCGTCAATGGTGGCGACCAGTCGCCCCAAGCATGCGTCGAGCGTCTCGACCGCGCGCACCGCCGCGCCGAAGTTGCCGGTATGCCCGACCATATCGCCGTTGGCATAGTTGCAGACGATGAAGTCGAACTCATTCGAGCGAAGGGCCTTCACCAGCTCGTCAGTGACTTTGACCGCGCTCATTTCCGGGCATTCGTCATAGGTGGTGACCTTCGGCGAGGGGATGAGGATGCGCCGCTCACCCTCGTAAGGGTCTTCGCGACCGCCGGAGAAGAAAAACGTCACATGCGCGTATTTCTCCGTTTCAGCAATGCGCAACTGCGAACGACCATGCTCGGCAAGATATTCGCCGAGGGTGTTGCTCAGCCCCTGAGGTTCGAAGGCGCAGGACGTGTCGATATCGTCGGCATACCGCGTGAGCATCACGAAATCCGCAAGGCGCACCGTGCTGCGCCGAGCGAAATCGGCAAACTCGGAATCAATCAATGCACGCGTGATTTGCCGGGCACGATCCGCGCGGAAATTCATGAACACGACCCCATCACCATCGTGCATGCGCACCGGCAGTTCTCCGGTCGCGTGGATCGCGGTGGGCTGCACGAACTCGTCACTTTCGTCACGGGCATACGCGGACTCAAGACCTTCCAGCGCGGTTTCAGCATGAAACGGCGCTTCGCCACGAACCATGAGATTGTATGCACGCTCGACGCGGTCCCAACGTCGGTCCCGATCCATGGCAAAAAATCGGCCGCTGACGCTCGCGACCTGTCCGCGCCCCAATCGCTCAAACAGCGCCGATGCCGCCGCCAGCGAGGATCCCGCGCTGCGCGGGGGCGTATCACGCCCGTCAAGAAAGGCGTGCAGATAAATCTTTTCGATCCCCGCGTGCGCGGCCACTTCGATGAAAGAAAAAATCTGGTCTTCGTGACTATGGACACCGCCAGGCGACAGCAGCCCCATCACGTGCAGCGCGCCCCCCGTCTCGCGCAGGCGCTCGAACAGCGCGCGGAAGGCATGGTTACGCGAGAACTCGCCCTGCTCGATCGCGTGCGTGATCCGAGTGAGATCCTGATACACGACGCGCCCTGCGCCGAGGTTCATGTGACCCACCTCGGAATTACCCATTTGTCCCGCGGGGAGTCCGACATCTCGACCGGAACCGGAGATGAGCGTATGCGGCCGATCACGCCATAACTCCGCCCAGACCGGCGCATCCGCCGCCGCAATCGCATTGGATTCCGTCGCTTCCCGGTAACCAAAGCCATCAAGGATGACCAGCAGAGTGGTTCTTTTCATGAGTCCGCCCACAGCTTCGTTCGTCCAGACGAATCAAGGCCCGACCCAGAGCAAACGCGGCTACCTGGGGGACCTGCACCTCAAAAAGTCTAGCAGATCGGCTCGGGGCGGGATGAAAGCGAGCGGTGTATAATCACCGGGCCTCGCCCTTCCGACCCCCTGGAACTTTGCGCCCGCGCACGAGACAGCATGGACAGATTATTCGAATTTCTCGGCAATCATCCGGTACTCGCAGGGACCTTTCTGGTCCTGCTTGCGCTCTTCATTCGTAATGAAATGCGCCGCGGGGGCAAGACGGTCACGCCGCAAGAGCTCGTTGATCGCGTAAATCGGGACTCTGCCGTGGTCGTGGATGTGCGGGATCGGAAGGATTTCGACGCAGGGCACATCGTTAATGCAATCAATATTCCCTATGCGAGCCTCGAAACCCGAGTGGATGAGTTGCGTAAGTTTGCGGAACAGCCTGTGATCGTTGCCTGCGGGATGGGGCAGCACTCTGGCGCCGCAGGCACGCTTCTGCGCAAACAGGGTTTCAAGGATGTCAGCAGACTGGGCGGAGGAATGGTGGAATGGCGGAATCAGAATCTCCCCGTAACCCGGAAGTAGCCACTGGGCAGGTCCGCATTGAGCGGCTCTATCTGAAGGATGCCTCGTTCGAAAGCCCGCAGGCGCCGGATATCTTCGGCAATCGAACCACCCCGGAGTTCCAGCTGGAGATTAACACCCGGACGGCGAATCTCGGGCCAGATCGCATCGAGGTCGTATTAGGGGTCACCCTGCGCGCGCGGATTGACGAAGCGAAGACAGCCTTCATCGCCGAAGTGCAGTACGCCGGCATATTCCTGATTAGCGGCTTCGACGCGCCGACGACCCAGCGCATTCTCGGAACCTTCTGCCCGAACACGCTGTTTCCTTATATTCGCGAGACGGTGGATTCACTGGTCACCCGAGGCGGCTTCCCGCCCGTTCATCTCGCGCCGATTAACTTCGACGCTCTCTACGCAGAAGCGCTGCGCAAGCAACAGCAAGCCGTCGCTGCTCCCGCGGTGCCACCCCCAGTTGCCCATTGAACTTTCCAGAGAGTCAGTGCCTCTGACACATCGCGCCCCACACCCGCGGTGTCAGAGGTCTCAAGCCTCCCTTGTTCGCCATTAGACTGCGGGCCTTAGAGACCGCCAGCGAATCCAAGCTGGCGCCAGACCTCATAAACCACCACGGCGACGCTGTTGGACAAATTGAGACTTCTCGAGCCGGCGCGCATCGGGATGCGCACGCGCTGATCAGCGGGCAAGGCTGCAAGCACGCTGCCCGGCAAACCGCGAGTCTCAGGACCAAATAACAACACATCCCCCTCAACAAAGCTGATTTCCGACATCAGTCGGGAAGCTTTCGTTGTGAAGGCAAAAACCCGGCCGGGCCCTACCTTTTCGAGGCATTCGGCAAGCCCCGGATGCACATTCACACGGGCCCACTCATGATAATCAAGCCCCGCTCGACGCAGTTTCGCATCATCCATACGAAAACCCAGCGGCTCGACCAGATGCAGCGTCGCTCCGGTATTGGCGCATAGGCGGATGACATTACCCGTATTTGGCGGGATCTCCGGCTCGTACAGCACGACATGAAGCAATGTAGTCAGATCCAAACGCGCTCAGGTCTCGGGCATACCGAGTTCCGCCAGCTTACGCGTCAGCGTGTTACGCCCCCAGCCGAGCAGTTCCGCCGCGTCGCGTTTGCGTCCACCCGTCCGTTTCAGGGCGGCACGAATCACGATTCTTTCAAACCGTGGAACCGCTACGTCAAGCACCGCAGACCCTGCGGGTTGATTCAGCATCTCATCAACCCAGCGCTCGAGAGCCTGCTCCCAGTTGTTCGCCACCGGCGCCTCCCGATGGGTCTCGACCGTGAGTTCCGGAGGCAGATCTTCGAGGTGGATTTCGCGACCGGAGGCCATCACCGTGAGCCAACGACACGTATTCTCAAGCTGACGCACGTTGCCGGGCCATGGCAGAGCACACAGATATTCGAGCGTCTCCGGTCTGATGACCTTGTTTTCCGTACTGAGCTCCTCCGCCGCGCGATCGAGGAAGTGCCGCACCAGGAGCGGAATGTCCGTCTTGCGCTCGGCGAGCGAGGGTACATGAACGCTGATCACGTTGAGCCGATGGAACAGATCCTCGCGGAACGACCCCGATTGCACGCGCTGCTCCAGATGCTGATGCGTCGCGGCGATAATGCGGACGTTAACCCGAATGGGCGTCAATCCCCCCACCCGATAGAACTCACCGTCTGCGAGCACCCGCAGAAGGCGCGTTTGCGTGTCGGGCGGCATGTCGCCAATCTCGTCGAGAAACAGGGTGCCGCCATCAGCCTGTTCGAAGCGCCCCACCCGCCGGGTGTTGGCTCCCGTGAATGCGCCCTTCTCATGTCCGAAGAGCTCCGACTCCACCAGATCGCGCGGAATGGCCGCCATGTTAAGCGCGACGAAATTGCCCGCCGCGCGAGGACTGTGGCGATGCAGGGCGCGGGCGACCAGTTCTTTGCCCGATCCCGACGCTCCGCGGATCAGCACCGTGATGTTGGAGTTTGCTAGCCGCCCGATCGCCCGAAACACCTCCTGCATGGCAGGCGCCTGACCAATGATCTCGGGCACTGGTTCGGCGTTGCGTGGCTCCGCAGGAACCTCGGTCTCCTCGGCAAACGTGATCGCGCGTTTGACAATCGCGACCGCTTCATCGACATCGAAGGGTTTTGGCAGATACTCGAAGGCGCCGCGTTGATAGGCTGTCACCGCGCTGTCCAGGTCCGAGTGCGCGGTCATCACGATGACCGGCAATTGCGGGTACGCCTTGTGCACGCGCTCGATGAAATCCATGCCGTTCATACCCGGCATGCGAACGTCCGTGATGACAGCGATCGGTCGATCATCATTCAGGTGATGCAGCGCATGATCCGCCGACGCGAACGCGGTGATAGGGATACCCGCCTGGGTCATCGCCCGCTCGAGCACCCACCGAATGGAACGGTCGTCGTCCACCACCCAGACTCTATTACTGCTCACGAGTCCTCTCCTCTAACGGCAGAAATACCGAGAAACAGGTACGACCAGGTCGGCTTTCGCATTCGATGACACCGCCATGCTGGCCAATAATGGTTTGAGTGATCGCAAGCCCCAGCCCCGTGCCCTCAGGCCGACCACTGATCATCGGGAAATAGATCCGCCCCACCATCTCCGGCGGAATCCCCGGACCGTTGTCGATGATGGCGGTCTGGAGCACTACGCGATGCATGCGATTGCCAATGGTGAATCTGTGCACTGCGCGGGTGCGCACGGTAATCGCTGCACGGGGCGTGGCGACCAGCGCCTGACCCGCGTTTGCCATGATGTTGAGCACCGCCTGAATGAGCTGAGTCTCGTCACCCCACACCGGCGGAAGGCTCGGGTCATAATCGCGCGAGAACTGAATGCGCCCCGCCGCTTCCGCGTCAATGAGCCGAATGACATGCTCAAGCACGCCATGAATGTTGACTGGCTGTCGGCTGACCTCACCGTTGGGTCCGAGCATGCGGTCCACCAGCGCCTTGAGTCGGTCAGCCTCGCCGATAATAACGCGCGTGTAATCCTTCAGATGGTCGTCATCGAGCTCACGCTCGAGCAGCTGAGCCGCACCACGCACACCGCCTAGCGGGTTCTTGATCTCATGCGCCAGACCGCGCACCAGAAGCCGGCTGGTCTCCTGCGAAAATAGCGAATGATCATCCCGATTGATCCGCATGAGCCGATTGATCGGCTGCATTTCGATGATGAGATGGCGCGAACTGGGATCCAGAGAGACCGTCAGATCCGCGGTGATCTCGCCACCGTCACGCGTCTGTACGTCAACACCGCGTCGAGTCATCGACTGCCCGGTTTCAAGCACTTGCAGGAAGCGATCGAACAGCGCGGCGTCTTGCGGGCGCACGAGTTCACCAATGACCAGCCCTGCCGAGCGCAGATCGCTTGTTCCGAGCAGCGCCTGCCCGGACGGATTGACGTAACGCACGCGCAGATCGCCATCAAGCGCGATCACCGCCGTGGTTAAGTGATCCAGAATGTCGCTCTTCGCCAACACTGTCCGTCAGCTCTCCGATAACTCGCACAGCGCAAGCAGCATCGCGCCCTGCGCGGGTAAAGCAAAATGCGGTCCAAAACGCACCAAACAAAGAGTTAGTGACCGCTTCGAGGATAAGTCCTATTTCTAAAGGTCCTTATCTGTCTTTCCCCTCGGAGCATCCGGCATGCGCGCCACTGATGGTGCAACAATGCACCAAGTTAGCGCATATCCGGGGGCGGCGCGTGATTAGGGCTTGAGGGACGGAAGATTATCCGCAGGGTGGGATGGGCGCGGATGCTGTGAGGAATGTCGCAAGAGGTGCACAGTGACCGGCGCGCTCACCGCAACCTCGAGCCCGCTCGGGTCCAGGATTCGCGCCAGAAGCACATGCGTGCCACGATCGACCGATTGAAGCAGGACCACCGGACTCTCGGAGCGCGCGATCGGACGCCCATCCACCAGGATCTCAACGAAGTCCCCGGTCCTGAGTTCGGGAGACGCGGCGATTTCGACTGTCAACGAGCCGTCGTCACTGCGCAGCGCCTGGTCATTCGCGGGCGACAGGATGCTGACCTCGACCGCGAGCGTATCCGCCCGAGACTCGACCTCCGGATCAGGAAACAGCCATTCATCCAAGTCAGTTTGAGCGTCGAGAAGGGAGGAAGGCGCTTCCGGCGAGGCCGTCGACGGCACCTCGAGGCGCTCTATGTCCGTATGTCCCGGAGGCGGATCGTCTGAATACGTGACTGTGCCCTCTGGATCCACGCTGCGATAGACATCGGCGCTAGCGTCGAAGGCGAGGAGGGCGAGGAAAGCGAAGCACAGGGCCGACCTGCCCCCGTGCCGAGCAAGCGCAGGCTTAAGAGGGCGGTGAGAGAGTCGCACAGAGAAACCGAGAATAAGCGGGACGCGCTGCTGCGAGCCGATGGCGGTCCGCAGCAGCGACGTGCACGGGTCAGCAGCTGTAGTACATCTGGAATTCCAGCGGATGGGTTGTCATGTTCACCGCCTCGACTTCCTTCTTCTTGAGGTCGATGTAGGCATCGATAAAGCCGTCGGAGAACACGCCGCCCGCCTTCAGGAATTCGCGATCCTTGTCGAGTGCGTCGAGCGCATCGGCCAAGGAATGCGCGACCGTTGGTACGCCCGCCAACTCTTCGGGCGGCAGGTCATAGAGATCCTTGTCGAAGGAATCACCGGGGTGAATCTTGTTACGGATCCCGTCCAGACCGGCCATCAGCATAGCTGCGAACGAGAGGTAGGGGTTGCCGGTGCTATCCGGGAAGCGTACCTCGATGCGGTAACCCCGCGGATTACCACCCTGGATATACGGGATTCGAATCGAAGCCGAGCGGTTGCGCGCGGAGTAGGCGAGCAGGACCGGTGCTTCGAAGCCGGGCACCAGTCGCTTGTAGGAGTTGGTGCTCGCGTTCGTGAAGGCGTTCAACGCACGCGCGTGCTTGATGATCCCGCCAATGTAGAACAGCGCCATCTCTGACAAGCCGGCATAAACGTCGCCATAGAACAGGTTGACGCCGCCCTTGGCGATGGACTGGTGTACGTGCATACCGCTGCCATTGTCACCCACGATGGGCTTGGGCATGAAAGTGGCAGTCTTGCCGTAAGCATGGGCCACATTGAGGACGCAGTACTTGTAGATCTGCACCTCGTCTGCCTTCTTCACCAGCGTGTTGAAGCGCACGCCAATCTCGTTCTGACCAGCGGTTGCCACTTCATGGTGATGCACTTCGACCGCAATACCCATGGAGGTGAGGGCGTTGCACATGGCAGAACGCATGTCTGCACCCGAATCAACCGGCGGGACCGGGAAATAGCCGCCCTTCACGCCAGGGCGGTGACCGATGTTGCCGCCCTCAAATTCCGCATGGGAGGACCAAGCCGCCTCCTCGGAATTAATGGCGTAAGAAGCGCCGCTCATGTCGACCTTCCAGCGCACATCGTCGAATACAAAGAATTCGTTTTCCGGTCCGAAGAATGCTGTATCAGCAATGCCGCTTGCCGACAGATACGCCTCGGCTTTCTTGGCAATGGAGCGTGGATCGCGGTCGTAGGGCTGCATCGTCGCCGGTTCGATGATGTCGCAGCGCAGAATCAGGGTCTTTTCGTCACGAAACGGGTCCATGACGCAGGTGTCGTCATCGGGCATCAAAATCATGTCGGACTCGTTGATGCTCTTCCATCCAGCGATGGAAGAACCGTCGAACATGAACCCATCCTGAAACGAATCGGCGTCGACACGGGCCGCCGGGATGGTGGTGTGCTGCTCCTTACCCTTCGGGTCGGTAAAGCGGAGATCAACCCACTTGACCTCGTTTTCCTCGATCATGGCGAGCGTCTTCGTCGACATGGCTTTCTTTGCTCCTACGATTGAACGGAAACTCTACGTTGTAACCCGAGAATCTGCTGTTGACGCATCGAAAACAGCATCCGCGCCGCTCTCGGGCGAGCGGCTCGCCTGAATCCTCGGGGTCGCGACCTAACCGGCGCGCATTATTCACCATTGCTGGCTCCCCAAGACAGGGCAAGATGCGTGCCACCCAAAAAACCATGAACAACAAGCGCTAATCGGTGAACCTCCGCTAACATTCGCACCGAAAAAGAGCAGACCTCCGGATAACGCACTATATTAGTGCGTTTTGACAGCGGAGCTTGCGCCGCTTCCGTGCACCGCTTTCGAAGATGCTTGCTAGCGCCCAAGACAGCGCTCCGCGCCTTCGGCATAATCCGCGCCCCCTGCCCCGGACCAAAACCCAATGGCCGATCAACCTTCGTCTGCACCTCTCCACCTACGCAATGTGGCGATCATTGCGCACGTCGATCATGGCAAAACCACTCTGGTCGATCGTTTGCTGCAGCAAAGCGGGGTGTTGGACAGAGACGGCCCGGAGCGGGTCATGGACAGCAACGAACTGGAGCGCGAACGAGGCATCACCATTCTCGCGAAAAACACGGCGATCGAATACTCGGGTTACCGGATCAACATCGTTGACACACCCGGACACGCCGACTTCGGCGGCGAGGTTGAGCGCATTCTCTCCATGGTGGACTCGGTCCTCCTGCTGGTCGACGCAGTGGATGGTCCGATGCCCCAGACCCGCTTCGTTACGCAAAAAGCCTTTGCCGCGGGCCTCAACCCGATTGTCGTGGTGAACAAGGTCGATAGACCCGGCGCAGAGCCCTACCGTGTCATCGATCAGGTCTTCGATCTCTTCGATAGCCTCGGCGCCACCGATGAACAGCTGGACTTTCCCATCGTCTACACCTCAGCACTTCTCGGGCAGGCGGGTCTCGAGCCAGATGCGCTGGTGGCCGACATGACTCCGCTGCTCGACGCGATCGTGCGGCACGTACCTGAACCGCGAGTCGACCGGAACGGTCCTCTGCAGATGCAGATCACATCCCTCGCCTATTCGAGCTATGTCGGTGTAATGGGCATCGGGCGCATCGCGCGTGGGCGGGTCGAACGCAATACCCCTGTCGTTGTTGTGAGTCGCGACGGCAGCACGCGCAAAGCGCGCCTGCTCTCGATCCTTGGCTACCGCGGGCTAGATCGCTTTGAGCGCGAGTCTGCGGAGGCCGGCGATATCGTCTGTGTGACGGGAATCGAGGGCATCGGCATCTCAGATACGCTCTGCGCCCCAGACCGCGTCGAGGCCCTGCCAACGCTCACCGTCGACGAGCCCACACTCACGATGTTGTTCTGCGTCAACACATCGCCCTTTGCGGGTCGTGAGGGCGATTTCCTGACCAGCCGCCAGATTAGGGACAGACTCCTGCGCGAGGCGTCGCACAATGTCGCGCTGTCCGTGCGGGAAACCGACGATCCGGACCGCTTCGAAGTCTCAGGTCGGGGCGAACTGCAT
This sequence comes from Pseudomonadales bacterium, assembly GCA_049454295.1. GTDB lineage: Bacteria > Pseudomonadota > Gammaproteobacteria > Pseudomonadales > Azotimanducaceae > UBA7803. Next base: position 12,555 of record JBMTYG010000002.1, read on the forward strand.
CTCTCAGTCCTGATTGAAACGATGCGCCGCGAGGGCTACGAGCTCGCCGTATCGCGTCCGCGCGTCATCACCCGCGTGGTGGATGGCGTGGTTTACGAGCCCTACGAGCGGCTCACCGTCGACATCGAGGAAACCTACCAGGGCAAGGTCATGGAAAGCCTTGGCGAACGTCGCGGCGAGCTCGAAGACATGCGCGTCGACGGACAAGGACGCTCCGTCCTGCGTTACCGAATCCCGACCCGCGGGCTAATGGGCTATCGACCACAGTTTCTATCCATGACCTCCGGCACCGGCATCATGACGTTTGGCTCAGCGGGTTACGGTCCTCGGCTCGATGCAGAGATCGGCCAGCGTTCGAGCGGCGTGCTCGTCTCCATGGCGGAAGGCAAGGCAGTCGGCTATGCGCTGTTCAACCTGCAGGAACGCGGGCGCCTCATGGTCGGTCCTGGCGACGAGATCTATGAGGGCATGGTGGTTGGCATCCACAGCCGGGATAACGATCTGGTCGTGAATCCGCTCAAGGAAAAGAAGCTCACGAACATCCGCGCCTCCGGCAGCGACGAAAACATCCTGCTTACCACGCCCGTGCGGCTAACGCTCGAACAGGCACTGGAATTCATCGATGACGACGAATTGGTTGAGGTGACGCCGAAGACCATTCGAGTTCGCAAGGAATTCCTGAAAGAACACCAACGCAAGCGCGGCGGCTCCCGCAACATGGGATAGTCGAGTCAGACGCCGGTGAAGCTTCTCTTGCAACGCGTGCTGCGGGCCGACGTCACGGTCGACGGCGCAACGATTGCGCGCATCGGACCGGGGCTCCTGGTCTTCGTGGCAATCGAACCCGGTGACGACGAAAGCAAGCTGCGCGCTATGGCCGACCGCATCCTGCAGCTGCGCATTTTTCCCGATGACCGCCTGCCCATGAACCTGTCAGTACAAGACGTGGACGGCGAAGTGCTCGTCGTCTCCCAGTTCACACTCGCAGCGGACACGTCACGAGGACGACGTCCCGGTTTTGGAGGCGCGGCCGCACCCGACGAAGGAAAACAGGGATATGAACGGTTGATCGCGCTACTGCGGGAGCGCTGGCCCCGCATTGCGGAGGGACGCTTCGGCGCAGACATGCAGGTCGGGCTCGTCAATGACGGACCCGCCACCTTTTTCCTTAGCCGCTAATTGCTCAGCCGCTAATTCCTCAGCCGCCAGCCTCGTTCGGGTCAGCCGCATTCTCACGACGCTCGAGCATTCGCGCCACCAGAACGCCGGTCTCAAACAGCAACCACATCGGAATGGCCAACAGGCACTGCGAAAGCACATCTGGCGGCGTCAAAATCATGCCTACAAAGAAGCACCCGACTAATACGTAGGGGCGCGAGGATGCAAGACGGTCCGGCGTGGTGATGCCCGCCCACACCATGAGCAGCACGGCGATCGGGATTTCGAAGGCGAAACCAAAGGCGAAGAACATATTGAGCACGAAATCGAGGTAGCGGTTGATATCCGTCATCATCGCGACGCCCGCGGGGGTAATCCCGGCGAAAAACTTGAACACGACGGGAAACACCAGGAAATAAGCAAAGGCCAGTCCCAAATAGAAGAGCGCAACGCTCGACAGCAGAAGCGGCACAGCAAAGCGTTTCTCATGGCGATAGAGCGCCGGCGATACGAACGCCCATGCCTGATGCAGGATGTAGGGCACTGCCGCAAACAGAGCTGCAAACGCAGCCAGTTTGAAAGGTGTGAGGAACGGCGTTGCCACCTCGGTGGCAATCATGGTCGAGTTCTCCGGCAGGTGCGCGAGCAGCGGCGCCGCGACGAACGCGTAGATCTCGTTGGCAAAATAATAGGTGGGAAGAAACAGAATAAAGACGGACAGCAGCGCGCGCAGGATCCGGCTTCGCAGTTCGACCAGATGATCGATGAAGGACATATCCGCATTCGAAACAGGATCTGCTGCCGTGTCTTCTGCCTGCGCCGCGGAAGTACCCGCGATCGAATCCTCAACAGGGGGCAAGCGATCAGACATTGGGTGGACTGGGGTCGGTCGCTGACGGCGCAGCCACTGCATCAGGCGCAGCCGCGGGCGTGGGCGCAGCCGCCGGTGTGGGCGCAGCCGCCGACTTGGGCGCAGCCGTCGGTTTGGGTGCTGCCGGCTTGTCGAGCGTCGCCGCAGACAGGTCGGACTCGATACGTTTCAACTCACCCATGACCATCTCGTTGTGTAGCTGGCGCCGCACCTCATCCATACCGATCTCGCGCTCGATCTCCTGCTTCACGCTATCGAAACTACGGCGCAAGCGTCCTAGCCAAAGGCCGAGGGTACGCAAAGCACCGGGCAGCCGTTCAGGCCCCAGCACCACAAGCGCGACGATGGCGACCAGGAAGAGTTCCTGGAAGCTCACTTCAAACATGCGAGTCCTTGCGCTGACTCTGATCGCCATTGCTGCCGGCAATCTCGCCTTCGATCACGCGCGGATCGGGCCCTGCCGCCTTGGACTCATCATCCGTCACCGCCCGGCGAAACCCTTTGATTGCGCCACCCAAGTCGGACCCAAGCGTCTTAAGACGCTTCGGTCCGAAGAGCAGCAGCACGATGGCGAGGATGATCAGTAATTCGCCAATGCCAAGTCCGAACATCACGATTCTCCCTGTTCTCGCCCCGAGTCTAGCGGACCCTTAAGCTGAGCATTATGACGGTTACGTTTCTCTTCGTGACCGGAAATACCGAACCGTGCGGCAAGCGTGTCGAGCACAGCCGCAGGCGGGACGTCGAGATGCACGAGCAAAACCATGCAATGGAACCAAAGATCAGCGACTTCTTGCTGTAACGCCGCGGGGTCAGCCTCCGGGCGGCCATGATCCTTGGCTGCGAGCAGCACCTCGGTCGCCTCTTCACCGACCTTCTCGAGCATCTTGTTCAGTCCACGCGCATACAGAGAGGCCACATAGGACGAATCGGGATCCGCTCCACGGCGCGCTTTCAAGACTTCGGTCAATGCTTCGATGATGTCCAAGGCGATTCCTCAGGGCTGGGCGTCATCGCCATACCGCCGGACTCTCCGGAAACGGCCAGCACGGCGAGAGCAATCAGGAGCGCCATGATGAGGATGCGACGCAGCCACGTCCATCGGGCAGCACGCTCGATGACCGCTTGCAAGCGTTCGATCTCCGCCGCTTGTCGCTCCAGCCCGCGCTCCAGCCGACGGATCCGCGAACCCGAGCGGGCCAGCGTGATCGGCAGGTCCGGAAGCTCTCGCATGATCACCGGAGCATGCAGCGCAAGCGAGCGCAAGGCTGCCGTCGGCCCGACGCGTGCCTCCATCCACCGCTCCATAAACGGCTTCGCCGTCGCCCAGAGATCGAGGGCGGGATACAGCGAGCGACCCAGCCCTTCGATATAGAGCAACGTTTTCTGCAGGAGCACCAGCTGCGGCTGGACCTCCATGCGGAAACTGCGGGCGGTCTCGAACAGTTCCATGAGAAAGGCGCCGAACGAGATCTCGGCGAGCGGGCGCTCGAAAATCGGATCGCAAACCGCGCGAATGACCCGTTCGAAGGCTGCGGGATCGGTGTCCGCTGGGATCCAGCCCGAGTCGAGGTGCAGGCGCACCACCTCCGAGTAATCCCGATGGAAGAACGCGAGCACATTGCGCGCCAGGTAGTCCTGATCGTCCGGAGTGAGCGAGCCGATGATCGCGCAGTCGATAGCAATGTAGCGCGGATCGGCCGGGTCGCTGACGTCGACGAAAATGTTGCCCGGGTGCATATCTGCATGAAAGAAATTGTGTTCGAAGACCTGAGTGAAAAAGGTCTCAACCCCTCGTGCGGCGAGCAGCGCAAAATCGGTGCCGCGGGCCTTGAGCGTTACCAGATCTCCAATCGGTACGCCGTAGATCCGCTCCTGCACCAGCACATTGCGCCGCACCAGCGGCCAGTGCACCTGCGGGACATAGAGGAGCCGGGACTCAGGGAAATTGCGGCGCAGCTGCGCGGTATTACGCGCTTCCTGCTCAAGGTCGAGCTCCCGCAGGATGGTGCGCTGATAGTCCTCGACGATCGCCGTGAGCCTGAGTCGACGCGCCTCTGGCGACGCGCGCTCGACCAGCGCGGCAATGCGTCGCATGAGCGCAATATCCGCAGCGATGAGCGGCTCGATATCGGGACGCACGATCTTGACGACCACCTCGCGTCCGTCGAGGAGGGTGGCCGCGTGCACCTGGGCAACGGATGCCGAGGCGAGCGGCACGTCGTCAAACCGGGCGAACACCTGCGTCAACGGTTGACCGATCGCGGTCTCCACCAGGGCGCGCGCCTGATCTGAGGGAAACGGAGGTACCTGATCCTGCAGACGAGCAAGCTCATCCGCCATATCGAGGGGCAGCAGATCGCGCCGCGTCGAGAGCAGCTGACCAAACTTCACGAAGACCGGACCGAGCCGCTCTAACATGAGTCTGAGTCGCGCGCCGCGGCTGCGCGCGCCGGTTGAGATGAAACGAAGCGGGGACACTCGCAACATGAACCGCAACGGCCGTGGCAGCGCGGGAACAAACTCCAACACGAGGAGGTCCATTCGATAACGCGCGCCTGCCCGCAACACTTCTCCCAGTCGGGCGGCCGGGGTCATGCTACTCACACGGAAGGCTTGCGCTGCTCGAGCCCTTGGACGCGAGCCTCGACACGATCAACGAGCAGCCTGAGGTCATCCAACTCGTCAAGGAGACTCGCCGTCAGCGGGCGATCCGCAAATACGCGCCGCGCAGCGTCTTCCGCGACGTCGGCACCCATCTGCAGCACCGCCCGTAACCCGCCCTGGACAAGCTCAAACGCATTCAGAAACCCGGTCGCTGCGCGCGGACCGAGCACTTGTTGCAAAGGACCGCCGATATCCGGAACGTACCCCGACGCCAGGGCCTTCAGCGCCTCGACCAGCCCCACATCACCCGAGATACGAAGCTCGGCCGGGAGGGGTGCCGCGGACCGCCCGGGGCCAAGGAATAACAAAAGGGCAGACGCTGGCCCCGAGACGATGGCATGCGCAGGCGGCGCGTCAGCCGGGTCGGCGTGATGGCGCAAACGGATCCGGCCGGCGTCGAGACTCACGGTAAACGTGAGCGCCAGCGCGCGGGCCGCAGCTTGACCCATTCCGACGGATGGCAGCTCCACTTCAAGCCGCAGATGCTGCTCCTCGAGGGCGAGGAGTCGCGCGCTAGTCACCGGGTCGAGGGCAACCGCGGCATCAGCTGCACGCCCCACGAGGTCACTCACGACCGCAATCACCTGCCGCGCAGCCAGAGGCAGTGGGCTCTCGCTTGTCACGGGCGCACGCCGCGGTGGATCGCAGCGATGCCGCCGACCAGATTGTGATACTCGACCGAGCGAAAACCAGCGTCTTCCAGCATCTGCTTCAAGACCGCCTGAGGCGGGTGCAGACGGATCGATTCGACAAGATAGGCGTAGCTTGCAGCATCTCCGGCGATCAGCTTGCCCATGCCCGGCCAGAGCGCCTGGAAGGCGCCATAGGCGGCGTCCAACGCAGCATGCTGCGGCTTTGAAAACTCGAGGATTAGCACGACTCCGCCGGGAGCGAGCACCCGGTAGAGCTCACGGAGAGCCGCATCCTTGTCGGTGAAATTTCTCAGACCAAAGCCGATCACCGCGCAGTGGAAGGTGGCGTCCGCAAAGGGCAACGCTTCCGCGCTGGTCTGGCACAGGGTGACACCGGCTAACCCGCGATCAAGCAGCCGATCGCGACCGACCGCCATCATGTGCGGGTTAATGTCTGCGAGCACCACCTGCCCTTCCGCGCCGACCACCGGAGCAAACAGCGCGGACAGATCCCCTGTGCCGCCTGCAAGATCCAGCACACGTTGACCCGGGCGGACACCGGACATCTCGAGCGTCATACGTTTGAAAAGACGATGGGTGCCGAACGACATGAGGTCATTCATGACGTCGTAACGACGCGCAACACGCTCAAACACACCGCGCACCAGAGCGGTCTTTTCGTCGGGGGAAACCTTGCGGTAGCCGAAGTCTACAACGCTACCGACGTCCATATCCTGCGGGTCGCGGCTCATGACTCTCGCGGGCTGTGGTGAAGATCGCTCAGTTTACGCCTTGGGATTCCACTGTCCTACCGATATCGCCGGAAGGCGTGACGCATTGGCTTCGCGCAACTCGGAGAAATATGTCTGCCAGCGCTGTTCCTGACGCATGCCCAGTTCGTACAGGTAGTCCCACGCGTAGATGCCAGAATCATGGCCATCATCAAACACCAGACGGATTGCATAATTGCCGACGGGTTCGATCTCGTTGATGCCCACGTACTTCTTGCCGGTTTGCAGCTTGCGCTCTGAGTCTGCGTGACCTCGCACCTCGGCAGAGGGCGAATAAACGCGCAGGAGCTCAGCCGGAATGCGGACTTCTTCGGAACCGAACACCAGTTCCAAAACGCGCGACTTCCGCTGGTAGTTGATGCGAGAGGGACGTTGCATGGCGTTAAGTCCTCATTGAAGACATTCCGAATCAGAGGATGTAGCGCGACAGATCCTGATTGCGCGCGAGTGCGGCAAGCCGCGTGTCGACATAGGCCGCATCCACACGAACGGTGACACCCTCGCCTTCGGGGCCGAGGAACGAGGCCTCTTCGAGCAGCCGCTCGAGCAGCGTATGCAGTCGACGTGCCCCGATGTTTTCGGTGCCGGCGTTGACTTCCCATGCCAGCTCTGCGAGTCGGTCGAGCCCGTCATCGGTGAAGACGAGATCAATGCCCTCGGTCGCAAAAAGCGCCTGATACTGCTTGGTCAGCGCAGCATCCGGCTCAGTGAGTATGCGACGAAAATCGGCGGGAGACAGCGCGCTGAGCTCAACGCGGATAGGCAGCCTGCCTTGAAGCTCAGGAATCAGATCCGCCGGTCGCGCGAGGTGAAACGCGCCGGAAGCAATGAACAGAACATGGTCCGTGCGCACCGTTCCGTGACGGGTCGAGACCGCGCAACCCTCGATGAGCGGCAGCAGATCGCGTTGTACGCCCTCGCGCGAGACGTCTGCTCCAACCGCCCCCTCACCGCGGCGTGCAACCTTATCGATCTCGTCGATGAAGACAATTCCGGTTTCCTCGACTGCGGTCACCGCGCGTGCACGGACGTCATCTTCATTCACCAGGCGCCCGGCTTCCTCGTCCTCCGCGCGCCGCAACGCGTCGCGGACGCGCAGGCGTACCGCCTTGCGGCGCTGTCCGCCCATGGCCCCGAACATGCCCTTTAGCTGTTCTGCCATTTCCTCCATGCCAGGGGGCATCATGACCTGCATGGTCGGCGGCGCTGAATCGAACTCCATTTCGATCTCGCGGTCATCGAGATCGCCCTCACGCAGGCGCTTGCGAAATACCTGGCGCGTGGCCGTATCTTCGCTGCGCGCCGGCGTGGGCTGCCCGAAGCCCACCGATTTGGGCGCCGGCAAAAGCGCATCCAGGATTCGCTCTTCCGCGAGATCTGCCGCGCGTTCGCGGACCGATTCGATCTGGCGCTCGCGCTGCATCTTGACCGCGCCGTCAACAAGATCACGCACGATGGACTCGACGTCACGCCCCACATAGCCCACTTCCGTGAATTTCGTCGCTTCCACTTTGATGAACGGAGCGTCAGCAAGCCGGGCCAGACGACGTGCAATTTCGGTCTTGCCGACCCCGGTGGGACCAATCATGAGAATGTTCTTGGGCGTTACCTCACGCCGCAGGGCGGGGTCGAGCTGCATGCGGCGCCAACGATTGCGCAACGCAATAGCGACAGCACGTTTAGCTTCCTGTTGCCCGACGATGAAGCGGTCGAGCTCGTGCACAATTTCGCGCGGGGTCATAAGCGTCATGGCGATGGCAAAACTTCTATAGTGCGGTGGTGATTGGTGAACACACAGATGTCGGCGGCAATGGCGAGCGCCTGCTCGACGATGGTTGCGGCTTCAAGCGACGAACTCGCAACGAGCGCCCGTGCGGCAGCGAGCGCATAAGGGCCGCCCGATCCGATCGCGAGTACGCCGCCCTCGGGCTCGATCACATCACCGGTGCCGCTGATGAGCAGCGCGCTCTGCACGTCGCTCACGATCATCATGGCTTCTAGCCGTCGCAGGGCACGATCAGATCGCCAATCCTTTGCCAATTCCACGGCAGCGCGCGTCAGATTACCGTGATACTTCTCAAGCGCGCCCTCAAAGCGTTCGAACAGGGTGAACGCGTCCGCGGTGCTGCCTGCGAACCCGGCCAAGACGCGACCGTCGTATAGCCTGCGCACCTTGCGCGCATTCCCTTTCATCACCGTGTTGCCGAGGGAGACCTGTCCGTCGCCCCCTAGCGCCACCTGACCGTTACGCTGTACGCAGAGAATGGTAGTCGCGTGAAAGGTTTCCATGACATTTCCGACAACCGAGCGGGTCGGCATATTGGGCAGGGACCCTGGGGTTTGCAAGGCGTGAAAGGACCCAGCGCCGATGAGACGGGGCTCCTCCCGCCCATGATCACCGGTCGTAGGGAATCGCCCTGAGGTTGCGCTCCAGGAGCCGCTCCCGTGCTTGCGCCGCTGCCGCTGCATCCGGGAACGGGCCAACCGTCACGCGGTACCAGCTGCGACCTTCCACCGCGAACTCGCTCGTATCCGCGGGCAGGTCCAGCAACAACAGCTCTGCCCGCAACCGTTCCGCATCCGCCCGATTCGGGAACGACGCCGCCTGCAGTGAGCCTGCGTACTGCGGGGTGGACGCAACTGCCGCGGCAGGCGGCTGATCAGCCTCGACCTCACCCAGGGCTTCGGGACTTGTCATGGGCGCAGCATCCTCAACCGCTGCTACAGCCGTCGGCACAGGCTCAGCGTCTGCCGCAGCAACGCCCTCGACAGGCGCCGCCAATCCCGAGACCACGGGCATCGCGCGCGACGCAGCATTCGACCCGGCAGCGGACACAGACACCGCTATCTCGGGACTTACCGTCATACCGGGCAGCAGTTCCTGCGCGGTTGGCGGCGGCGCAACGCCATCCACCGGCAACGAATTATCTTCGGGTGTCACTACGGGAATCGGCGCGGCAGTCAAAAGACTCTGAAACTGATACTGAACCCCAGTCTCTGCTGCGGTGCCGCTTTGCTCGGCGACCGCGGCCGCTGGGGGAGGCGCCAGCAGTGCCGGCAGGAATTCGAACATGACGACAACCAAGGCGCCAACCAGGATGCCGATGGCGAAACTCGGCACGTCAAACGCCATGGTGCGGCGCGGCGCCGATGACCGCGCACCCGGCCGCATGGGCTCGGGCCGACGAGCAACGCCATGGCGCCGGCTTTGCCCTATGACCTGCGGCTGGGGGGCGCCCGGGTGCAGGTCGCGCGCAGGAGTTGAGACCACGATGAACATGCCCGGCATGATAGGACAAACCCGAGCTCGAAACCGACCTATCAGACCCTCGCGCGCCACCTGAGGGCAACATCGTCACGCTCTGATTTCAGGCACCATCGTAGGGATCGATATCCAGAGCGACCTGGACGCCGGAGGGAAGGCCTGCACCCGGTTCCAGGCCAAACAGCAGGCGCTGCAGCTGTCGTCGATTATCCGCAAGCAGCAGGAGCTGCAGCCGGTATCGCAAGCCAATCTTGGGAAGCGGGGCAGGCACGGGGCCAAGCACCTCGATCCCCGCTCCCGCCTTGAGCTCGACCACCCGAGCGTCAAGACGCGACCGCAGCACGACCAGCGCGTCACGCGCTGACTCGGCAGCGGACGCCTCGGCCCGAACCAGCGCCATAGCCCGCCAGGGCGGAAAACCTGCCACCCGACGCAAGGCGAGCTCGCGCTCCGCGAACGCGGGATAACCCTGCTCAAGCAGCGCGCGCAGCGCCGGGTTGTCGGGTTGATAGGTCTGCACCCACACCTCGCCCGGTCGCTCGGCGCGCCCCGCACGCCCCGCCACCTGGACGATGAGCTGGGCCGTGCGTTCCGGCGCGCGAAAATCAGGGCTCAGGAATCCACTGTCAGCGTTGAGCACGCCGACCAGGGTCACGCCCGGAAAATGATGGCCCTTCGCAAGCATTTGTGTGCCAACGAGCAGCGCCGGGTCACCACGTAAAATAGCCGCAAAACTCGATTCCAGGCGCTTGCGGCTGCGCGCGGTATCTCGATCAATCCGATGAATGGGCACGTCGGGAAAGAGTGTCTTAAGCCCATCTTCGGCACGCTGCGTGCCGAGCCCAATGCCCAGAAGGGCACTGCGCTGACAGGCAGGGCAATGGGCGGTCATGGGCGCGCGTACGCTGCAGCGATGACAGATGAGCCCATCGGGATCGCGATGCAAGGTCATTGGCAACTCACATCGCACGCATCTCGCCTGCCAACCGCAGGCGGTGCAGACATAGCTCGGGGCGTAGCCGCGCCGATTGAGAAATAGCAGGACCTGGCCGCCGGCAAGCACCTGTCGGCGCACCGCCGTTACCAGCGCGGGAGACAAACCGTCCTGTAGCGTTTGACCGCGGATGTCGACCACGCGAAACGTCGGCGGCTGCGCACCTCCGGCCCGATATTGCATGACCAGCCGTCGATATCGCCCCGTCTGGGCGTTGTGCAGGGTCTCGAGACTGGGGGTTGCGCTGCCAAGCAACAGCGGAATATCGAGATCTTGCGCGCGCTTAACGGCGACATCCCGGGCGGAGTAGCGCAGACCTTCCTGCTGCTTGAACGACCCATCGTGCTCTTCGTCAACGATGATCAATCCAAGCCGGGCAAACGGCGTCAGCACGGCTGAACGGGTGCCGATGAGGATATCGACGGTGCCGGCGCGACAGCCGCTCCAGACGGCCAGCCGTTGCGCGTCGGTGAGACCGGAATGCAGCGTAGAAGCGCTCCCGAAACGTTCCTCGAACCGGCGCAGGGTCTGCGGCGTCAGCGCTATCTCGGGCACCAGTACCAGCACTTGCCGCTGCGCAGCGAGCACAGGCTCCATCGCGCGCAGGTAAACCTCGGTCTTGCCGCTGCCCGTCACACCTTCGAGCAGCGTGACCGCAAAACTGCTACCCGCATGCTCGAGGGCCTCAAGCACTTGCACCTGCTCTGTGTTCAATCGCGGACGACTCTCCGGAATGAGCCGCGCGCGGGGGAGCGCCTCGCGCGTGCGGACGATAAGCCCTTTGCCGGCAACCGCACGCAGAAGTGGCGCATCAAACCCCGCGCTGCGCAGAGTATCGACATCCGCACTGCCGCCGAGCCGACCCAGGTGGTCGAGCAGCGCGCGCTGACGGGGCGCGCGACTGAGGACATGACCCACCTCGGCACCCTGGCGTGCGAGCTGCCATCCCGAGCGCGCGCCGGTTTCCCGATCGAGCTCAGCGCCTTGGCGCAACCGCGCAGGCAGCATCGCCTCGAGCACCTCGCCAAGCGGGTGGTGGTAATAGTCAGCGACCCAGAGCGCGAGCCCAAACAGGCGATCGCCGAACAGGTTCTCGCCATCAAGCACCGCCTGAATCCCGCGAGGATCCGGATGAGCATCGGGCGGATCGACGGTGACACAGACCGCGACCACCGTCTGGCGCCCGAACGGCACGCGCACCCGCGCACCGGGGACAACCGCCGGCTGATCCGGCAGAAGCCGATAGTCGAATAGCTGCCGCAGCGGTTTCGGTACGGCAACACGGACAATACGGGGCTGCTCGTGCACCGAGTAATTACCTTGGGACGGACGGAACAGGGACGACCATCTTAGGCGCCGACCGACCCTGGGACCATGGGGATCCAATGACGCGGACAGAGCGCGACTTGCCCGGAAAGAGCCAGCACGCTTGCAGAAACCGCTTGGTGTTGCATACACTTCGCGCCCTTTTTGCGTTCCATGCCGAGCGAAGTCCACCATGAAGGCAGACATTCATCCGAAATACGGCTCGCTGCGGGCGACCTGCAGCTGTGGCAATGTGATCGAAACCCGCTCGACCCACGCCGGTGAAATGCACTTGGACGTGTGCTCGGCTTGCCACCCGTTCTACACCGGAAAACAAAAAATTCTTGATACCGGCGGTCGCGTAGAGCGCTTCCGGCGCCGTTTCGGCACCCGCACCCTGGCGAGCTGAACCGCTTCGATCCTGCTTCCGTGCCCGTCGCAACTGGCGGGCACTTCTTACCGCGCCTATCGCTACACTACCGTCCTCACAAGCGGAGGGCACACCGGTGAAGATCGTTCATGCCTGTGCGTGGACCGCCTGCCTGATCGTCGGTCTCATTGGCGCTGCACATGCCGGTCCAGGGGAAAAGGCCTACCAGGAAATGCGGGAGAAGGGCTTGCTCTATCCCGATCCGCGCTGGCAGGACTATGTCGATCTCGTCGGGCGCCGACTGGTCCGGGCAGCCGGCGCCAACGAGGACGACTTCCACTTCTATGTCATCGACGAGTCGTCGGTGAACGCGATGGCCTTCCCTGATGGCTATATCTTCGTGCATCGGGGCCTCATCACATTCCTGCGCTCAGAAGACGAGCTTGCGGGCGTCATCGGCCACGAGATCGGTCACGTCATCGGACGTCATGCTCGGCGCAGCAATCAGGTTGGCGCATTCGGTCAGGTCGCCGGCTTCATTGGCGCGATCCTGACCGGAACCGGCACGGTCGCCGACCTCGCCAACACAGCGACTAACACCTTGCGCTCAGGCTACGGGCGCGCATTCGAACTCGAAGCCGATGCCTACGGCGCGGAATTCTTATCGAAGGCAGGCTACAACTCGCTCGCGATGATCGATGTGCTGCACGTGCTGAAGGATCACTCGCTTTTTAGTCGCAACGTCCTCGGCGAACCCAACACTTATCACGGACTGTTCTCCACGCATCCAAAGAACGATAAGCGCCTCTACGATGCCGTGTCTCGAGCCCAGGCGGTTAACGAGAGTGAGCTACGCGATCCGGAACGCGACTTCTGGTCGATGGTGGACGGACTTGTCTATGGCAACGAAGCAGCAACCGGGCTGGTCAAGGACGGCGCCTATTATCACGGTGGTCTGCGCATCGTCGTGCGTTTCCCCCCCCAGTGGACGGTGGGCAACACCGCGGCAGAGGTCATTGGCACCGCTCCGCGCGGCGCGGCAGAGGCCTCGATCAGCGTACAACGGCTCGAGGCACCGACAGACAGCCAGACGCCCGAGGAATACATCACGCAGACACTCAAGCGCGATGACGTGACTGACGGACAGAGCGTCGAGATCAATGGCTACCCGGCCTTCGTCGGCAACATTAAGGTGCTTGCCGGCAATGCTCAGGCACGCAAAATCGCGGTCATCTTCAAAGATCGCAGCGTTTACCTGTTTCGCGGCGAGGTCGGCGCGCTCGGCGAGACTGCGTCCTTCGAAACCCAGTGGCAGGACACCCTGCGTTCGTTCCGCGCGATGACCGCAGATGATCTCCAGCTCGCTAGCAGTCAGCGCATCCGCGTGCAGATGGCCGAACCCGATGTCAGCTGGGCGGAGCTCGCCCAGCGTTCATCGCTCAAGGATCACGCTGAAGAGACTCTGCGACTGCTCAACGCCCAGTACCCCGCCGGCGAACCTCGCGCTGGCGACATGATCAAGCTGGTGGAGTGAGGCCTCTCACGCAGGGCCTCTCACGCAGGGCCTCTCACGCAGGGCGGAAAGCGCAGGCTCTGCCTCACAGCCCCTAGAAAATGTCCGTTGGCACCACGGTGTCCGAGACCGTCGGCGTGGTGGCCGTCGGCGGCGGTGCGGGCGCGTGCTCCTCGAGGAAGTATTCGAATGGCGCATCCCGATCGCCCGGCGGCGCAGGCGCGCCGGTTGTGGTATCGATCCGCAACGTGACGAGACCCGGTGGCTGTTCCAGCGGCACTTCCGGTCTGTCGGCCAGCGCTACGCGCATGTAGTCAATCCAGATCGGCAGCGGTGTGGAGGAGCCGTACTCCCTGGCACCAAGCGGCGCATGTGCCGGGAATCCCACCCAGGCAGAGGCCACTACATCCGGACTGAATCCATTGAACCAGGTGTCCGCCGCTTCATTGGTCGTACCGGTTTTCCCGCCCAGATCTCCGCGACCGAGCGCGAGTGCGCGACGCCCGGTGCCGCGCTGAACCACGTCACGCAACATCGTTGTCATCACAAACGCAATGCGGGCATCGAGCACCCGCGGCGCATGCAGGTCCGCGTCCGGGGCATCTGGGGCACACGCTTTGCACACTGTCCGCGGAGTGGTTCGGTACACCTCGCGCCCCTCCAGATCCCGCACATGGTCGACGATCCAAGGCTCCACTCGATAGCCTCCATTCGCGAACACGGCGTACGCGGTAGCCATTTGCATGGGGGTCACCGCAACCGTGCCTCCACCGATGGCAAGCTGGGTGTTGCGCGGAAAGCCACGCGTATCGAAGCCGAAACGAGCGAGATGCTCGAGCAGCCGGTCAGGCCCGATTTCGAGCATCACGCGCATGGTGACCAGGTTAATGGACCGGTACAGCGCCTCACGCAACCGGGTCGGTCCGTTGTAACGCCGATCATCGTTCGATGGCCGATAGTCTGTCGCATCGCCGCTGGTTCCAAAAACGAGCGGGGCGTCCATAAAGACACTCGCAGGCGACAGACCGTACTCGATCGCCGCCGAGTAGACGAACGGCTTGAACCCAGACCCAGGCTGACGGGCCGCTTGGAGCGCATGGTTAAACTGCATGAGCGAGAAATCGCTACCGCCCTCGAGCGCCAGCACCGCCCCAGACTGAGGATCGAGGGAAGCCAGGGCGCCCTGCACCTCCGGAACCTGCCCCAGATGCCAGCTATTATCCGCCGGCACGTCCCGCACCCGAATCAGATCACCCTGGGACAGGATATCTGCCGGTCGCGCAGGCACGGGGCCGCGACTGTCGACAGTGAGGTAAGGGCGGGCCCACGTCATCGTCGCCAGGGCAATCTCCACTTCGCGACCATCGTTCAAGAGCACGTTCGCTGAAGAATCCGTCAGGTCAGTGACCACCCCTGCTTCAAAACCGACGAGTGGCGGCGTACGAGCGAGCGCCCTGACCCAATCGTCTCGGTCACCCGAAAGCTGAGACTCCGGTCCTCGATAGCCGTGGCGCCGATCATAGGCAATGAGCTGCCCTTGCACCGCCGCCCGGGCCGCAGCCTGAAGCGGGCCGCGGATGGTAGTGACGACCTCATACCCGGCGGAATAGAGATCAGGCAGCTTACCCTCGAGCTCTTGGCGCACCCATTCCGACGGATAAGGCGAGGCCACGTCCAGCTTGCGCTGGTGCAGTGTTGCCGTGTTGGGCGCGGCAACCGCCTCAGCGTGCTGCTGCGGTGTGATCGACCCCTGGTCCAGCATGCGATCGAGCACCTGATTGCGGCGTCTCAGCGCACGCTCAGGATTGTTGACAGGATTTCCAGCAGTCGGCGCCTGCGGGATGCCCGCAAGCATCGCAAGCTGTGCCAGGTTGAGCTGATCCAGGGTACGACCGTAGTAGGTCAGCGCAGCCGCCTGGGCGCCGTACGCTCGTTTTCCGAACGGCACGGCATTGACGTACAGCTCAAGGATTTCATCCTTTGTCAGAGCGCGTTCGATCTGGATAGCGAGGAGAATTTCCTTGAATTTGCGAATGAACACCCGATCCAGGGAAAACGTGCCGAGATTTCTTGGCAGCTGCATGGTGATCGTCGAGCCGCCACGCGTGATCTCACCCATGTTGAGCACAAGCTCGAGCGCGGAGTTCACGAGCGTGATGAAGTCGACCCCGCTGTGCTCATAGAACCGCTTATCCTCCGTGTCGAGCACCGCGCGGATGAAGAGCGGGGGCACCTCGGTGAGCTTTACCGGAACCAGCCTGCGCTCGCCGAATTCGGCCATGAGCTGCCCGTCGGCTGTGAACACGCGCAGGGGCGTCTCCAGTCGTACTTGACGATAGGTTTCCGCCCGCGGTATCTGTGGATCAAGATACAGGTACGCGGCTGCAAGACTGAGCACCAGCCCACAAACCAGTGCCCCAAAAAACCCCATAATTCGCAGCGGGGCTCCGCGCGATGTTGCGCCTCGGGTATTCACGGCTTGACCGCCGGGTAAGATGCCCATCGTTCCAAGGCACCCGAGTAGTGTCTAATTCCGACGTGGGTGCCGCGCGTCGCAGCCAACCGTACCAGCATACAAGGGAAGCTCTATCTGTGTTCGGCCTGTTGAGAAGGAAACCCGAGGCTCTGCTGGGGATCGACATCAGCTCCGCGTCAGTGAAACTCCTGGCGCTGCATCGGGATGGCGGAACGTTCAGGGTGGAGGCTTACGGCATCGAGCCACTGCCGCAGCACGCAATGGTGGACCGGAATATTAGCGATGTCACCGCGGTTGGTGAAGCGATCCGGCGTCTGGTCACCCGCGCACGTCCAACCTCCCGCCAGGCGGCCGTCGCGGTCGCCGGCTCATCGGTCATCACACGCTCCATTGAACTCGAGGCAGGGCTGTCAGACGAGCAAATGGAAGCGCAAATCGCAGCCGAAGCCGATCAGTACATCCCCTACCCACTCGAAGAGGTCGCGCTCGATTTTCAGGTACGCGGCCCACTCGAACGTAATCCCGCCTGGTGCGAAGTGCTGCTTGCAGCCTGTCGCCGCGACAGCGTGGACACCCGCCAAGCCGCACTCGAGCTCGCCGAGCTGACCGCTGCGGTGGTCGATATCGAGCCACAGGTGGTCGAACGCATGGTTGGCTACCTGCGCCCTTCCCTTGGCGCGCTGCCCGAGCAAGCGATCATCGCTGTGGTGGATATTGGTGCGGTCGTCACCACACTCACGGTGCTGGTCGGAGATCGCCCGGTCCACACGCGTGAGCAGCTGTTCGGCGGAAGGCTGCTCACGGAGGACATTCAACGCCGCTATGGCATGACATCCGAGGCAGCAGAGCTCGCGAAGCTCTCGCCGGAAGCGCTGCCGCAAGACTACGCGACCGATGTGCTCAATCCATTTATCGAGCTTGCCGTGCATCAGGTCATGCGTGCCCTGCAGTTTTTCTACTCATCGACACGATACGATCATGTCGATCTCATTCTGCTTGCCGGGGGTAGCGCCTCCCTGACCGGTTTTGCCGACCGCGTGCAGGACGCGCTTGGCACACGCACCGCCGTGATCAACCCGTTCACTGGCATGACCGTAGCACCCCATCTCGATGCCGCTGCGCTCGCGCGGGCTGCGCCGACGCTGCTGCTCGCCTGCGGATTGTCCCTGCGGAGCATGCGCGCATGAGGAACATGGGGCGATGAACGGCATCAATCTGCTGCCCTGGCGCGAGTGGGAGCGGGATCGACTGCGGCGCGAGTTCTTCACGCAGCTTGCGGCTACCGTACTCGGCGCCATCGCGGTGGTGCTCATTGCAGGGCTTGTGCTCGACTACCGGGTTGACGCGCAGAACGCGCGCAACCGCTTCCTGCGCGAGGAAATCAGCGCGCTTGACCGACAGATCATCGAGATCGCGAATCTGCGCAAAACCCGCGGTGAACTCCTCGCGCGGATTCAGGTCATTCTTGAGCTGCAGGCCAATCGACCGACGGTGGTGCGCGTGTTCGATGAACTTGTGCGCAC
Source organism: Pseudomonadales bacterium (assembly GCA_049454295.1). Taxonomy (GTDB): domain Bacteria; phylum Pseudomonadota; class Gammaproteobacteria; order Pseudomonadales; family Azotimanducaceae; genus UBA7803. The sequence goes on from JBMTYG010000002.1 coordinate 30,120, forward strand.
GCTGCCTTCCGGACTTCACTTCAATACGCTGAGCATGACCGGAACAACGCTGGCCCTGACAGCCGAGGCTGAGGCCAACAACCGCATCGCAACGCTCATGCGCAATCTGGATGGATCGAATCTGTTTACAGAGCCCACCCTGAAATCGATCCAGGAGGATCCCGAGAACGCCCATTACGGCAGCGCGGCGAGTGCATTCAATCTCACGTTCGTGCAGACCCCACCCCATCCCGTATCGGGCACGGATGAACTGACGCGCCCGCAGGCGGCAGGTGCCGCAACGCCGCGTCAGCGCAACGAGCAGGGGGACTGATTCCAATGTCCCGACTCGCATCGCTGCGCGCAAGCTTGAATCAGCTCGGGGAAATCGACCTGGCAGAGCTCGATTTCAGTCGTATCGGCAGCTGGCCCGCAGCCATTCGCTGGCTGCTGATGACATTCGCCTTCCTGGCTGTCATGGGAGCAGGCTACTACCTGCTGCTCACCGACAAGATTGCGCGCCTGGACCACGCGGTACGCGAAGAGCAAAACCTCCGCGACGAGTTTGGCGACAAAAGTGAGCAGGTCGCCAACCTCGAGATCTACCGCCAGCAAAAAGTCGAAATGGAGGCCACGTTCGGCAATCTGTTACGCCAGCTGCCAAGCGATACTGAGGTACCCGCGCTGCTCGAGGACATTACCCGTGCCGCTCTCGACAACGGGCTCACGATCGAGAGCATCACGCTTCAGCCCGAACGCCCAAGCCAGTTCTACGTCGAGCTGCCCATCGACATTACCGTCGAGGGTAACTATCACCGGCTGGGTCAATTCGTCAGCGCCGTCGCCGATCTGTCGCGCATCGTCACTCTGCACGACTTCAGCATCGGACCTGAGGCGCGAAAAGGTCCGACCCCCGCCGACGCGCTGCGCATGACGGTGCAGGCGCGTACCTATCGATACCTGGAAGAATGATGCGCCGCGGTCGAGCGTTGGGAGGCATTCACACGGTCGGTGCCATCGTCGTCTCAGTCACCCTGGCGGGCTGCGGCGGCGGCGATGATTTTGCCGACCTTCGCGCGTTCATGGCCGAGGTCAGAGCGAGACCCGCACCGCCGGTCGAAGCCCTGCCAACGATCGTTCAGCCCCCACCCTTCGCCTACCAGGCCGGGGACATGCGCAGCCCGTTCGATCCGCCGGTCGTACTGAAACGCGTGGAGCGCCCCGCAGGCGGCGTTCGCGTGCAACCAGACCAGACGCGTGCGCGCGAGTATCTGGAACAGTTTCCAGTGACCGCGCTGGCAATGGTGGGCAGCATGGCACAGGACAAACAGATGCAGGCGCTGGTGCGCGATGGCAACGGCGCCGTGCATCGAGTGGGTCATGGCAACTACCTGGGAACCGATCACGGCCGGGTGCACCGCATCAGCGATCAGGCGATCGAGCTCATCGAGATCGTTCCTGACGGCGCAGGCGGCTGGGTAGAGCGGGCGCGCACCATCGCGCTGGCGGGAGTGAAACAAGGATGACCAGGATGCGTTTTCGCTTGACCCCAACCCGGGCTCAGCTTTTGGGGCTGCTTTTGCTCGGCACGCCGTTGGTCGCGCTTGCAGCAACGCTTAAGGATCTGAGCGTCCAGGGGCTCGCGGGCGATCAGGTCGAAATCCACCTCGCGTTCGATTCCCCACCACCCGATGTCAGTGGCTACACCATTGATGAACCCGCTCGCATCGTCATCGATTTGCCGGGCGTCGAGAGTGTGCTTGCAAACAAACACCACGAACTCGGGTCCGGCAACGCACGACGCATCTCCGTGCTGCCTGCCCCCGATAGAACGCGTCTCATCATCAACCTGGATCGTCTGGTCCCCTATGCGACTCAGGTCGAAGGCAACGCTCTCGTTCTGCGGGTCGGCGCCGAGGGAGTCGCCCGGATTGAGGGCTCACGCCCCGGGGGCACGCGCGCAGAGGGTCCGAGCGACGCGATTTTCGTCAAGCCCGCCTCGGCGAGCGTCAACGGCGTAACCGACATCGATTTTCGGCGCGGCGAATTGGGTGAAGCTCAGGTCATCGTGAACCTCGCAAACGGCAGTGTTCCCGTGGACATCAACCGCCGCGGCGAGAGAATTCGCGTCGAAATCCGCGCTACGCAGCTTCCCGCAGCCCTTGCCCGACGCCTCGATGTCGGCGATTTCGCCACGCCCGTGCGGACCATCGATGCGCTTGCCGCGGGGGAGGACACCGTCCTTGAGATCACCGCGGGGGGCGAGTTCGATTATTTCGCCTGGCAGACCGACAACACCCTGACGATCCAGGTGAGCGCACCCACAGCACAGAGCAACGCTGCGGGGGAGAGCGCGTTCCCGTACCAGGGCAAACGGCTGTCCCTCAACTTTCAGGACATCGAGGTGCGCTCGGTGCTGCAGCTCATCGCTGATTTCACCGACCTCAATCTGGTGGCAAGCGACACGGTTACCGGGCGCATCACCCTGCGCTTGAAGAACGTGCCATGGGACCAGGCGCTCGATCTGATTCTGAAGACAAAGGGTCTGGACCAGCGTCAGGTCGGAAACGTGCTGCTTGTTGCGCCGGCCGCCGAAATCGCGGCGCGGGAGAAGCAGGAGCTGGAGAACCAGCGCCAGTTCGCAGCCCTCGCCCCCCTGCGCACAGAGTTCATCCAGATCCGCTACGCGAGTGCCAACGAACTGCTGCGTCTGTTCACACAACAGTCGGGCTCCGCCGCACAGCCCCCCGGCGCCGCGCAGCGTGCGCGGTCTGAGCCTGCCCTCGGCGGCGGCGTCGGGAGCATTCTCTCGCCGCGCGGCAGCGTGATCGTCGACGAACGCACCAACGCCATCATCATCTCGGACACGAGCGACCGCATCGAAGCCTTTCGCCGCATCATCGCCCAACTTGACATCGCGGTCAGGCAAGTCCTGATCGAAGCTCGCATCGTGACCGCAAGTTCAAACTCCTCAGAGCAGCTCGGCATTCGCTGGGGTGGCGGCTCCACATGGGACAGCGGCAAATACCAGGCTAGCGGCTCATCCGACTCTGTGAATGAGATTCGCGGGGGTACGGTCGGCGGCACATCCCCGGGCAACCTCGTCGTTGACCTCGGTGTCGCGGCGCCTGGCGCGAGCGGATTGGCCATCGGCGTCACCGGGGAAAGCTATTTGCTCGATCTCGAACTGTCAGCCTTGGCAACCGAAGGCAGCGCAGAGGTGGTCGCACGACCCAAGGTCATCACCGCGGACAAATCCCCCGCCACCATTCGCTCCGGGGTAGAAGTGCCGTACCAAGAGGCTGCGTCCAGCGGCGCCACGTCCACCTCGTTCAAGGACGCCGTGCTTTCACTCCAAGTGACTCCGCAAATCACGCCGGACGATCGCATCATCATGGATCTCAACGTCACCCAGGACACGATCGGTCAGACGTATAACGGCATCCCGTCAATCAACACGAACGCCATCGAAACGCAGGTGCTTGTCGACAACGCCCAGACCGTGGTGCTCGGCGGTATCTTTATCGTCGATCGCAACCAGTCCGTGTCTAAGACACCGCTCCTCGGCGACATTCCCTACATCGGTCGCGCATTTCGCCGGACCGCAGAGCGGGATGACAAACAGGAACTGCTCATCTTCATCACGCCCAAAATCGTGCAAGATGTCGCGCCACGCCGACCCTGACCGCGCTGCGCAGATGCCATAGATTTGCTTTACACTGGGCTGCGAATGCTGGTCGCCACCCCTCATGTCGAAGCCCAACATCATTCTCATCGGACTTATGGCGGTGGGCAAAAGCACCGTGGGGCGCATGCTCGCGAACTTGCTCGACTACCAGTTCTACGATGCGGACCAGGTGATTGAAGCGCGCGCTGGAGCACCGATTCCTTGGATTTTTGACCGTGAGGGAGAAGCTGGCTTTCGAGACCGAGAGCAGCAGGTGCTTGATGATCTCACGCGCGAATCGGGCATCGTCCTCGCAACCGGAGGTGGCGCCGTGCTGAGGCCGGCCAACCGAGAATTGCTGAGGGAGCGCGGCGTCGTCGTCTTGCTCGAAAGCTCGATCGACCGCCTCGTCGAAAGAACGCGGCGCGACACCAAGCGGCCGCTCTTGCGGCAAGGTGATCCCCGTGAAGTGCTGACGCGGTTGGCCAAAGAACGCGGACCGCTCTATGCCGAAATCGCGCACTTCCGCTTCATGACCGATCGACGCGGACCGAAGTCCCTGGCGCGGGACATTGTGACTCGGTTACGGGAAGCCGGCATCGTGGCGTCGCCCTGCCCCTCCGAGCCAGCGGAAACCGATCAGCCCTGATGTCATGACCCCCGTTGGCGGCCTTTGAGGAAAGCGAGCATGGAAACGGTCAACGTCGAGCTTGGTGCACGAAGCTATCCGATCCACATCGGCACCGGGCTCATTGGTCGCACCGATCTCTTCGCTCCGCATCTGCCGGGCAACAAGGTGGCTATCGTGACCAACACGACGGTCGGTCCCTTATATGCGGATCGACTTCTCGCCGCGCTGCCCGCGCACTGCGCGAGCGACGTGATCGAGCTGCCGGACGGAGAGACTTTCAAAACCCTCGCAGAGTGGCAGCAGATCCTCGAGGTCCTGCTGCGGCGCCGCTACAACCGCTCATCGACGCTGATTGCGCTTGGCGGGGGCGTGATCGGCGATCTCACCGGGTTTGCCGCGGCGTGCTTTCAGCGCGGGATCGAATTCATTCAGGTGCCCACCACTTTACTCGCCCAGGTCGACTCATCGGTCGGCGGCAAGACGGGGGTCAATCACGCCTTGGGCAAGAACATGATCGGGGCGTTCCACCAACCGCGCGCCGTGATCGCAGACATTGACCTGTTCGCTACACTGCCAACGCGAGAATTTTCCGCCGGGCTTGCGGAGGTCGCCAAGTATGGCGTGATTCGCGATGCCGCCTTCTTCGCCTGGCTCGAAGACAACGCGGCGGCGCTGTGCGAGCGAGACGAACACGCGCTACAACATGCAATCCGGCGCTCGTGCGAGATCAAGGCCGAGGTCGTCGCTGCCGACGAGCGCGAGTCCGATCTGCGCGCGATCCTGAATTATGGTCACACGTTTGGGCACGCACTGGAGACGCTCACCGGCTACGAGACATTACTGCACGGCGAGGCAGTCGCGATCGGCATGATCCAGGCGGCCGACCTGTCAGCACGGATAGGACTTATGGATACCGAATCAGCCCAGCGCATCAAAGCGCTCGTCGCCGCGCTGGGGCTGCCGGTTGCGCCTCCAGCACTGTCGCCAGACGAGATGATCGACGCCATGGGTGCTGATAAGAAGGCTGTAAACGGGCGGCTGCGCCTGGTGCTTGCGACACGCATCGGGCAAGTCATGACAACCGAGGAGATCGATGGTCAGGCGTTATTCGACACGCTCAAGGCCGGCGAACGGCTCTGCCGCTGAGCCAACTCTGGGCCGAGCCCCACACCGGGCAGATCCCGATCCGCGGCTCTCAGCACGGATCGATACCATTGTCGCTGCCGTTCGCGAGCCCGGCCGCATGGTGCTGGTCAGCGGAGGGCTGTCTAGCGGCAAGAGCGCGGCGTGCGAAGACATTGCTGACCGTCTATCCCAAGAAACAGCGGTCCTGCGTTTCGGTGCGACGCAGTCTGACAATGCCTACACGGACATTCTTGAGACCATTCTTGAGCACTACGGATTCGAAATCCGACCTCACGCCGATGCTCAGGCGCTCACGGAACTCATCGCACACGAGGCAAGGGACGCTGCAGACCTGGAGCGCCGCTGCGTCATCGTGCTGGATGACGCGCACGCACTACCGCTTGGTGACCTCGAAGCACTCTGCAGCTTGATTCCAGGTTCCGCGCTGAGCCTGGCGCTCGCTGGCCCGGACAGCCTTGCACCTTTGCTCGAACGACTCGCGCACATACACGGAGCCGACCTGACCATCCTGCCACTCAGTCACGATCCGTCGACAGAGGTGCCGCCCGCGAACACGGCTCCTCCGCGGAAGCCGTCCCTCATGGGCGAGCGGCTCGGAGGGTCCCGTCAGCGAGGCGATCGAGCGCGAACAGAAGGTCGGGCTCGCCAGGGCGATCGCGGCTCTGGGTCACGTCTCGATGACTGGCTCGAAAAACTGACGGTTGCGATAACCTCGAGACGCGGCGCGCCAACAACGAATGCAACCGAGCCCGCCACTAGCGAGACCCAGGTGCCCGCATTTCCGATGCGCCATCTCGTGGTGCTTGCCGTGGTGCTGACGGCGATGGTCGGCGCCTGGATCGTCGACCGCTACAGCGAGGAGTCGACCTTGGGCGCCGGGAGCGGGGAGCGGATCGTCGAACTGCCAATGCCGCCCATCAGTGCGCCCGATGATGCGACCGGCACCCGTAGCGCGGCTGGCGCAAACAACGCAGACGGATCGGATGCATTTGGCGCCGAACCGAACAGCCTCTCGACCGAAGCGAGCAGCACGGAAAAAGTGCCCGCGCTGCCATCTGCACCACAGCCCATTATTTCCCGCCAGGGTTCGGCAGCGGACCAGGGCACACGCGCCGCAGCCCCGAAACCATCCGAGACACAGACCACAACCCCGATTGCGACGGGGCGGGCGGATCAAGGCCCGAACACGGCATCCATCGCTAACGGCGCGACCGCTGTGAACCCAGCGCCACGAACCGCCGAACCGAAACCGGTCGCACCGGCAACAACCGTCCCGCGACCCGCCGCCACTGCGCTGTCCGCACCCATCGCCGGTGCGCAGGATGCCAACTGGATACTGGGACAACCCGCAGGGCGCTATACGCTGCAACTGGTCTCGCTCACGTCAGTGACCCGCGTGCGCGAATTCATCAACCTGCAAAGCGACAAGGGGCGGTTTGCGATCTACCGCTTACAACGCAATGGTCAACTGTTTCACGTGGTCGTCTACGGATCCTTTGCCTCCAAGGCGGAGGCTGATACGGCAGCTGCCCGGCTTCCGCCTTCGGTCGGCGGGGTGCAGCCTTGGATCCGGACCTTTGGTCAAGTTCAGGAGAGCGTGCGCTCAACTCCGCAATAGGTGGCGCCCATCGAGATGTAGGCGCCCTGACGAACATCGGGGCTGCGCCCATGCTGGTCCCGAGGATGAGAGCCGGTCAGGGGAGACGCGTGTCCCCCATGAGGAACCGGTCGATCTCGCGCGCAGACTCGCGGCCTTCGTTGATCGCGCGCACGACCAGACTCTGTCCGCGGCGGCAGTCTCCGGCCGCGAATACCTTGTTCGCACCCGTGACATAACGCCCGTAATCAGCGCGGTAGTTCGAGCGATCGTCGAGATCGACACCGAGACGGTCGGCAATCTGGCGCTCGGGGCCGAGAAAACCCATGGCGAGCAGGACGAGATCTGCCGGCCATTCCCGTTCGCTGCCCGGAATCGGCTCAAACTTCCCGTTCTTCATCGCTACTTCCACAGTACGCACCGCACGCACGCGGCCGTGACCATCGTCAACAAACTCAGTGGAGGAGATCGCATAGGTGCGGGGATCATCGCCGAAGCGCGCGGTCGCCTCTTGATGCCCGTAGTCGGTGCGGTGGATGCGGGGCCACGTCGGCCATGGATTGTTGAGCGCACGCTCAGCGGGCGGTTTCGGAAACAACTCGAAATTGACCAGGCTGCGGCAGCCATGACGCAGCGAAGTGCCGATGCAATCGGTTCCGGTATCCCCGCCCCCAATCACCACCACGTGCTTATCCCGGGCTGAAATGTAGCGCCCGTCCTTCAGTTCCGAATCAAGCAGACTGCGAGTATTGGCGCCGAGAAACTCCATGGCAAAGTGAACACCGGCCAAGGATCGACCCGGGATCGGCAGATCGCGTGGCACCGTCGCGCCAGTGGCGAGCAGGACAGCGTCGTAATCCGCGAGCAGCTCGCGAGCATCCAATGACCCAGCCGAGCCGTCACCCACGGGGGTTCCCGTCTGGAACTCAATCCCCTCTGCTTCCATCAGGCGAACACGACGCATCACCACATCGTTCTTATCGAGCTTCATGTTCGGAATGCCGTACATGAGCAGCCCGCCGACGCGGTCCGCTCGCTCGAACACGCGCACCCGATGCCCAACCGAGTTGAGCTGTGCCGCTGCGGCGAGACCGGAAGGGCCAGATCCAATGATGGCCACGCGCTTACCCGTGCGGCTCGATGGCGGACGCGCGACCACCCATCCCTCGGCGAAACCGCGATCGATGATCGCCATCTCGATGTTCTTGATGGTCACCGCCGGATCGGTAATGCCAAGGACGCACGCGCCTTCACAGGGCGCCGGGCACACCCGCCCGGTAAACTCTGGAAAATTGTTGGTCTTGTGCAGCCGATCGAGCGCCTCGCGCCACTGACCGCGATAAACCAGGTCGTTCCACTCGGGAATCAGGTTGTAGATCGGGCAGCCGTCGCCGGACTGACAGAACGGTACCCCGCAGTCCATGCAACGCGCGCCCTGGCTCGTGAGCCGGGCGTTGTCGTGGTCGGTATAGATTTCCTGAAAATCCAGCAGACGCGCAGTAGCGTCCCGATAGGGCGCCGCGTTGCGAGCAAATTCCAGAAAGCCAGTCGGTTTACCCATGGGTCTTGTATCCGTCGTTGTCTCGCGTCCGCCTTGCGGACCTCACCTCTACGCGCTTACCGCTTGGCGCCGTGCCAGCAGCACGCGCTTATAGTCGGTTGGCATCACCTTCACAAAATGCCGCACGGCGCTCTGCCAGTCGTCCAGCACACGGCGCCCCACGGCAGACTCCGTATAGCGCACATGCCGTTCGATGAGCTCGCGCAGCTCATCCATTTCCGATGCTTCGTCGAGGGTCTCAAGGGCCACCATCTCGAGGTTGCAGCGCGCCGGAAACTCGTTCGCCGGATCCCACACGTAAGCGACACCGCCGCTCATGCCAGCGGCGAAATTGCGACCCGTGGGGCCAAGCACCACCACGCGCCCGCCGGTCATGTACTCGCAGCCATGATCGCCGACGCCTTCAACGACCGCCGTGGCGCCGCTGTTCCGCACACAGAAGCGCTCCGCCGCCTGACCGCGCAGGAACACCTCGCCGCTGGTCGCACCGTACATGACAACGTTGCCGACGAGGATATTCTCCTCTGCCTTGAACGGGCTGGTGCGCGGCGGATAGATGATCACACGTCCGCCGGAGAGGCCTTTGCCCACATAGTCATTGGCGTCGCCCTCAACTTCGAGCGTCACCCCACGGGCGAGCCACGCCCCAAAACTTTGACCGGCACTCCCCTTGAAGCGGAAGTGGATCGTATCCGGTGGCAACATCTCGGGACCGACCTCGCGGATGATGCGGTTCGACAGCATGCCACCCACGACCCGATTGATATTGCGGATGACCAGCTCGTCCTGAACCTTCTCGCCACGCTTGAGCGCAGGTTCGGCCAGGGCAATCAACGTGTTGTCGAGCGCCTTCTCGAGGCCATGGTCCTGCTTGTGCACGGCATAGCGACCGAGGAACTCCGGCGGTTCCGGCACCTTGGCGAGCAGCGACGAGAGGTCGATGCCGCGCGCTTTCCAGTGATCTACCGCAGCCTGCACTTCGAGCGCGTCGACCCGACCCACCATCTCGTTCAGGGTGCGGAAACCGAGCTCGGCCATGATCATGCGCAGCTCTTTGGCGATCATGAAGAAGTAATTGATTACGTGTTCTGGTTGACCAGCGAAGCGCTTGCGCAGGACTGGATCCTGGGTCGCGACGCCAACCGGACAGGTATTCAAGTGGCACTTGCGCATCATGATGCAGCCGAGGGCGACTAGGGGCCCCGTCGCAAAACCGAACTCCTCCGCCCCCAGCAGCGCCGCGATGGCGACGTCGCGTCCGGTCTTCAGCTGACCGTCTGTCTGCAATACCACGCGCGATCGCAGGTTATTCAGCACCAGCGTCTGATGCGTCTCGGCAATGCCTAGCTCCCAGGGCACACCGGCATGCTTGATGGACGTCAGTGGCGAGGCACCCGTGCCGCCCGTATCACCCGCAATCACCAGGTGATCCGCGCGTGCCTTCACCACCCCTGCCGCGACAGTACCGACGCCGATCTCAGCGCCCAGCTTGACACTGATGCGCGCCTGCGGATTGGCATTCTTCAGATCGTGGATGAGCTGAGCAATGTCCTCAATGGAGTAAATGTCATGGTGCGGCGGCGGGCTAATAAGACCGACCCCCGGGGTAGAGTGCCGAATAGACGCAATGATGTCGTCGACCTTGTGTCCGGGAAGCTCACCACCCTCCCCCGGCTTCGCACCCTGCACGATCTTGATCTGCAGTTCGTCCGCGTTGGTCAGATAGTTGATCGTGACACCAAAGCGACCGCTCGCCACCTGCTTGATCGCGCTACGTCGCGAATCGCCGTTGGGCAGAGGAATGAAACGCCGCGGGTCTTCGCCGCCCTCGCCGGTGTTGGACTTGCCACCAATGCGGTTCATGGCGACCGCGAGCGTCTCGTGCGCCTCGGCGCTAATGGAACCAAAACTCATGGCACCGGTCGCGAACCGCCGCACAATCTGCTGTTCAGGCTCGACCTCTTCGATCGGGACCGGACCGCCATTCGCACCGGCGCGGAAAGTCAGCAAGCCGCGCAGGGTCGCATGACGCGTGGTCTCACGATTGGTATGTGCAGAAAACCGCCAGTAGGCGTCTTCGTTATTGCCGCGTACCGCGTTCTGCAATTCGGCAATGGAAGTCGGATCCCACATGTGGGTGTCGCCACCCGCGCGCCAATGGAAATCGCCCGGGTTTTGCAGCAACGGGATGTTGGCATTACGACGCGGGTAACCCAGCGCGTGACGACGCTGCATCTCTTCAGCCAGCACCTCAAGCCCGACGCCCTCGACGCGACTGGCGGTGCCGACAAACGCGCGACTAATCACATCCTGCGCAAGACCAATGGCCTCGAAGATCTGCGCACCCTTGTAGGACTGCAGCGTCGAGATACCCATTTTGCCCATGACCTTGAGGATGCCCTTGGCGGTCGCCTTGCGGTAGGCGTAAACGATGTCCTCATCGCTGCCCAGATGGCTCACGTCGGCGAAAGCGCCGTTGGCGCGCGCATCCCATAGCGCCTCAAATGCAAGGTACGGGTTGATCGCGTCTGCGCCATAGCCGATGAGCAGACAGTGGTGATGCACCTCACGCGCTTCACCCGTTTCCAGCACGATACCAATGCGAGTTCGCGCGTGCGCCTGCACCAGATGGTGATGGACGGTGCCCACCGCGAGCAGCGAGGACACCGGCACGGCGTCGGGACCCGTGCGCCGGTCGGAGAGCACGATCAGACTGTAGCCCTCAGCAATCGCAGCCGAGGCCTCAGCGCACATGCGATCGAGCGCTTCCACCAACCCAGCGCGGCCCGAATCAGCCGGAAAAGTGATATCGATGATGCGCGAGCGCCACCCACGGTGGTCCAACTCGCGCAGCGCGGCGAGCTCCTCGTTCGACAATATCGGGTGAGGGACGCGCAGCCTGTGCGCGTGCTCGGGCGTTGCCGAAAGCACGTTACGTTCCGGCCCGATATAACATTCGAGCGCCATGATGACCTCTTCGCGGATCGAGTCGATCGGCGGATTCGTCACCTGCGCAAAGCGCTGCTTGAAATAGTCATAGAGCATGCGCGGCTTCTGCGACATGACTGCTAACGCAGCATCGTTGCCCATCGAGCCAAGCGGGTCGCGCAGTTCGCGCACCAGGGGCTGCAGCATGATCTGCAGCGTCTCCACGGTGTAGCCGAAGGCCTGCATACGCGGCATCAGTGTCGCCGGGTCGAAGCCGTGGTCACTGGCGACCGCCGGCAGACGGTCGAGTTCGATGCGCTGCGCCGCAAGCCAGTCGGCGTAAGGCTGCGCAGACGCCCAGTGCTGCTTCAGCTCCTCGTCAGGGATCATACGACCCTGCTGGAAATCGATCAGGAACATGCGACCGGGCTGCAATCGTCCTTTGCGAACCACGCGCGCTGGATCGACGCTGACGGTTCCCACTTCCGACGCCATGATGCAGATGTCGTCATCGGTGACGTAATAGCGGCTCGGGCGCAGTCCGTTCCGGTCCAGAACCGCGCCTATGCAGGCACCATCGCTGAACACAATCGAGGCCGGACCGTCCCACGGCTCCATCAAGCAGGAGTGGTACTCATAGAAGGCGCGCTTCGTCGCATCCATGCTCGAATGCTGCTGCCACGCTTCGGGAATCATCATCAGCACGGCTTCAGGCAACTGCCGACCATTCATCACTAGGAATTCGAGCACGTTATCGAACGAGCCAGAATCGGAGCAGTCAGCCTCGGTCACGGGGAAGAGTTTTGCCAGATCTTCGCCATAGAGGGGGCTTTCGACCAAGCCTTCGCGCGCGTTCATCCAATTTCGGTTGCCGAGCACGGTATTGATCTCACCGTTATGGCTCATAAACCGATTGGGCTGCGCTCGATCCCATGACGGGAAGGTATTGGTGCTGAACCGGGAGTGGACCATCGCCACCCAGGATTCAAAATCTTCAGCCAGCAGGTCGGGGTAAAAACTGAACACCTGATCCGGCGTGAGCATGCCTTTATAAATGATCACCCGGTGCGACAGGCTGCAGATATAAAACAGTTTGTTTTCCGCGAGCGTGCTGTCCCCGCGCAGAGCATTGCTTGTCCACTTCCGAACCAGATACAGCTTGCGCTCGAACTCTTCACCGCTAACGCCATTAGCCGCAATCAAGAGCTGTTCGAAGTGAGGCATGGCAGCCCGCGCGGCATTGCCGATGCCTGCGCCATCTGGATGCGTGGGCAATACGCGCCAACCAAGCAATACCTGACCCGCATGCTCGATGGCTGCTTCGATCAGAGCCTTGCAGCGCGCTCGAGCCGCCGGGTCGTGGGGCAAAAACACGTTGCCGACGCCGTACTGACCCTGCGCAGGCAGGGTGACGCCTAGATCCTCCGCCGCCACGCGCCGCAGGAACCGATCCGGCATGCCGAGGAGAATACCGGCGCCATCACCCGTGTTCTGCTCATACCCGACGCCGCCGCGATGCTCCATACAGCAGTTCATCGCGTGGGCGTCTTCGATGATCTTGCGACTCGGCGTGCCCTTGATGTGGCACACAAAGCCCACGCCGCAGCTATCTTTCTCATTGGCGGGGTCGTAAAGCCCCTGGCGTGGAGGCAGGCCGATGTGACGCTGTAATTTCATCTGCTGTACTCGATCAAGTGCTCAGGCAGCCCATCGCGACCGTTCGCTTGCAACGGTTACGCCTTAGGGCAGCTTGGGAGAGCTACCGGGCACCGACCCGGCATCCAACCCGCTGAAATTAAAATGATTTTCAGCGGACAATAGTCGCGGCGCGCGCGCGAACCACGAACAATCTCAGAAAGCCCGGGGTGAATCAAGACCCCTGACGAACCGGGTGCGAGCGACGGACGCCGCAGCGTGTCACCTTGTCGGCGCGCACACGTCCCCAGCCGCCGCCGCGGTGGCCGCGGAAAACCGAGCCTCGTCCGGCGCAAGTCGGCGCACCAGCGCGATGCCGGTGTTCGAGGGCGATATCACCACTTCGCGACCCCGAGGCGTCTTTTGCCCCTCGAGCGCGAGCGTAATCTCGATCGCCGCCGCGGACTGACGATCATTGCGCACGAAGATGACGTCGGAATTTGCAGCGAAAACCGACAGGGACATGTAGTCATCCCAGGCGGCGGCTCGAAGGTGCAATGGTCCTTGGGAAAGATCGAAAGTGCACACCGAGTAGGCCAGGTCCGGGGACGGGCGCACGATCGCCCGGGACGCTTCGGTGACTCTGCTCGGCCGATGCAGGGTGTTGACCTGCACGACATTGCCCGATTGCAGCCGGTCGGTGGCTACACGCATGAGCACGTAGGGTGCCGCCCACACCGCCGTGAGATGGACGATGGCCGTGATAGCCAAGGTCACGAGCAGCCAACGCACGAGGCCGCTCATGTCTCGGCTCCCGAGCAGAACAACGTGCGAAGCACCGGCGGTTGTAACGCGCGGGTGTCGTTCAGCAAGGCGGGCTCAGGGTTATAGAGCCTCAAGGTGAGCGAGAAGTTGCCGGCGTTTCGCGATGAAATCCAGTTGGGTTCCCCTTCTGCCGACCGACCGATGCGAATCCGAAAACGCCCGTCATGCTCGCGCACGACCCGCGTTTGATCCATAGAGGCGGCGCCATCGCCGTTCTGAGCGAGATAATTGTCGGACGCGTACAGCGTAATGGACCACCAGCGCGCGGGCAGATCCGTTCCCTCAAGCTGATAAACGCAGCGTTCGTTCAGTGCGGCGCCGTCAGCATCGCGATACCGGGAAAAGTAGAGGGTCTCTTCCCGAGTCAGCGCCAAGAGCCCAATCCGAGCAATGGCTGCGCGCGTATAGATATCGGCGGCGGACTGACCTGCCAGCTCACTGCTCTGCCAGCCCGAATCGTTGCTCTCGCCAAAGGCCATGAGCCGACCGACAACCAGCGTCGCGGAACCAACACCCAGCACAAGCGCGACCAATCCCGCGCTGACGATAAATCGCCAGGTCATTCCGTCCCCTTGCCGGTTGCCTGCAGCGCCGGCGAGTCTCGCAGGGTATGGTTGGTGTGCCAAGGTGCCCGAGGAGCCCGAGGTGCCCCGGTCGCGCCCGATAAGCAGCCCGTTAATGTTGAGGAAGCACTGTGGATAGAGACCGCTTTCCCGTTGTCGTGCATGTCATGCTCTGGCGCGATGCCCACCTGTTCTTGCTACGCCGCGGGAAGACGGGGTTCCTGGATGGATTCTATGCGCTCCCAGGCGGCCATCAGCACGCGGGGGAGTCCGTGCAGGATGCAGCCGTGCGCGAATGCAAAGAGGAAACCGGCACCGAGATCATAGTCGCGCACCCTCTGTGTACACTGCCTTACCTGTCCGGCTTCCAGCAGGGGGTGAACTTCGTATTCGAGGCGCACTACGAGGCTGGCGACTGGACAGGCGACCCCTATTGCGCGGAACCGGCGCTCTTCGATCGGGGAGACTGGTTCGATCCACCGGCGCTGCCGGATCCTGTGATTCCCTGGATACGCGATGTGCTCGTCATGCGCTCACAGGGACTTTGGTTTCGCGAGTACCGAACACGCTGAAGTCCTTCCCGCGGATCAAGGAACCTGAAGATCTGAGGTTAGTGACCACGCGTTGCGGCAAAGATGAACCCCTAAGACCGGCGTTGGACGTGCGCCGTCCCGGAAGATTCCCTACAATCCGCGCCCGTCGCACCCGAGGAATAACGGAGATCGCCTCATGAAAAATCCGGTACGAGTGACGGTCACCGGCGCTGCCGGCCAAATTGGTTACGCGCTGCTTTTCCGCATCGCCTCGGGCGACATGCTCGGCAAGGATCAGCCGGTGATCCTGCAACTGCTCGAAATCACCCCGGCACTGAGCGCCCTGAATGGGGTGGCTATGGAACTCGACGACTGCGCCTTCCCGCTGCTGCGTGGCATTGTCCAAACCGACGATGCAAATGTTGCCTTCAAAGATACCGACTATGCTCTCCTGGTGGGCTCGCGCCCACGCGGCCCGGGCATGGAGCGCAAGGATCTGATCGAGGCTAACGCCGCCATCTTCTCGGTGCAGGGCAAGGCGCTGAACGACCATGCTTCGCGTCAGGTGAAAGTGCTTGTCGTCGGCAACCCCGCCAATACCAACGCGCTCATTGCCCAGCGCAATGCACCAGATCTTGATCCGCGCCAGTTCACCGCCATGACGCGTCTCGACCACAATCGCGGCGTGGCTCAGCTGGCACAGAAGGTCGGCGCCACCGTCAATGATGTGGCAGGGCTCTGCATCTGGGGAAACCATTCGGCGACCCAATATCCCGACATCTCTGCTGCCACTGTGCTCGGCAAATCAGCCACAGGGCTCGTGGACGAAGCCTGGTACCGCGACACCTTCATTCCCGAGGTACAACAGCGCGGCGCCGCCATCATCAAGGCGCGGGGCGCCTCTAGCGCGGCCTCTGCAGCCAATGCTGCCATCGACCACATGCGCGACTGGGCACTCGGCAGCCAAGGGGTCGTGAGCATGGGCGTCTATTCCGACGGCAGCTACGGCATCCAGCAGGGGCTCATTTACTCCTTCCCGGTTACCTGCCAGGGCGGCGACTGGAGCATCGTTCAGGGGCGCGACATCAGCAGCTTCAGCCGCGAGAAGATGTCGGCGACCGAAACCGAACTCTCGGAAGAGCGCGACGCGGTCGCCCACCTGCTGCCGCGATGATCAGCGCTCGAGCCAGGCGTTAAAACGCGGCTGGCGCTTCTCCCGAAAAGCCGCCACCCCCTCCCGAGTGTCGGGGTGGTGGTCGGTGATGGCGGTGCGGGCTGCGATGTCCTCAAGCGCTGCCGCCCACGTCTGGTCCGCCGCACTATAGACCGATCGTTTCAGCATGCGCATGGCGACTTGGGGCCCAGACGCCAATTCGCGAGCGAGCGACTGCGCAGCCGTTTCAAGCTCATCCGGCGCCACAACCTCGTGCACGAGCCCAAGCGTCAGCGCCTCCTCAGCGGTCACGATGCGCTTGCGCATAAGAAAGTCTAGCGCCCGAGCAAGCCCCAGGTGCTGAACGAGCAGATACTGTCCGCCCTCGTCGGGCATCAGCCCGAAACGCAGCGTGGCGCTACCCATGCGTACCCCTGCGGCCGCAACCCGGAAATCGCAGGCAAGCGCAAGCGAAAACCCGGTCTGAATCGCGACGCCGTTGATGGCAGCAATGGTGAGTTTGTCGAGACTGCGTACCGCAGTGTTGAGCTGCTGCGATATCACTCTGAGCCCGTTGTATGTGCCGAGCGCATTATCGTGCCCCGGCGGAATCGCGGGAACGAGCGCATTCCCCCCCAATTCCGCATCCTTATAGGCGGCTAAGTCATCGCCCGCCGAGAACGCGCGCCCACTGCCCGTGAACACTATGACCCGCACGGCATTGTCCATCTGCGCCTGCGCCAGCGCCTCGATGAGGTCACGCTTCATCCCGACCGCCATGCCATTGAGTCGTTCCGGCGTGTTGAAACGAATCCAGGCGACCCCTGCGTCGTCAATGCTGACCGAGAACCCGCTAAAGTTGCCGCTTTCCATGTTCAGTCCCCCATAAACATGCGCCAGGTGGCGAGATCGTTGATGCGCAGGTAGGCGTTGTGCCGCTTCGTTTCCGCCAGGGTGGCATTCGGCACATGCCCGTAGTTGTGTCCGGGCAGGAGCAGCGTGTCCTCCGGCAGGTCGCGCAATTTGCGCAGACTTTCGTACATCTGCTCGGAATTCGAGCCCGGCAGATCCACACGTCCGCAGCCATTGATGAACAGGGTATCCCCCGACACCAGCGTGTTGTGCACGCGAAAACACTGCGACCCGGGTGTATGCCCTGGGGTATGCAAACACTCGACGCAAACCTCACCGACCTCGACCCGATGACCAGAGCTGACCCGAACCAGGTCCGATTCCGACAACCCGGTGACCTTGCGAACGCCATCCGCCTCGTGCTCGTTCACATACACGGGGCATGGCAACCGTCCGATAAGCGCAGCTACGCCCTCAACGACGTGACCACCAAAACTGCCACCGCAGTGATCAGGGTGATAATGGGTAATCAGCGCTCCAGTCAGCCGGTAATCGCGCTCGCCGAGGTAATTAACGATGCCGTCAATATCCCAGGCTGGATCGACAATGACGACGTCACGGGTTTCCCGAGACCCGATGACATAGGTGAAGTTCTGCATCGGGCCGATTTCAATCTGCTCGATGATGATGGCGTCGGACAGCGGTATCGACATGGCGTCTCTGCTCCTGCAAGTGGCGGTAGGCGGTGCCCGCTTCGCGATGACCGCCCCCCACCCAGGGAAAGACCATCGCGGCGGTGACGCGCGACATCACACAAGGGTAATGCGAGTGATCTCGCACCGCGAGCCAAGGCGCAGCACCGGACCCCAGGTGCCTGTTCCCGGTGACACGTGCAGGGTCAGCGAGTCGACGCGATAGATGCCGCAGATGCGTGGAAACACGCGTCGCACGAGCCAGTGGAAGGGCACGATCTGACCATTATGCGTGTGACCGCACAGCATCAGGTGGACACCCCAATCCGAGGCATCCTGCGCCCCATCGGGTCGGTGGTACATGAGCACGCGATAGCGCTCTGGATCCGGGGTCAGGAAGGGAAGTATCCGTCCAACCTGCGTGCGCGGGTCCGCATCATCGATACCCACGATCTGCAACGCGCCGAGCGTGGAGTCGGCGTTACGCAGCACGCGCACACCAAGATTGGTTAGCCGCGCACAAATGTCCTCGAGGTCCACATAACGCTCATGATTACCGATGGCAAAAAACACCGGCGCGCGCAGCGCTGCAAGGCTCGCCAGTTCCTCTTGGGCGACTTTGGCAAAATCCACGAGATCGCCGGTGATGAGCACAACGTCCGCCTGCAGCGTGTTGACTCGATGGACGATCCGCTCAAGAAAACGCCCGCTACGGGAGCCAACATGAACATCGCTGACCTGCACCAGTCTCAAACCCTTCACCTGCGAAGACAGCGCCGACGGCACCGCCACATCGAGATCACGGACGACGAGCCGCTGCGCGTTTAACAGCCCGACCAGCGCAAGCAGCACCGCGATGGCGAGCACGATAAAGCCGGCGAATGGCAGCGGCAGCGGCACGGCAGAGAGGGTTGAGAGTGCATTGACGAGTTCGAAGCCAAGGACCGGCAGAAAGGCGACGAAAGCGATCCCAAACCAGGTCATGACGACGGCAGCGAGCATTCGACCCGGCGCTCCCGGCAGCCGTTCCGCCGCGAGCCGCAGAAGGATCGGCAACACCAGCACTACGAGCAGCGTCGGCGTGTCAGGCTGCCAGTCCGGGCGCACAAGGGAGAGAATCCGAAGCGGCGGGTAGCCCACGAACAAGAAATAGAGCGCGCTGACGACCACCGCGGGCAAAAAGAGCCGCCCAATGCGCCGCCAGCGTGCGGGTCGAATAACGGTGGCGGGACCTGGAAGCGGGTTGATTTCCGACATGCACTCCTCGCTTGGGAACAGGGCGCTTTGAGACTTGAACGACCGCGCCCGAAGGTCCATGGTGAGACCCACGCCCGTTAGTCGGGTTCACACGATTGTCCGATATCGATAACCGAGCCGCTCACCGCCGGTGCGAGCGCGGCCGCGACGGGAGATCTCGGTGTACTACACACACTTTGTCAGCCCCGTTGGCCGCCTGCTTCTGGTAGGCGACTTCGCGGGCGTGCGCCGGATCGAATTTCCTACGGGACCCTTCCCTAACCTGCACACGGCGCGCGGCGCAGCGTCCGACTGGCAGCGCTCGGAACAGCCATTCACGATGGCGCTGCGGCAGCTGGACGACTACTTCGCGGGACGTGCCACCCAGCTCGATTTTCCCGTCACGCCGACGGTATCCGAATTTCAGGCGCGGGTACTCGAGGCTCTGCGCACCATACCGTTCGGGGAGACCCGCAGCTACGCCAGCATCGCCGCGCAAATCGGTCAGCCGAAGGCTGTTCGAGCGGTCGGCGGCGCAAACGCCACCAATCCGCTGCCGCTCGTGTTCCCCTGCCATCGCGTCATCGGCAGCAACGGCAGTCTGACCGGCTTCGGGGGCGGCCTGCCGATGAAGCGGTGGCTGCTCGACTTCGAGCGTAGCCACAGCGGACTCTTTGGCCCGGCGCAGTCATAGCGGGACAGTCTCAGGCAGGGACGCTGAGGGCGCCAAAACGCTCGAAATAATCAGGAAAGGTCTTGGCGACACAGCCGGGGTCTCGAAGTGTCACCTTCGTCCCTGACAACGCGACCAGGGAAAAACACATCGCCATGCGGTGGTCGCCATAGGTTTCGATCACCGCGTGCTTGAGCGCCTCCGGCGGCGTGACGCAGATGAAGTCGGACCCTTCCTCGACGATTGCGCCTACCCGACGGAGTTCCGTTGCCATCGCGTGCAGACGATCCGTTTCCTTGACACGCCAGTTGCCGACGTTGCGAATGCAGGTAGTGCCGCGGGCAAAGAGCGCGAGCACCGCTAGCGTCATCGCCGCATCCGGGATGTGATTGAGGTCGACATCGAGCGCCTTGAGCACACCGCTGACCGGCGGCGCGACCGTGATCTGATCTTCACCCCACGCCACGCGCGCTCCCATCTGCTCAAGCGCCGTGGCGAAGGCAACGTCCCCCTGAACGCTCTGGCGTCCGACCCCGCGGACCACCACACCACGGCCCCGTATCGCTCCTGCAGCCAGGAAATAGCTCGCAGAAGACGCATCGCCCTCAACGTGATAAACGCCCGGTGAGACGTAGCCCGAGGGCAGCACGTGGTAGCGCCGATGCCCCTCATGATCCAGCGTCGCGCCGAAAGCGCGCATCATGTGCACCGTGATATCGAGATAGGGCGTAGAGACCTGCTCGCCCTCGATCGCTACCGTGACCGGCCCCCGCGCGAGCGGTGCGGAGAGCAGCAGCGATGTCAGAAACTGGCTGGAGACATCCCCGCGCATGTCTACAGATCCGCCGTCGAGCCCCGTGCCCAGCACTTCCACCGGCGGGAAACCGGGGGTACCGAGATAGCGAATGCGCGCACCTAGTTGCGCCAGACCATCGACCAAATCCGCAATGGGGCGCTCGTGCATGCGCGCCGAGCCGTCGAGAACAAACTCACCGGACCCCAGGGTCAAGGCTGCCGTTAGCGGACGATAGGCGGTCCCGGCCAGCCCCAGGAACAGTGTCCAGCGACCCGGGCGCGTCACGAGCGGGCCCGCGCAGCCGGTCACCTCGACTTCGGTGCCATGCTCACGCACCGATACACCCAGGGCGCGCAGGGCATCGATCATGTAACGAGTGTCATCGCTCGCAAGCACATTACGCAGCACCGAGGTGCCGCTTGCCAGCGCGGCGAGCAACAGCGCGCGATTGGTAATGCTTTTCGAGCCAGGCAGGTCCATCACGCCCTCGAGGGCGTGGATCGGATCAAGCGTCAATTCCGTTGGATAAGCCGTCACGGCGAAGCCGGGGTCTGCCAGCCACCGCCCAGGGCGCGATACAAAGTCACCAGCGACCGCAGTTCATCACCGCGAGTGGCGGCGAGCCGCAGCCGTTGGTCCAGCAGCTGCTGATCCGTATTCAGGATTTCGAGATAGCTCGAAAGTCCTTCCTGGTACCGCGCACGCGCCAGACTCGACGCATCTTCAAGCGCATCTACACCGGTCTGAAGTTCCATGCGCACAACGCCGACCTTTTCTACCGCCACCACCGCATCAGCGACTTCACGGTAGGCATTGAGCGCCGTCGCTCGGTAACGGAGCACCGCTTGTTCAAGACGTGACTCGGCTACCGCTTGGTTCGCACGCAGCCGCCCGCCCTGAAATATCGGCGCGAGTACGCTAGTGCGCAGCTGGCTCGTTTCCGTTCCTTCGTCGAAGAGATCGCCCGCGTCGCCGCTCGCAGCGCCGAGGACGCCGCTCACCGAGAGCGAGGGAAAAAACAGGGCGCGGGCGGCGCCTACGTCGGCGTTGGCAGCGACCAGCTGCTGTTCTGCGGCCAGCACATCTGGGCGCCGCTCGAGCAGCGCCGCTGGCAAACCGGGCGGGACCGCAGGCTGACTGCTGAAGGTTTCAATAGCGGCACCGCGATCGATATCTCCCGGTATTCGCCCGAGAAGGAAGCTGAGCGCGTTTTCCGTGTTTGCAATCTGCTGTTCGAACTGCGGCACCAGGATCGCGGTACGCGCCTTGTTGGCAATAGCCGTATCCACCTCGAGCCGGTTGGACAGCCCGCCTGCCAGCCGCTTACGGTAGTAGTCCACCATTTCCTGGTTGGCCTGCACCGTTTCGCGGGCGATCTCGAGCTGCAGGTCGAGCGCGCGCAGCGTGACGTACGCTGAAGCCACGTCTCCAACCAGCGTAACCAGCGTCGCGCGCTGCCCGTGCTCGGTCGCGAGGTAACTCGCAAAAGCCGACTCAGAGCGGCGGCGGTTGCCGCCAAAGAGGTCAATCTCCCAGGAAACCGCGACGCTTGCGTCATAGTTGTTGCTCGCGCGATCGAACCCCGGTCGCGCAGGGTCGGTGAGAACCGAGTTGCGCTGGGAGGTCTGCCCGCCGCTCGCGCCGATCTGAGGAATGAGGTCGGCGCGCACAATACGATAGCGGGCGCGCGCTTCGGCAATACGCTCGGTCGCGACAGCCAGGTCGAGGTTGTTTGCGATCGCCTCACGGATCAGCGCCTCGAGCACTGGATCCTCGATCAGCGTCCACCAGCCGGCGTCTGCGACGGACACCGCCTCAGCCGCCGTGCCCCGGAACTCGGTTGGAACCGGGATATCCGGGCGCTGGTAATCCGGCCCAACGGCACACCCCGCGACAGCAAGGCAGAACAGCCCGCTAACCAGAGCCCTGTTCATGGCTGGTCTCCACCTTCCGCGTCGCCCCCCGCCATCTGCGCTTTCGATGACACGGGCTGTGCGGTCACCCCGGACGCGCGCCCTCCCAAGAAGCGCTCTACGAGAACAAAGAGCACCGGGATCAGGCACACGCCGAGCACAGTGGCAAAGAGCATGCCTGAGAAAACGGTCATGCCCAGCACACGCCTAGAGAAGGCTCCCGCACCGCTGGCAGTTAACAGCGGCACCACACCGAGAATAAAAGCAAAAGCCGTCATCAGGATCGGTCGAAACCGCAGTCGCGCCGCCTCGAGCACCGCCGACACCGTGTCACGCCCCTGCTGCTTTAACATGCGCGCGAACTCGACAATCAAGATGGCGTTCTTTGCCGCCAGCCCGATCAGCATCACGATGCCGATCTGGGCAAAGATGTTGTTGACGTAGATCGGAGGGATCACGAGACCGGCAATCCAGAGCCCGAAGAACGCGCCAAATATTGCGAAGGGCGTACCCAGCAGCACGCTGAAAGGCAGGCTCCAGCTTTCGTACTGGGCTGCGAGCACCAGAAAGACGAGCAAAATAGCGACGGCAAAGACCGGGGCGGGGTTGGGCGCGATGCGTTCCTGATACGAAACGTCCGACCATGCCTGTGTGACGCCCTCAGGCAGCACCTCTGCCGCCACCTCCTCGAGCGCACGCATGGCATCCGCGCTGCTAAAGCCGGGCGCGGGCGCGCCGCTGATCTCCGCCGAGCGATACAGGTTGAAGCGGTTGGTGAACTCTGGCCCGCTGACCGATTCCGTCGACACGAGGGCATCCATTGGCACCATCTGCCCGGTCTGACTGCGCACGAAAAAGAGCCCGATCTGACTCGGATCCTGCCGGAACTCCGGTTCCGCTTGCACGTACACGCGGTAGACCCGACCAAAGCGGTTGAAGTCGTTGACGTAGGTACTGCCCAGGAGCGTGCCGAGGGTCGAGTTCACATCGGACAGCGGAACCCCGCTCTTCAGCACCTTGCTTCGATCAATGTCAGCGTAAATCTGTGGCACGCTCGCTCGGTACGCCGTCTGGATGCGCCCGATCTCCGGCCGCTCATGCGCAGCCGCAATAAATCGCGCCGCCTGCTCGGCCAAAAATTCGGGCGAACGGCCGCCGCGATCCTGCAGCTGCATGGTAAAGCCCGACCCCACGCCGAGTCCGGGAATGGGCGGCGGTGGGAATGCCAGGACCACGGCTTCGGGTATCTCGGTCGCGAGGCGCTGATTGAGCGCCCGTGCAATGAGCAGCGCGTGGTTGGGCAACCCTTCGCGCTCCTCCCAATCTTTCAGCTGCACGAAAACGAAACCCATGTTCGAGGAGTAAGCGCCCACCAGCAGGCTGAATCCGGTGACGGTATTGAATCCCTCGATCCGCTCGTCTTCTGCGAGCACTTTCTCCACCTCGCGCATGACCGCGTCGGTGCGCTCTAGGGAGGCTGCGTCCGGGAGCATGAGGTTGACCAGCAGGAAGCCCTGGTCTTCGTCCGGCACAAAGCCCGTGGGTACGCGGGATACCAGCAGCCCGATCAAGACAATGATGCCGCCGATCAGCAGCACGCTGCGCCCGAGCTTGCGCACCAGAATACCGGTAAAGCCGACATAGGCATCGGTGCCCCGACCGAAGATCGCGTTAAACCGGTTGTAGAACGGGGTCAGCCGGCTTGGCTTTCCGTCGTGCGGGCGCAGCAACTTTGCGGCAAGCGCGGGCGACAGGGTGAGCGCGTTGAACGCAGACAGCAGCACCGAAATCGCGATGGTAATGGCGAACTGCTGATAGAACCGTCCGGTTATGCCCGGGATAAAAGCCACGGGGATGAACACCGCCGCGAGGATGAGGGCAATGGCAACCACTGGGCCGGAGACTTCCTGCAAGGCCTTGAGTGTCGCCTCGCGCGGGGTGAGCCCGCGCTCGATATGGTGCATCACCGCTTCAACGACCACGATCGCATCGTCGACCACGATGCCAATCGCCAGCACGAGCCCGAGCAACGACAGCACGTTGATAGAGAAACCCAGCAGCGGGAAAAAGATGAACGCGCCGATCAGCGATACCGGCACGGTCAAGAGCGGAATGAGCGTGGCGCGCCAGTTCTGGAGGAACAGAAACACGACGATGATCACGAGCACGATCGCTTCGAACAGCGTGTGGACGATCTCGTTAATGCCCTCGCTGACCGGCAGGGTGGTGTCGAGCGATACCGTGTAATCGAGGTCGTTCGGAAAAGCGGGCGCCAGTGACTCCATCGTCGCACGCACTTGCCCTGCTATGTCCAACGCGTTCGTGCCGGGGATCTGATAGATCGCCATGATGGCGCCCGGCTTTCCGTCATATCGCCCAATGGCGTTGTAGAGTTGCGAGCCCAGTTCGATCCGCGCGACATCGCGCAGCAGCACCTGCGAACCATCGCTGCTGGAACGCACGATCACATTGCCGAATTCGGCCTCATCCAGCATGCGTCCACGGGTCTTCACCGTATAGGTGTACTCCGTGCCCGGTACCGCCGGAGCACCACCAATCTGCCCCGCCGGGCTCAGCGTGTTTTGCTGCGAGATGGCGTTGATCACATCAGGAACGGTAAGACCAAGATTTGCGATGCGGTCCGGTCTCAGCCAGACGCGCATGGC
The DNA here is from genome assembly GCA_049454295.1 of Pseudomonadales bacterium. Classification (GTDB taxonomy): domain Bacteria; phylum Pseudomonadota; class Gammaproteobacteria; order Pseudomonadales; family Azotimanducaceae; genus UBA7803. The sequence continues at coordinate 55,166 of JBMTYG010000002.1, forward strand.
GTAATCGCTGCCGCCAAACAAAGTGACCTGACCGACCCCTGGTATGCGCGCCAGGCTATCGGTGATGTTGAGACTCGCGTAATTAGACAGAAATCCCGTGTCGTAGCTGCCGTTAGGTGACTTTAGCGAGATGACCAGGAGCGGGAACGACAGTGACTTCTTGACCGACACGCCCACGTTCTTGACCTGCTGCGGCAGCGACGGCATCGCCTCCGACACGCGGTTCTGAGCAAGCACGTTGGCCATATCAAGATCAGTCCCCACCTCGAAACTCACCTTCAGCGTGAAGGTGCCGTCGTTCGAATTGGTCGACTTCATGTAAATCATATCCTCGACGCCATTCATCTTCTGCTCGAGGGGCGCAGCGACCGCGGCCTCGACGTCAGTGGCGCTCGCACCGGTGAAGTTGGTGCTGACCTGCACCATCGGCGGCACGATCTCGGGATACTGGGAAATTGGCAGACCAGACATGGCCACGATGCCAAGAAGGACGGTCACGATAGAAATGACCATCGCGACAATGGGGCGATCGACGAAGAAGGAGCCCATGACAGCCTCAGCCCGCGCCGGCGGACAGGGTGTCCGACTCGTCCCTTGGCGCTGTCTGGACGGACACCGTCATTCCGTCCCGAAGGCGCTGCAACCCTTCCGTGACCACGCGCTCACCGGGTTCGATCCCCGACTCGATCACCCAGAGATTCTCAAACCGAGGACCGACCTGCACGGTCCGAATGTCGACCGTGTTGTCAGAGCCCACCACCACGACCGTGTGCAGCGACTGCAGTTCCTGTACCGCCCGCTGTGGCACCAGCAGAGCGCCGCTGCGAACCTCCGCCTGAACCCGGACGCGGCCAAACTGCCCAGGACGCACCAATCGATCTGGATTGGGAAACGCGAACTGAACCGCCAGGGTGCCTGTCGCCGCATCGACGGCACGCTCGATCCCGTCGATTCGCCCGGCATGCGGGTGCACCGTCCCGTCTGCGAGCAGGAGGTCAATCGCCGTCTCTTCATTCGGTCGCTGGCCTTCCGCCGCAAATCGGCGCCCAAGGTGCAGGTACTCGGCCTCGCTCAGACCGGCGCGAAAGAGGATCGGGTCGACCTGAGACACCGTCGTGAGCAGCGTGCTCTCGCCGCGCCCCACCAGATTGCCAGGCTTCACCAGTGTGGTACCTACCACGCCGTCCAGGGGCGAGGAAATCCTCGTGTAGGACAGGTCCAACAGAGCCTTGTCGACCGCCGCCTGAGCCGCGTCACGCTGGGCGCGAGCGGCACTTTCGTTCGAAAGCGCGTTGTCCAGTTCCTGCAGGCTGACCGCCTCCTGCGCCGCGAGCGGCTTCAGCCGGTTTGCGGCGACGCTCGCCTGATCGAGTTTCGCCTGTTGCGTCGCCAGGTTGGCACGGGCCTGCGCAAGCACGGTTTCCAGCGGACGAGGATCGATGCGGTAGAGCGGCGTGCCAAGTGTCACAAACGCCCCCTCGGTGAACGATGCGCTTTCGAGGAAGCCTTCCACACGCGCGCGAATCTGCACGTCTTGATACCCTTTTGCCTGCCCCACCAGCTCAAGGTAGATCGGTACATCCTTGGTGACGACAGGTGCGACATAGACCTCCGGGGTCGGCGCTGCGGGCGGAGCCGAGCGCGAACAGCCCGTGAGGGCCCCCAGTCCAAGGAGTGCAATTGCGCACAGCGTAAGTCTTGCTAGCATCGTTTTTGTCCTGAAAGCGTTGCCGGTGTGGTCGCCCCAAGGGCCGTAACGGCAAAGACAACGGGCGTTCCCGCTCATCGCCAAGTATCGGGCATTCCCCTGAGGGATGCACCCTTACGCGCCGCGTGTCGTCACCACGAATTCACGGCAACCAGGGGCTTGACCCGCTTGGGGGCTCAAGTTCACCAAGAAAGTCGGCGAGCGATGCCGCCAGCGTACGCAGAGGGCGCTCACCCGCCCGCTCAAGCAACACAGATCCAGACTCGTTATCCACCGAAATGAAGGTGCCATCGTCAGGCTCAACGGTCGCCACGAACGCGGTGAATGGAAGTCGCCGTCGCCGTTGCGATAATGCATGTCCGAGCAGGTTCTCAACCAAACGCTCGGCGTCGTCTTCATTCCAGAGCAGGATGAGCCGGACCAGGCCGAATGAAGCCCGCGCGTCGAGCCCCGCGGACCACCAGCGCGCGTAGTAGGCCTCGATATCCGGGTGCAGGCGGAGTTCAAGCGCGCGGCTGAGCCCTGCCAATGCATCGAGCGGCGCCGACGAACGCAGGCAGGGCGCCCAGTTCACGCGCTGCACACCTTGATCGTCTCGCCACGGTGCGCCCTGTTCGCAGGGCGAGCGCCACTCGGGATCGAACGGCTCTGCCGACAGCGGCGCTGCCGCAACCAACCGAGCCACGAGACGGTCCAGGGCCGTAGCGACGGCAGTCGTCATGGCGCAGGTACAGGACCGGCCGCTGGCGGCTGACCAGGCGGCAGTCGCCGCTGGGCGGCCATGCCCGCTGCAAGCCGTCGCCGTTCGTCCGGCGAGAGTTGGGTCGCCACCTCGACGAGCGTTGCATGACGGGCAGACTGGCTATCGTTGAGGGCCCGGCGCAGCTCATCGAGCGACCGCGCGAGATCGCTGGCGGCAAAGGTTTCGGAACGTAGCGATTCCTGCACAGATCGCTGCGCGCGGCGAATTGCTCGGATCTGCTTCCGGCTCGCGTGCAGTGATTCACGCAACATCGGGCGCAACGCGTCGCGCTCCGCCGGCGCAAGCCCCTGGATTGCCGGCCAGACCATCAGCGTGGGGTCATGTCCTGGCGGTGGCCCAATGGACTGCAGCCAGCGACCCGCCAAAAATCCGACCAGCACCAAGTTGATCGAAAGGGAGATCGCAAGCGCTATCAGAAGCCCTTTACCAGAGCGTGTCATGGTCCTGCTCTCCCGCAGCGTCGGCAAAGCTCCATTGGTCGAGCATTTGCGCAAACACAGCTGTGTCGTCATCGTGGGGAATGAACCACCCGGCCACCAATCCGAGCGCTAGGGGAACTGCGGCTACCGCCGCCGAACGCCAGATCCGTTCATGCGCCCATGCAAGGATGCGATCGAGCGGGTCGCCCGTGGCGGCGCGTTCCGTTACACGCCGCCGGATCGCTGCTGCAAGCTCCGGCGGCGCACGGTGGGCGCGAGCGGTTTGTAACCAGTCGTGCAACACGCGATCAGTCTGCGACCCCTGCTCTCCCGATTGATCCCTTGGCTTACTCATGGCGCCTCCAGAATGGTCCGCAGCGCGCGCCGGGCGCGTGCGAGGCGCGACTCCGCGGCTTCGACCGTACTGCCGAGCACCGCTGCAACATCGCGCAGAGAAAACCCGCGCACCTCGACCAGCAGTAGCGCCGCTTTCTGGTCGAGCGGCAGTCCCGCAAGTGCCCGATCAAGCCGAGCGACAAGCCGCGCCCGCTCCAACTCACCCGCCGGACCAGGCGCAGCATCAGGGAGAAGATCCGTGTCGTTGTCAGCCTCAAGCGCCGGCTTGCGCCAGTGGTCCACGCACAGGTGGTGGGCGATCGTATGCAGCCAGGTGGTCACCCGCGCGCGCCCCGGCTGATAGGACCCGGCGCGCTGCCAGACGCGCAGAAACGTCTCCTGGGTGAGTTCGTCAGCATCATCTCGAGAGCCGGTAAGACGCAGCGTGTAGCCATGGATCGCATCGACGTGCCGCGCAAGGAACTGCTCGAAAGCGTGCTCGCTGCCAGCGGCAATGCGAGCCATGAGCGTCTCGTCATCGATCTCGACCACACGCGCGTCGATCCATTCAGGAGCGATTGGCGCGTCGATAGGCGCGCGCTTCCGCCCGTGTCACCGTGCCGTCCTGATCGGTATCCAGCGCACGCAAACGGGCCCCGGGCGCCAACATCTCCTCTTGGGACAGCATGCCGTCGCCATTCTTGTCGAGACGCGTGAAAACGGCTTTCTGGCGTTCGATGCGCACTGCGTCATGCACCTTGCGCAGGCTGAACTCATCACGCTCGATCTGCCCATTGCCATTGTTATCGAGCGCCGCAAACACCGCTGCTTCCTGTGTGGCGATCGGCCCCGCTGGGAACTGACCTCCGCGCCGTCCAGCACCGGGCTCAAACTCTTGGCCCTCGTCGCCAACAGCATCACGATGCCGACCGGGCGGCGCCGCCGCCTCGAATTCAGCCTGACTCACGCTGCCGTCGCCGTTCGTGTCGGCACGAGCAAAGCGCTCGGCTGCGCGCGACTCCATTTCCTTCAGGTCAAGCGGGAAGCGGGTGCGGTGATCGTCGGATTCACCTGCACCCAAGTCCGCAGATGTCGCAAAGGCCGGACCTGCCAGGAGAGAGAGCACCCATCCGGTTTGCACCAGCGCGCGCAAAATCGGTCTCTGAACAACTCGATTACCCATGAACGCATCCTCTGATCGGGGACATCCCGTTGCTTATACGGTCGTGCCGCCAGAATCCGTCGCAGACTGATAGCCGATCCCGCAGAGTTCGAGCTCGCGTACGACCCCGCCCACCTCGACGGTCACCACGTCACCAACACGTTTGCCTAACAAAGCCCGTGCGACGGGGGCATCGATGCTGATATACCCCGGCGCGGTCCCTATCTCATCCGGCCCAACCAGGCGATAGCGCTCGACGTGACCCGAATCGTCGATGACGTCGACCCAGGCACCGAAAAAAACGCGCGAACGGTCAGTCGGTGCTCGATCGACCACGGTCAGGATCTCGAGACGCTTCGACAGATAGCGCACCCGCGCGTCGATTTCGCGCAGCTGCTTTTTGCCGTAGATGTACTCGGCGTTTTCCGAACGATCTCCCATGGCTGCCGCCTCCGCCACCCGTCGAGTGACCTCAGGACGCGTTTCACGCCAGAGCACGCGCAGCTCGGACTCCAGACGCGCGAAACCAGCCGCGGTGATGTACGGCGCGGCGCGTGGCGCGGGCGGACGATAGCGACTCACGCGTCCAGCGCTCCGAGCGTTGGCCGCGCATAGCGCAACACCTGAAACATGAGCACGAGCGTGATGATGAAATCCCCGAAACTCGTGTACCACAGCCAGACATCGGTCGAAAAATAAATCGCCACCGCGTAATTGAGCAGCGCCGTGACCAGCCCGAGCGCCGCCATACCCATCGCAAGACGCCGCGGATCCGTGGGCATCGGCAGGTAGCGACCGAGGCGTCGCCCGAAGTAGCCGCCGCGGTTTAACAGGCCGTCAACACCCATCAGCGCCGCTACGAAAAGCCCCAGAATAGTGCTCTTCATCTTGACCATAAAATCGTCATCGAAGGCGATGGAAAAACCGGCTGACAGCAGCAACATACCGACGCCAAACAGGGCGAGGCCGCCCAGCAGATCGACCTTCACGAAACGCTGCGCGACCACCACCGCGAGACCAGCGCCCGCGGCGATGAGAGCCGCGGTCGAAAGCGAGTCGGTCAGCTTAGCAGCCAGAAGGAACAGAACCCCCAGACCGATATCGGTGAAAAAGGAGTACTTGTTCCTATCCCACTGCTGAGCTGCCCGGTCGGCACGCTGCTCAGAATCCGGACGCTCCCAGCGCGACTCCCCTGACCGATGGCGTATGCGATCCGCGGCATCGGGGACGGGCGGCAGAGCGCCAGCGGACGCCCCGGGCATGAACGCCGCGATTGGACGCGGACGCAGACCCGTGTGACTCTCGTGGACGAGTTCGCCTCTCTCAAGCACCCGAATACCCATACTCCAGAGATTGACGTAGCCCACCTCGACGGCAAATTCCTCGCCGTTGCAATTCCCATGCAGCACCTGCAGACGCTGTTGATCGAACGCGTCCATGATCTGCAGGGTATCCGTGGCCAACACCCGATCCTCGTGTAGCAGCCGCGTGGTTACGGTCGAGAGCCCAACGCCCGCCTCAATCCGAAACGACTGACCGTGGAGCACAAAGGGGCGGCGATAAGTCCAGATATTCATGCTCGGATCATAGTCCGCGTTCGGTTGGCTGCGTGTTCTGCGCACCCCGACTGACCTGGGATGCCTCCTCGACAGTCCCCTCCCGGGACCCGAGCAGTGACTGCAGGGAGTCGCCGAGCGGAGCGCGGGCAATGCCGCGCTCAGTGATGATGCCGGTGACAAGCGCTGCCGGGGTCACGTCGAAGGCCGGGTTCCAGACGGGAACTTCCGCAGCCGTGTTGCCACGAATCTCGCTTGGGTCGCGGATTTCGATTTCCACATCGTCGCCGGTAGCGGTGCTGGGATCCCAAGTCGAGGACGGGCAGGCGACATAAAAAGGGACGCGGTAATACTGACAGAGCACGGCGAGATTCAGCGTGCCAATCTTGTTCACGACATCGCCGTTGCGGGTCACTCGGTCCGTTCCGACAATGACGAGATCAACGCCGCCCGCGGCCATGCGCGCGGCGGCCATGTTGTCGCAGATCAAGGTCACGTCGATACCGGCGCGGGAAAGCTCCCACGCGGTGAGACGAGCCCCCTGCAAAAGAGGTCTCGTTTCATCCACGACGACCTGGAAGCGCGTACCCATTGCATGGGCCAGATACAACGGCGCCGTCGCCGTCCCCAGCGCCGAGACGGCGAGCGCGCCGGCGTTGCAATGGGTCAAGACGGTCATACCCGGCTGAATCAACGGTAGTCCGTTCTGACCTATGCCGAGGCATAGCCGGCGGTCTTCGGCTTCGATCTCTCTCGCTTCGGCCAGCAGATCGGCAGGCGTCGGGAACGCGTGCGCATGCGCGGTCATGCGCCGCAGGGCCCAGCCCAAATTCACCGCGGTGGGGCGCGCAGCCGCGAGCGCGGCGGCCGCAGATTCAACATAAGCGAGCCAGGCTGCGCGATCCGTATGCGATCGGGCAGATGCCGCGACTGCCAGCGTATAAGCCGCCGCTACGCCAATGGCGGGAGCCCCCCGGACCGACAGCGTCCGTATGGCGTCAATGCCGTCCTCGAGGGTATCGATCGGTCGATACGTCACTGCGTGGGGTAGCTGCCGCTGGTCAAGCACGCTGAAGCGGCCCTCCTGCCAGCGCAGGGTGGCGGGCACAGCGGTCAGGGCATCCACCGCCACTGTTTCGAAGTGCTGCATGACCAGCCGCGCCCAGGTCAGCGCCGCAAAGCGCGAGCGAGGACGGACAGGAGCGCAACACCCGTCGCCTCAGCGTCTTCCCCGCAGGCGAACACCCCGTCCTCGTGCCCGCGGGTGGTGAATACGATCGGTCGGCGCGGTTCGTTCTGCAGCAGAGCCGCCACGGCATCTGCCATCGCACGACTGCCATAGGGCACGTGAGCCGCAGTGCCCGGCAATCCGAGCATATCCGCCTGCTGCCAGATCTCCCGCGCATGAACATGAAATACCCAGCGCACGCTGTCGTCTGCGGCATACACCATGGCATGCGAGAGCGTCTCCGACGACGGCGGTTTGCGCCCCTCGGCTTCCACCCAGAAGCGCGCCAGGCTGAGCGAGACAATCCGCACCAGATCTTGGTGCCGCAGGTCGCGCGCGCCCCCAGTCTGGCTCGCCGTGATGACGAAACGTCGCGAATCAGCCGGGTCGCGCACGCTCAGGTTGCCATACCCGAGCCCGCCGTAGCGTCTTGGGTCTCGACCCACAAGACCCTGTCGTCGCAGCACGCGACGCCACGCACGGAGGTCGGCAAACGTGTCCGCATCCAGAAACTCACCGGTCTCATGCGACGGGCTCAAGCCATAGGCAAACTGTATTGCGCCCTCGGCAGCGACGGTCGGCGTCAGCTCTGACACTGGGGTAACATCCTCGCTTCAATGCGCGAAGCATGCCACGGGACGGGGAGCGAGATGCAGGTGCGAAAGGCGGCGGGTGCCATCGGCGCCTTCATCGACGAATTGGATCTCGCTCAAGCAGCTCGAGACCCTGCGCTCTTCGCCGAGCTGCGCCAGATTCTTTACACCCATGAGGTGATCTTCGTGCGCGACCAGCGCATCACGCCGCTCGAATACCAGACCCTCGCCCGACGCTTTGGCGCTATCGAGGGACACCCCGCCTATGACGTCGTCGCGGAGGCGCCGGACGTGCAGATTCTCGAGAGCACGCCGGAGCGTCCGTCGAAAATCGAGCTCTGGCATACCGATATGACCTTCCGACCAGCACCGCCGTGTATCACCCTGTTGCACGGTCAGATCATCCCGCCCTATGGCGGAGATACGCTCTGGGCCAGCACCACCGCGGCCTACGCGGCACTGTCGATACCCGTGCAGCGGCTGGTTGACGAGCTCATCGCGGTGCACGATTTTCGCCAGGGTTTTCGCGAGAGCCTCGCCGAACCCGGCGGCGCCGAGCGTCTCGCAGCAGCCATCGCGGCGAACCCCCCGGTGCGACACCCAGTCGTCCGAATTCATCCGCACACGGGCCGCCGCGCGCTGTACGTGAATCGCCTGTTCACATCGCACATCGAGGGGATGAGTCGCCACGAGAGCGATGCAATTCTTGAGATGCTGTATCGCCACATCGTGCAGGACGAGTTCACGGTTCGCCTCGGCTGGCAACCCTACACGGTCGCCATCTGGGACAACCGCTCAACGCAACACAAGCCCGTCAACGATTTCCTTGCACACCACAGGCGCATGCATCGCATCACCATTGCGGCAGAGGCGCGCGGATGACTACAGATTCCGGGCACACACTTACAACCCGCACCGACTGGCGCGCGTTGCCCTGGTCTCGGCTCGACGGCCCGGTTGGTCTCGAGCTTGCGGGCATTGACGTTCGGCAGATCGCGCCAGAGATGGTTCACGCCGCGATTGCTCAAGCACAGCTGCTGGTGTTTCGCGATCAGCGCCTTGACCCCTTGGCACTGACCGAATTTGCCGCGCGTCTCGGTACACCGGAAAAATACCCCTACGCCAATCCTTTGCCGGATGCGCGCTACGTCGTGCCAATCATCAAGGAACCCGAGGATCGCGCAAATTTCGGTGGCGACTGGCATACCGACACAAGCTACCTGGAACGACCGCCCGCCTTCACGCTGCTGCTCGCTGTCGAAACGCCGCCGACAGGGGGAGATACCCTGTTCGCGGACATGTATGACGCTTACGCGGCACTATCGCCCAAGCTCAGGGAATGGCTTGACACGCTGGCTGCTCGAAACGTGTCCGGCATGGTGCATGACAGCGGTGGCGCCCATGCGGCAGTGGCCGGTGCACCACGGGGGACCCGGTCGGCAAAGGCAGCAGCGGCGGTCCATCCGGTCGTGCGCGTCCACCCAATCACCGGACGCCCCGCGCTTTATCTCAGCCGAATTCACTCGGAACATTTCATCGGGTGGACACGCGAGGAAAGCGTTCCGCTGATCGATTTTCTGCAAAACTTTGCCGTACGAGCGGAGCGCTGCTCACGCTTGCGCTGGGCGCCCGGAACGCTCGCGATCTGGGATAACCGCTGTTTGCAGCATTACCCGCTGAATGACTATCACGGTCATCGACGTGAGATGCACCGAATCATTCTGGCGGGAGAGCGACCCCGCGGTGTTTTCGAAACACCGCAGGATGCTTGAAGACCAGGCCCGGCTTGGGCTCACGCGCCACGCGCGGCAGCTGCGGGGTCGGTGGAGGCAGCGGTTGACA
>JBMTYG010000003.1:0-55671 GCA_049454295.1 Pseudomonadales bacterium
CATCCAGGTCGTGCTCCAGCTGCGCCTGACGGGTCCGTAACCGGTCAATCTGTTGACCGAGATGCACCACACGTTGCGCCTGAACCTCAGCCTCACGCTCGTGGCGCGCACTCTCGGCGCTGATCTGATCCCAGCGGCGCTGCCAATCGCGATAGCCCGATTCGAGTTCCACAAGTCGCTCCGCGCTCGACTGATCCGCCCCTGCAAGCGCCTCCACCTCGGGCGCGAGCCTCGTGATCTCGGTCTCAAGCGCCACGATCTCAGCTTCGTCAGCGGCCAGCTGACGCGCGTTCTCGGTCGTTCGTTCCTCAAGGGTGCCAAGGTCGAGTTCCAGCTGACGCACGCGTTTCTGACCAAACTGGATCGCCTCTTCCACGCGGGAGATATCGGCACCCACCTGGTAGAAACGCCCCTGTACCCGGTTGAAGCGATCCGCAGTTTCCCCGTGCCGCTGGCGATCGCGCTCAACCGTTGTTTCGATGTGCTGCTGTTCCGCCGCGGCGCGTTCGAGCGCCACTTCGAGCTCGCCGATCTCGCGCTGTCGGGTCTCAAGCCGCGCCGACAGGTCGAGATAACGCAGGGTGTTGAGCTCGGCAATGGTGCGGCGTTCCTCGCTCTTCAGCGTGCGGTAGCGCTCGGCGGCGTCCGCCTGACGGCGCAGCCGATCGAGCTGTCGACCAAGCTCATCGCGCAGGTCGGTCAAGCGCTCCAGATTTTCGCGGGTGTGACGGATACGGTTCTCGGTCTCCCGGCGGCGCTCTTTGTATTTCGAGATGCCGGCTGCCTCTTCGAGGTAAACCCGCAGTTCCTCGGGCCGGGCTTCCACGAGCTGACTGATCATGCCTTGTTCGATGATGGAGTAGCTGCGCGGCCCAAACCCGGTGCCAAGAAACAGATCCATCACGTCACGGCGACGGCACCGGTTGCCGTTCAGGAAATAGTTGCTCTGGGCGTCGCGAGTCACCGTGCGCCGCACCGCAATCTCGCCATAGGCCGCGAACTCGCCGCCGATACGCGCATCCGCATTGTCGAATATAAGCTCTATACTTGCTTGTGTCGTCGGCTTACGCGTGTTCGAGCCGCTGAAGATCACATCCGTTATGTTCTCGCCCCGCAGCTGACGGGCCGAGCTTTCGCCCATGACCCAGCGTACGGCGTCGATGATGTTGGACTTACCACAGCCATTGGGACCGACGACCGCACAGCGGTCCCCCGGGAAGGTAACCGTCGTCGGATCGACAAAAGACTTGAAGCCAGCCAGTTTGATCTGCTTGAGGCGCATGCGCTGCGGGCGAAAGGCCCCGATCGTGAAAGGCGACGATTCTAACGCAAGTCAGCGTCTACCGGCGGCGTGAGCTGAACGGACAGTTGCGCAGGCTCCGTGAGCGTCTGCGGTACAAAAGTCTCCGACCGCCACTCCCAGTCTCCCGGATGGGGTGCCGGGGTCCCGGACAGACTGACCCGAACCACCACCTCGAATGCCGGTGCGGCGGACAGGGGGACCGCGGGGTTCATGCTGACGGTGTCGTCGAGGACGATATCCAGAGGCAGCTGGCTTGCGGGGCGCCGCACCACGGCAAACGGCATGCCGCCACCCGGCGGTCGCGCAATGACGAAGAGCGTAGATCCGTCGGGCGGCGCGCCTTTCGCACTCACCGCGACATCGACGCGGGGCAGAACCGGCTCCATCTTTCCTCGGGCGGTCTCGAGTCCGGCCAATAGCGACTGCGCCCGATCCGCTGCGAGATTGTTGCTTAGCGCGCGGTTGAGAAAACTGACCGCCTCACGGAAGTTGCCAGCACGATAGGCATCGATCGCGTAGAGCTCGAGCACCAACGGATGGCTCGGGTTGCGCGCCAGAATGCGGTCGCCGATCTCTCGCGTCGGCTTGTCAAACGTTCCGCCCTGAGCAAGATAACGCGCCTGCAACCAGTAGACGTCGATCACGGGGTCGGGCCCAGTGATCGTGGCCGCGCGCGCGAAGGACTCGGTGGCTGGACCGTAGTCGCCGAGCGCAAGGTCGATATTGCCAAGGAGGTACCAGCTGGGCGCATCGTCTTCGTGCCACGCGAGGTGGACGTCAAGACGCTTGCGCCAGTCTAAAAGCGCGGCGCGATCATTCGCTGGGTCGAGCTTAAGAACTGCGGATGCACCCTTGATGCTGGCTGCGGTGGGCATGCCCACAAGCGCGTAGAGCCCCCCAGCGGCGCCGATCACAAGTGCAATCAGAGCAAGCGCTCCGCGCCATGCCGGCGCGGTCGCCAAGCGACCAGCCGCAGCCGGCGCCGATTCAAACTCGCGGTAATCATCGAGCAGCGCAAGCCCGAGCTCGTCTTCCACCTGACCCCGTACATCGGCGTCCAGTCGACCGGCAGCAACCTCGGCATCAAGCTCTGCCACCCGGTCGCGATAGATGTTCCGCACGACCGCGTCCGGCGCCATGGCGCTGCCTGGGGACGGGCGCGCCGGGCGCATCCAAGCCCATGCCGCGCAGGCGCCCGCAACGAGCGCGAGACCGAGCCCCCAAAGCCACGTCATCAGTCACGCTCCAGCAGGTCGCGCAGACGCGCGGATTCGGCATCGGACAACGGATCAGCCGCTGGCTGACGCAACAGACGCGTCAGCACCAGGAGACCCGCGATCAAAAATGCCAAGGGTGCCAACCAAAGCACCCAGGTATCCGGACGAAAGGGCGGATCGTAGAGCACAAAATCGCCGTAGCGCTCCTGCAGCCAAGCGCGGATCTCGGCATCGGAAAGCCCTTCCTCGGTCAGCAAACGATGCACCGTGCGCCGCAAATCCTGGGCAATGGGCGCGTCCGACCCAGCGAGGTTGGTATTGAGACATTTCGGGCAACGCAGCTCGGCGATCAGACCCTGATAGCGCCGCTCGAGTTCTGGATTCTCGAATTCGAACACGTCAAAGCGCGGCGCGGCTAAGGCTGCGCTGGCCGCTGCGACGAGCAAAGCGAGCAGCAGCGCGGAACGTGCGCAGAACACCATCACTTGGCATCCCCTGCTGCAAGCGCTGCAACGAGGGGCGCAAACGCGTCACGCCAGACTCTCGAGTTGATATCGCCCACATGTTTGTGCACAACGATACCGGCTGCGTCCAGCAGGAACGTTTCCGGCGCGCCGTACACGCCGAGTTCGACGCCCAGGGAGCCATCCCGGTCCTCGATCACAAAGTCATAGGGATCACCGAAGCGAATCAGCCAGTCGAGCGCCTTCGCAGGGTCATCTTTGTAATTCACGCCGACGATCCGAATGCCGGTTTCAGCGCCGATGCGCAGCAGCTCTCCGTGCTCCGCCATGCAGGTGGGACACCAGGTCGCCCACACGTTCACGAGCACCGGCTCGCCGAGCAGATCGGCTCGGCCTACCTGCTCATCCGTTGCTCCGAGCCGCGGCGCAGAAAACTCGGGAAACGGTTTGCCAATTAGCGCGCTCGGCAGCTTGTGCGGATCATTGAGGCTGAAGCCTACGTAGCCCACAACCACGATCAGCAGGAACAGTCCCAACGGAACGAAGAGACTCGCACGACTCATGCGCGAACTCCGCCCGCGGCGCCTGGGACCCCTGCGGCTGAAGAGACACCCGCAGCAGCCGCGCGCAGCCGCTGATAGCGACGGTCGGCCACGGCAATCAATCCACCCGACATCATCAGAAGACCACCGAACCAGATCCAGCGCACAAACGGCTTCACCTGCAAGCGAACGGCCCATGCGCCGTCACCGACCGGCTCGCCAAGCGATACATACACATCGCGCAGAAAACCCGCATCAATCGCCGCCTCGGTCATGACCATGTCGCGCGCGTGATAACGACGTTTTTCGGGATGCAGCGTGTAGCGACGCCCCTGCTCCTCAACGAGAAAGAGCCCGCGGTCAGCCACGAAATTGGGGCCTTCGCGGCCGGTAATCCCGTCGAAGGTGATCGCAAGCCCGGCTACCTCTTCGCGCTGGCCGGGAACCATGCGCAGATCTTTCTCCACCGACAGCACGGCGGTGAGCGCAATGCCAAACAGCGTAACCACAAAACCCATGTGCCCGAGCCACATACCCCAATAAGCCAACGGCACGCGGCTAAGCCCGAGACGTGCCCGCGCGACAAGATCGAAGGCATGAGTCATGAGCACCCAGACGGCAAGCGCGAGCGCGGCGAGCGCCTGCCAAGGGAGCGCTTCAAAAACGACGAGCGGCACACCCACACCGAGCACCAGACTTGCAAGCGCCATCGCCCGCAGGTGGCGCCAGACGCGTTCCGGCGGCGTGCGCTTCCATTGCAGCGCGGGCAACACGCCCACAGCGAGCGCCACCAGAAGCATGAGCGGCACAAAACCCGCGTTGAAGTACGGGACGCCCACTGAAATCTTGTCCCCACCCGTCAGCGCCTCGTAGGCCAACGGATACAAGGTGCCAAGCAGCACGAACGCCATGGCGACCACAAACAGGATGTTGTTGACCAGCAGAAAGGCCTCACGACTCCAAAGGCTGTAGCGGACCCGCGACGCGATGATGGACGCGCGACTTGCATACAGGGCGAGGGAGCCGCCGACTACCACGACAAGGAAGCCGAGGATGAACATGCCGCGTGTCGGGTCCACGGCGAACGCGTGAACCGAGGTCAGCACGCCGGAGCGCACGATGAACGCGCCTAGCAAGCTGAGCGAAAACGTGGTGATTGCGAGCAACAGTGTCCACGCCTTGAACGTGCCGCGCTTCTCCGTCACGGCGAGCGAGTGAATGAGCGCGGTGCCGGCGAGCCAGGGCATGAATGAGGCGTTCTCCACCGGATCCCAGAACCACCAGCCACCCCAGCCAAGCTCGTAGTATGCCCACCAACTACCCAGCGCGATGCCAAGCGTCAGGAAGGCCCAGGCGACATTGCTCCAGGGACGCGACCAGCGCGCCCAGGCACTGTCCATGCGACCCGATAGCAGCGCGGCGAGGGCAAAGGCGAAGCTCACCGAGAAACCGACGTAGCCCATGTACAGCATGGGCGGATGGACGATAAGCCCAAAGTCCTGCAGCAGCGGATTGAGGTCAGCCCCATCTGCCGGCGTCATCGGTACGAGGCGCTGAAACGGATTGCTGGTGAAGAACAAAAACGCGATGAAACCGGTGTTGAGCAGCCCCATGACCCCAAGCACGCGCGCGCGGAAGGTGCTGGGCAGATCACGGGAACGCAAGGCCACCGCCAGCGTCCAGCCCGCCATGATCCACACCCAGAGCAGAAACGACCCTTCATGGGCGCCCCATACGGCACTGATCTTGTAATACCAGGGAAGCGCCGAGTTGCTGTTGTCTGCCACGTAGCGAACGGTGAAATCATCGCTCAGGAACGCCGCAACCAGCACGACAAACGCGAAGCCGGTGAGCAAAAACACGCCAAGCGCCAGTCCGTCGACAGCATCCATCCAGCGCGTGCGTCGCTGGGCGGCGCCAGCAAGACCGAACCAGGCGGAGAGCAGGGTCAGACAAAACGCGAGCGCTATCGCGACTTGACCCAGTTCGGGATTCATCGGCCACCCCCTTCGAGCACTGCTGCGCCACTCAGCGCAGCGGCACTGCGCTCATCCGCCTCGCTATCAATCACCGAGCGGCTCGGACCCGCCTGCCCCTGCGGTCCAGCGCCTGGAATGCCCTTCAATTTTGCCAGTTCCGGCGGCATGTAATTTTCATCGTGTTTCGCAAGCACTTCGTCCGCCGCGAGCACACCATCCGCTCCCAGCTTGCCGGCGACGAGGATGCCCTGCCCTTCACGGAACAGGTCCGGCAGGATGCCCGAATAGGTCACGTCAAACGCACTGCCCGCATGATCAGTCAGCGTGAAGCGAACCATGAGATCGCTACCGCTGCGAACCACGCTGCCTGTCTCCACCATGCCACCGGCACGAATGCGGGTATCCACCGGCGCGGTACCATCGACCACCTGATCGGGCGGATAGAACAGGTTGATGTTCTCGTTCAGCGCGCGCAGCACGAGCGCCGCGGTCACCGCGGCGCCGACGACGAGAAAGGAGAGCGCAATAAGACGATTTCGACGGGTGACATTCATCGTGATCGAACTCCTGACTGCTGCGACACGTTACGGTCACCCGAGTTTTCTGCGCTCACCGCGCTCCGCTTGAGTTGTGCGCGTGCCTGCTGCACCCAGTCACGCTCTCGCCGCCGGATCGACCAGACGTGCCAAAACACCAACACAACCCCAGCGCCATAGCTCAACCAGACATATAGCGCATGCCCGCCCATCGCGAAAAAATGCAGCAGCGCGGCAAAACCCTGGGGCTCGAGGACCTGTTCCGGCATCACGGGCGCGCCTCCTGCAGCCAGTCCCGCACCCAGGCTGTGCCGCGCTCTCGCTCGAGGATGATGAGCCGCAGCCGCCCCACGAGGGTGGCGCCAAAGAGGCAGTAGGCACCGAGCACGTTGCACAGCAGTGGCAGCCACATGCTCGGGGGCATGGCCGGCGCTTCGGTCAGCCGGAAGGTGGCCGGCTGATGCAGCGTCAGCCACCAGTCCACCGAATACTTGATGATCGGGATATTGATGACGCCGATGACGGCGAGCACGGCGCAGGCGCGGCCGGCACTCTCGGCGCGGGGTATCGCCTGTCGCAGCGCATACAGGGCGAAGTAGAGAAAAAGCAGCACCAGCATCGAGGTGGTTCGCGCATCCCAGACCCACCAGGCTCCCCAGGTCGGCTTGCCCCAGGCTGCGCCCGTAAACAAGGCCAGTGCGGTCATGGAGAGACCAAACGGGACTGCAGCCTCCAGCACCATGTCCGCCAATTTCATACGCCAGACGAGCAGCACCACGCCCGCCGCACCGAGGAGCAGATAAGCACTCTGGGCGACGATGGCACTGGGTACATGAACATAGATGATGCGAAAGCTGTTGCCCTGCTGGTAATCCTCCGGCGCGAAAGCGAGCCCCCAGACGGAGCCGGTGACGAGGAGCACAAGCGCCCCCAGACCGAGGCCCGTGCGCAGGGGCGCGCTCCAGCCGAAGAACCAGCGCGGAGAGCCCAGGCGATGCCAGAGTTCCTTGAGGGTCACGATTGCTCCAGACTGATCCTGAGCGCGGCAGCCACACCAAACGGTGCGACCGTCAATGCCAGCATGCTGATGGCGAACAGCCAGTATACCTGCGCCGTGACATCCGATCCCGCAGCAGCCAAGCTGATTGCTCCCGCACCGAATACGAGCGTCGGCACGTACAGCGGCAACGCGAGCAGTGCGAGCAACACGCCGCCCCGACGCAGACCCACGGTCAGTGCAGCTGCCACCGCCCCCAGGAGCGTGAGCGCGGGGCTGCCCGCCAACAGCACGAGCATCGTGATACCAATCTGCTCCGCCGGCAGATACAACATCAGCGCCAGCACCGGCGCGAGCAGTACCATCAGGCACCCCGACAGCAGCCACTGCACGAGCAACTTCGCGAGCAGCGGCACAAAGAGCGGCTGACCGAGGAGCAGGAGTTGTTCCAGCACGCCGTCGTCAAAATCGCGGCGAAACAGACTTTCGAGGCCGAGCAGGGTTGCCAGCAGGACGAGCACCCAAAGCACGGCGCCCGCCTGTTGCGACAGCACATCGGGGTCACCACCCGCACCGATGGCGAAGAGTGAGAGCGCCAGGAAAAGAAACACCAGCGGCTGCAGAGCCTCGCCCGGAGACGCGGCGACGATGGCGCACTC
This sequence comes from Pseudomonadales bacterium, assembly GCA_049454295.1. Taxonomy (GTDB): domain Bacteria; phylum Pseudomonadota; class Gammaproteobacteria; order Pseudomonadales; family Azotimanducaceae; genus UBA7803. The sequence continues at coordinate 7,698 of JBMTYG010000003.1, forward strand.
GCGTCGAAACTGGGCAGCGAAGACGCGACGCACGGCTGGACGGGCGCTGGTGCTCGCAGCGAAGGCAGTCACGCGCAGGCGTTCCGTTGATCTGCAGAGATCTGGATCATGTCGCGCTCACTTCTCCTGACGGCCTTTGACGGCTTTTGATTGAAGACACCCTTAAAGCACCCCTTCGACCGCCGCGCCGAGCGTTAGTTGCCGAACGCCTGCAACAGAGAGCGGCTGATGTGTCGACCAGACCGCGGCGCCTCCCGCGGCCAGGTGCCCGGCAATGAGCTCTGCCACCAGAGCTTGGCCAGACGCATCAAGCGCGGTGAGCGGCTCATCGAGCAGCCAGAGCGGTGCACCGCCAAGACACAGGCGTGCGAGCGCCACGCGGCGCTGCTGGCCGGCCGAAAGCGCGCGACAAGGCACATCATCGTAGCCAGTGAGACCCACGCGACCGAGCACTCGATCGAGATCAGCAGCCACGCCTTGCAACTCCGCATACCAGCGCAGATTCATCGCAACCGATAGCAGCCCACTCAACCCGGGTCGGTGACCCAGATACACGTGGGGAGCCGCGCTTACTGTCCCGGCCTGCGGTTCATCGAGACCCGCCAGCGTGCGCAACAGCGTCGACTTGCCGCTGCCATTGGGTCCGACCAACTCGAGCCCAGCGCCCGCAGCCAGCTCGAGGGTCAAGTCCCGAAAGAGCCAGCGCCCGTCACGCGCGCAGCCGAGGTCGCCCAGCGCGAGCAGTGTCCGCCTGCCGGCTTCAGCAGGCATGATCGAGGCCGTCGTCACCAGGCATGGGTGACACCCACGAAAGCGTGTCGCGGCATGCCCGGGAAGTAGCGATAGCGCAGCGGGTCGAAAGCCGCGAAATCGGCGCGCTCCGCATACTCGGTATCGAGCAGATTGACCACGCGCAGGAACACTTCCGTCTCCGGCGTCAGCTTCGCGCGCAGCCGCCAGTTGAAGAGCTCATGCCCGTCATAGCGCGCGGAATTGTTGGCATTGATGAAATGTTCACCCTGCAACAGGAACTCGAGCTCACTCTCGATGCGATCGGTCGGCGCGAAACGCCAGCGCGCGCTGCCAAGCCAGCGCGGCGCGGTGTCAACCAAGTCACCGCTGCGAATACTCTCGCCCCCGGTCGCGCCGCCGTTGAAATCGTAGCGGTGCTCAGCCCAGGTGACATTGGCCTCGAGCTCGTGCCGCATGGCGGCCATCGTCAACGACCGCTCAACGCTGACCTCGACGCCCCGCGAGCGCGTGCGCCCGTCGCTGACATTGAGACCGGCCGCATCTCTGAAGATGAAATTTCGGGCTTCGTCCGCAAACGCCGCGATTTCGAAGCCTGGACGCCGATAGCCAAACTCCAGCGCAAGAATACGTTCGCTGTCGAGGTTAGCGACATCCTGACCGCGCTGCAGGCGATAAAGCTCGTTGATCTGCGGCGGTCGAAACCCGGTCGCGAGCACGCCGTACAGCGTCGCCGCGGACGACATGTCCCACTCCAATCCGACCCGTCCCGAGAGGTCGCTGAAATCGTCTTCACGGTCCCCCGGCCGATTGTAGAGACACCCGCCAAACCCGCAGCTGGATCCATCGCCGCGCGTGTTGCCGTCCGGTGCCTGGTTGTCATAGTCGTAGCGCAGCGTCTCGACCCGCCCACTGTGGATGAACCTCACATCATCCCGCAGTGACCAGACCAGATCGTAATAACCCGCGAACTGCCGGCCGTCGACACGAAAGTCATAGTGCACGCCCGCCGGTCGCACCGCGTTGTTGAACGCGCTCGAGGTCGTGAGCGGCGCTTCCTGGAATTCCTCAATGAACGCCTCCATCCACTCGGCCTGGGCACCCAGCTCGAGCCTGAACGTCGCGAACTCCAGGCTGCGGCTGCCGAGCACGCCCGCGCTCGTCTGCCCATTCTTCTCCCACGGTTGACCGGGAATGAAATGTTGCAAAAAAGACATGTTTGAACGGCGCAGATAGGGGGTGACGCGCACCCCTGCCGCAGACCAATGGCTCGCGAGACGCGCGGACCATGCATCGCGGTAGGAGTTTGGGCTTGCATTGGTCTGGCTCTGATCGCGGTTCTTATAGGCCTCGAACCCGGAGACGAAGGTCCCCGTCTGCTGGTTGAGCTGCGTCACATTGAGCGTATTGCGCACGTCAAACGCACCGACCTGCAGCTCGTGCGCGACGGAGAGCTTTTGCTGTTCATAGCCGGTGCGATCACGCCAACCCCCGGTATCCACCGCGTTGGCGGCAACGGCGATACGTTGATCGCCCAGCTCTGCCGCCGTTTCGAACGCCGCGCGATAGAAATCCCAGCCGCCCCCCTCGAGGGTCAGGCGCGGACCCTCCGGCGCGGGGGTGAGTACGTTGATCGCGCCGCGAAGCGCATTGCCCCCAAGCAGCGCGCTCGCCGGACCGCGCCATACCTCAATCGCCCCGGCCTGCTCCAAATTGAGCTCAAACAGGTTGTTGATATTGCAGAATCCCGCTGGGCGCAGCGGAACGCCGTCCTCGAGGTAAAGGAACTCGCCGCAGGCCCCCAAACCCGCATAGACCGGCGAGCGTATGGCTGTCAGATGCTCCTGACCCGACCCCCGCGGCACCCATACCCCGGGCACGCGCGCCAGTATTTCGCTGGCATGGGTGCCGCCCACAGCGGCGATCTCACTGCCATCGAGCGTACTCCTGCTGCCGAGATTGCCGAGCCGCGCCGCCAGCGAAGCGTCGGCACGGACGACCACTTCTTCGAGCACGCGCTCGTTCGCGAGCGTCGCCGCGCGTGTCGGCTCGGCAGCAATCAGGAACAGCGCTATCAGCAGGGGCAGTGCAATTCGACGACCCGACCGGACGTGTGAGCGAACACGACAGCTCCGACGGTTATACATTCAGTCCTCCCTGAGACGTCGCGAAAAGGGGCGGCGCGAAAAGGGGCGGCACGTTAGCGAATGCGGGAAGAGCCACGCAACCCTCTCCGACGGCACAGGACCTGCCGGCGGCACCGCAACAAGCACCGGCGAAAACCCGCCCAGACGACCTCCGCATCCGATCATGCGCCCATTCTGTGAACTGGATCACCTTTTACCTGACCCCGGCCTTTCCCATTGGGTGGACACACATCCGATCCGGTTCTTAACTGAATTTCGCCGGAGCGCCGCCATCGACGCGCCGGGGTACCGCGCAACCTTGCGCGGATTCGTCTCGTTCCACCAGGACAGGGAACATGGCACAGCAGGAACACATCCTAGTCGTTGAAGACGAGCCGATCACGCGTGAGCAGCTCGTGAGTTACTTTGAGGAAGAAGGCTTCCAGGTCAGCGCAACGGGCTCCGGTGACGAAGTCATGCCGCTTATCCAGAACGGCGGCATTCATCTGGTGCTGCTTGACCTCAAGCTACCGGGTCGCGACGGGCTGTCCCTCGCGCGCGAAATCCGCGTTCACTCGGACGTCGGCATCATCATGGTCACAAGCAAGCTCGACCAGATCGACAAGATCCTCGGTCTCGAGAGCGGCGCCGATGATTACGTGACCAAGCCGTTTGATCCGCGCGAGCTGTTGAGCCGAGCGCGCAATCTTCTGCGGCGCGTACAGGCGCAGCAGCAGCAGCGCCGCAAAAACCATATCCGCCGTTTTGCCGGCTGGACGCTGGACCTCAACAAGCGCGAACTCGTATCGCCCGAGGGTGAACCATCCACGCTATCCTCCGGGGAACACCAGCTGCTCCTCGCTTTCATGGAGCGAGCCGGTGAGCCCATGGATCGGGATCAGCTTATGACGCGGATTCGCAACCGCGAATGGTTTCCCGATGACCGCTACATCGATGTGCTGGTTGGTCAGCTGCGCAAAAAGCTCGGAGAACGTGCATCAAACGCCAAGTTGATCGCGACCATTCACGGCACCGGCTATTTGTTCACGCCAGAAGTGAACTGAACGGGAGCGTCACCCCATGCAGACCGGCACCGCCCTAGCGCGGAGCGGCGATGCCCTAACGCTCGGGGAGACGCTGTATCGCAGCCCACGCACCGTTGTTCGCCGCGGTCTCCGCGGCGACATGCCGGTGATCCTCAAGATGGTCGCGACAGACGCGCTGAACGGCGCTGGACTCGCGGGGCTGCGCCGGGAATTCGAGCTGAACCGGTCATTGACCGGGGCGCGCGTAAGCGCCGCGCTCGAATTCGACGAAACCCTCGGGGCTATCCTGTTCGAAGACCGCGGCTGTATCGCGCTGCGCGACCTGCTCAAAGGACCTCCGTTGGCCCTTGCAACGCGCCTGCGCATTGCTCTCCACGCCGCCGAAGCCGTTGCATCGATTCACGCCGAGGGCATCGTCCATCGCGACATCAACCCCGGCAATCTGGTCGTCGGCAACCATGAACACGACTGCGCGGTCTATGTCATCGATCTCGGCTGTGCCCTGCTTCCCCCAGGCAGAGATCGAATGTCGTTGCTATTTGGCGAAGCCGATACAACGCTCACCGGGACCCTCGCCTACCTGTCGCCCGAGCAGACCGGGCGCGTGAATCGGCATGTTGACCACCGGACCGACCTATACGCGCTCGGGATAACCCTATACGAACTCTTCACCGGCGGACCGCCCTTCACCCAGAGTGATCCCCTTGAGCTGATTCATGCGCACATCGCCGCGACGCCACCGACGCTCAAGGCGCTGAATCCTCGGCTGCCGGCCGCGCTCTCTGCGGTTGTGGCCAAGCTGCTCGAAAAACAGCCGGAAGAGCGCTACCAGAGCGCCCGCGCAGTCGCGGACGACCTACGCGAAATTGCACGGCACGGCAACGTGCTGCACTTCCGACCCGGGCGTACCGACGCCCCGCGCCAACTCGTTCGCCCGCAGCGGCAGTACGGTCGCGATCTGGAGCTCGAGCAGCTCGTCGATCGAATTGAACGTGTGGGCACCGGCGACGTGCATATCGTCGAGATATCGGGCGCAGCGGGCAGCGGCAAGCACGCGCTGGCTGACGCGCTCCTGCGCCACGCGCGAGATGCTGACTTTCTGACCGCGAGAATAAGCGCGGAGCCCCTGCGCGCTTCCACCGGACCTATCCTGCTGCTCGCGCTGCTGCGCCGGGTCGTTCAACAAGCCCTTGCACGCCAGGGGGCTCCTTGCGAACAGTTCCTCGCACGCGTTTCGAGCCTGCCGCCCGAGCACCACGGCATCCTCAGTCAACACGTGCCTGAACTCGCGTCGCGACTGACGGCGACTGCCCCCAGCCCGCACGGCACACGCGAATCATCCGCAGCCCAGGATGTTCATGCGCGCGCGGCCACCGCGCTGCTTGCGGCCGCCCTACCGCTCGGGATCTGCGCGATCATCGAATCGGCTGATACGCTGCCCGAAGCCCCCGTGCGCTGGCTGCTCGATACGGCAATCGCCAGTCGCCGCCTCCTGATCGTGTTGTGCCAATCTCTGCCCGACCCGCTGCTATCGCAGGAGCCGCGCTTCGCCGCCAGGACCACCCGCATCGGACTAGGCCCGATTGGTCGCGGCGACGTCCGCCGCCTGCTCGCCGACATGCTTTCGCTCGGCGAAATGCACGTGCGTGAGCTTGCGCTGGTGCTGCACGAAAAATCCGGAGGCAATCCCGGCCAGCTTGCAGCGCTCATCCAGGAACTGAATCACATCGAGCTCATTCGCTATGACGAGCAGGCGGGGGGCTGGCGCTATGAACTCGACGGAATCAAGGCGCATTACTTCAGCAACACGTCGGGGGCGCACTTGCGTGCGCGCATCGGCGCGATGCCCGAATGGACGCGGTCGGCGCTCGCTCTGACCGCAGCGTGGGGTGACGATCTTCCCGTCGCCCTGCTCGAGGCGGTCTTTGCATGGTCATCCGCGCAGGCGCTCGACGCGCTGCGCCCCGCTGTGCGCGATGGCCTCTTGCAGGCAAACATTACGGATGCATCCGCCACGTCGCGCTATCGCTTCACTCACGCCCGGGTTAGGCATCAGGTCTATGCCCTGCTGACGCCTGAGAGGCGCCGCGAGCTGCACTGGCAGCTTGCTGATTATCTCGAGGGGCATCAAAACACTCTCGCAACGTCTGGTGGGTGGGATGCCGGTACCCGCCTGGCAGATCAGCTGAACGCCGCCCTGGATCCGGTCACAGCCCCGCCCCCACAACGCGCACGCGCCGCGCGTGCCAATCTTCTCGCCGCACAGGAAAGCGCCACGCAGAACGCCTGGCAGACCTGCTACCGATACGCGCGCGCCGGTCTCGCCCTGTCACTTGAAGAGGATCAATCAAGAACACCACAGAAGGCGCAGCTCCTTGAGCTGGCGGCCAGCGCCGCTTTCCGGTGCGCTGACTTCGAGCAGCTCGAGCGCGTTCTCAGCGAGGCGCCGCAGGATCAGCTTGCGCTGCGCGAGCTCGCCGTCAGGGCCGCAGCTGCACAGACCGATCCTGGCGCCGCATGGCAACACGCGCTGCCCGCGCTCGCGCATCTTCCACTCGCGGATAGCAACCCGCGGCGGCCATCACGGTGGCCGTTTGCAGGTCGGCGCAATCGCTACGCACGCAGCCGCCTGACACGTCGGTTACCCGACGCTCATGGACGTCTCGAGGAGCCTCTGGCGAGCGCCGTGAACATTGCCGCTCACGCGCTGGATGCCGCCTACCGCAGCGCCCATCCCGGCGGCCCGGGGCTGACCCTTCAGTTGCTTGCGCTCGCGCAGTCCAAGGGGTTTGCGCCGGGTCACGCGGTCGCAGCTGCACGCCTTGCGATCGACGCACAGAGCGACGGCGACGATCGCAGTGCTGCCGGGGCAGCGGCCCTCGCGGAGCAGCTGATCAACGCATTTCCAGACTCTCTCTTTGCTGATCGGGCGCAAGCGCTACTGACTGGGATGGTTGCGCCCTGGTTAGCACCCACGCTTGACCCGTTACTTGAGGCCCTGGGCAACATTCGCAAGCAAGCCGAGGCGCGTTTTGACGTGGAATGCGTCAGGCTTTGCATTGAGCTGGGAAGCACCCTCGGCCTTCTTCGCGGTATCGGTCTTCCAGTTCTGGAACGCTCGCTGGCAGCAGAGAACGGTGATTTCAGACTGGCTGATATGACGACCGGCGCTCGAGCGATGGCGTCGCTGGCCAACATTCCATCCACAGGCGGACTCGGTCAAGGAAAGGCACTTGAACACTGCATCGCTCGGCTTACCGGACGCACAAACGTCGATTTTTCGTCGCAAGCACCCTGCGCGGGTGGTGACTGGGCCGCCTACGCTCACGATCAGGTGCTCTGTCTTTATACCGATCTGTTGCTCCGCGACCTAACAACCGCCGAGCGCCGTCGCGCCGCGGTCCGCTCCGCTTTACCCACGCTACGCGGCTCGCTTCTCAGCGTCTTATTCGACTGGTGCGACGCCCTTGTCGCGCTGCAACGCCTGACAGAATCCCAGACACCTGGCAAAAGCAACTCGCGCCGTGTGAATCGCACCCTGAGCGCGGTGCGCCGTCGCGCCGAGCGCATCGCGGCACTCAACATTCCAGCATTCGAGGCCAAGCTGCTCGTTCTGCGCGCAGACATCGCGTGGCATGAAGGGGCCAGCTCCGACGCATTGGCCTTGTTTGAACAGGCAGCCGCACGAGCACGGTCGCTTGGCTTCGCGCACGACGAGGCATTCGCCCTGGAACTCGCCGCAGGCTACGCAGAGGTCTCACGACGGCCAGATGTGGCCCGGGGATTCGCCGCTGGCGCACACCGAGCGTGGCTGCGCTGGGGCGCTCACACCCGGACGTCGGCACTCGAACAGGCTTACCCGGATTATCTGTCGACTCGCTGTCATCGCGAGCCGCCATCCAGCCTACGCGGGGCGGGCGTCTCAATGCAGACGCTGCCGCTTCTAACCGACGTGATTGATTTAACGCAGGACCGCGTGACACTCGATCAGCCGCTGCTTGAAAGCCAGACCATCCTGCGCGCGGCTCAGGCGCTATCCGGCGAGATCGTCCTCGATGCCTTGTTGCAACGTTTGCTGGGGCTCGCGCTCGAACATGCCGGTGCCCAGCGCGCTTGCATGCTGCTCGCCCGGGAGGGTCGTCTGTTCGTAGAAGCGATCGCGAGTGCTAACGAGGACTCGGCAACCATCCTGTCGCAGCCCGTGCCGCTTGAAGATCATGACGCGGTGCCCGAGAGCATCATTCTGTTCGCAGCGCGCACTCAGCAGCCCCTGGTGCTGGAAGACGCGACGCAAAGCGATGTGTTTACCCAGGATCCCTATGTTGCGCGCGAGCGTCCTCTGTCCGTGATGGCCTTGCCGATTCTGCATCGAGCCGGACTGAGCGGCGTGCTCTACCTGGAACACCGCGCCCTGGACGCAGTGTTCACCCCAGCGCGCGTCTCCATGCTCACGCTACTGGCGTCGCAGGGCGCGATCTCGATCGAAAATGCCCGCCTCTATGCAGATCTGCAGTCCACCAGGGACGAGTACCAAACACTCTATGACAACGCGCTCGAAGGGCTGTTTCGCATTACCAGTAACGGTCGGCTGATCAACGCCAATCCCACACTCGCGCGCATCCTGGATTTCGACACCGTGTCGGAACTCATGGCGTCTTACCGCGATCTCTTGCCCAGCGTTTTTCTGTCCCGCGAGCGTCTCGGCGTGTTTTTCTCGACCCTCGACGAGCGCGGGGTCGTCACCGACTTCGATACCGAAGGCGTGACGCGCACCGGCCGCACGGTCTGGCTGACGGTCACAGCCCGATTTTCTCGCAACGCCGACGGCTCTGAGACCATCGAGGGATCGCTGGTTGACATTTCCGAACGCATCGCGCGCGATCAGGCAGACAAACAGCGCGAGATCGCCGAGGCAGCGACGGTTGCCAAAAGCGCTTTTCTCGCCACCATGAGTCACGAGATCCGCACTCCGATGAACGCGGTGCTGGGCTTTTCCAAGCTTGCGCTCGCGACGCGACTGGACGATCGACAGCACGGGTACGTCACCTCCATACGGGACTCCGCGGAGAACCTGCTGAGGCTTATCAACGATATCCTCGACTTCTCGAAAATCGAGGCTGGCAAAATCGCAATTGAGGCACAGCCTTTCCGGCTCGCGAGTGTGCTCGAAGATGTCCGATCGCTCTTCAGCATCGATGTCCGCAGCAAACAACTCGGCTTCCATGTGATCGACCGCAGCGGCGATCACCAGGCATTCCCGCGCGATGGCGTGGTCGTTGGAGATGCCATGCGCCTGCGCCAGGTGCTCGTGAATCTGGTCGGCAATGCCGTCAAATTCACGAGCGTGGGTCGGGTGGATGTCGACGTCGAAACACTCGGCAAGCGCCTTTGCGCGGATGGAACCGAGGGTCTCGAGGTTGTTGTCGCAGTCAGCGATACCGGCATCGGTATCGCGCCGGAACATCGTGAACGCCTGTTCGAATCGTTCGAGCAGGCGGAGCCTTCGATCACGCGACGGTTCGGCGGCACAGGGCTTGGGCTCACCATCTGCCGCCGTCTGGTCGAGGAAATGGGGGGAGCGATCGATGTGACCTCAGCCCCCGATCAGGGCAGCACCTTCCGTTTCACCATCGTGGTCGGGATCCCAAATGTTCCGTCCACGGTCACGGATGCGCCTAAGCGACATGAGCGAAACGCGTCTGCCCTCGAGCGGCGACGCATCCTGGTGGTCGAGGACAATCCGATCAATCAACAGCTTGCGATCGAGTTCCTGTCCCGCGCAGGGGCGAGCGTAGACGTAGCAGAGAATGGTCGCGAGGGAATCGGGCGGGCGACTGCATCAAACTTCGACGCCATTCTGATGGATATCCACATGCCGATCATGGACGGCCTGGAGGCTACCCGACAGTTGCGCGCGAGCGGCTGCGAACTGCCGATCGTTGCCGTATCGGCCGACGCGCTTGCGGCCCATAGAGCGGCAGCGCTGCAGGCTGGCTGCAATGCCTACGTCACAAAACCCATTGATTTCGACGTGCTGCTGGGCGAGCTAAACCGACTCCTGCCGCCGCGCATCGCCCAACCACGGCGCCGAGCGAGCGATCGAGCAACAGACGACGATACCGCACCAACCTCCGACGAAAGCACTGCCGCAAAAGCCTCGGCATCTGACATCGAGGGGCTCGAACGCCTGCCCGGCATCGACATTGCAGCCGCCATCAAGGGACACAACGGCAACGTCCGTCTGTTACTCAAGCTGATGGGCGACTTCGGCAAATATTACGGCGATGCCGGTCCGCGCATCCGCCGCATGGTCACCGAAGGCGCCTTCGAAGAAGCCGAGCGCCTCGCCCATAACCTGCACGGCGTTGCGGGCAGCTTCGGCGCGCGCCGCCTGCAGGGTGCGAGCAAAACACTCGAGATCGCGCTTGCGGGCGACGACCATGGTCATCTGCTTGGGCTCGTGCAGAATTTCGAGGTCGCGTTACGCGAAGTGCTGGAGAGCGCCGACGCGCTCGCCCACGAGCGCGTCGCCCTGCGCGCTAGCGACCGCGCTCAGCGGTAAGGTCCAGAAGCGGCAACAAATCAGCGGTACGCCGCAGGCTGACAAAATCGTGTAGCGCGCCGTCCCCGAGATGTGATGGCACCACGTGACGCAGGCTGCGCGCGATGCTGCGCACGCGCCCCGGATGCTCACGATCCCACGCAGTGAGCATTTCCTTGATCACTTGCCGCTGCAGATTTTCCTGCGACCCGCAGAGATTGCAGGGAATGATTGGATATTCACGATGGGCCGCCCAGCGCTCGATGTCTCGTTCGCGACAATAGAAGAGCGGACGAATCACCACGTGCGCGCCGTCGTCACTCAGCAGCTTCGGCGGCATCGCCTTCATGCGTCCGCCGTAAAACATGTTGAGGAACAGCGTCTCTACCACATCATCCAGATGGTGTCCGAGCGCGATCTTGGTAGCCCCAATACGACGCGCGCAGCTGTAGAGGATGCCGCGGCGCAGGCGCGAGCAGACCGGGCAGGTTGTCTTGCCTTCAGGCGTGAGCGCCTGAACGACGCTGTAGGTATCTTCGCTCAGGATGTGGTACGGCAGTCCAACCGTGTCCAGGTAGCGAGGCAGCACCTCCGGCGGATAACCAGGCTGCCGCTGGTCGAGATGCACCGGGATCAGGTCGAACGGAATGGGAGCCGAGCGCTGCAGGTTCATGAGGATGTCGAGCAGCGTGTAGGAGTCCTTCCCGCCTGACAGGCAGACCATGACGCGATCGCCCGCCTCGATCATGCCGAACTCGGCTATCGCCTGCCCAACCTGCCGCCGCAGGCGCTTGTGGAGTTTGTTGTAATCATAGCGTTCCCGCCGATCGTCCCGCGCGGTCTGCGCAGGATCGAACAGCCTGGGCGTTGCCGGAGCCTGTCCCATCGCTTACCTCGACCGAGCCTTGAGGCGCGCGTTGTACCGCGCAGCGGCGGGTGAGGCAACCTGAAAACTCTCCGCGAGGGATTAACCCGCTTGAGCCGCCCGCGTCACAGACCGCGCAGGACCAGCAGAGGGGGCGTAGCCACCAGCCGACGCGCACTCAGGAGCCCGACAGACAATATGAGCGCGGCGCCGCCAAGCGGTCCGAGCACCCAGAGCCAGGGGTGAAACACGTGGGGCAAGCCGAATACCTGGCGCTGCAGCAAGGCGGCAGAGATCTCGGCGCCGAGTACCGCCACCACGCCAGCACAGAAGCCTAGCACCGCGAACTCCGCCGCAAGCGCCCCGACAATAAGGCGCCGCGGAGCGCCCAGTGTTCGCAGCAGCGCGTGTTCCGCCAGGCGCGCATCGCGACTCGACTGAATACTGGCGATAAGGACCAGGCAGCCAGCCGCCAGCACGAGACCCAGCACCAGTTCGATCGCTTGAGTCACACGCGCAACGATGCGCTGGATTTGCTCGATGAGCGCATCGACCTCAATCACCGTGACGGTAGGAAATTCAGCCAGAAATTCATTGAGGAACGCCTTGCCCGTCGCGGGCAAGTGGAAGCTCGTCATAAAGGTGGCGGGGTAATCCTCGAGCACCCCAGGGGAGAAGATGATGAAGAAGTTCGGTTGCAGACTCTCCCAGTCGAGACTGCGCAGATTGGCAACCGTGGCCAGGACACGCTGACCCGCGATGTCGAACTCGAGCGCGTCGCCCACTGCAAGCCCCAGCCTCTGTGCATAATCCGCCTCGAGCGATACCCAGGCGCGGGTATCGTCTACCGCCCACCAGTCCCCGTCGGTCAGCGTATTGCCATCGGGCAGCGCCGACGACCAGGTCAGGTTGCGCTCCGAATCCATGTTCGGTCCGTCACCATCGCCGTCATCCACCGGTTGGCTGTCATCCGCGAGGACCCGTTGCTCCCACTCATCAGCCGCGACGCCGTTAGCACTGACGATCCTGCCGCGAATCATGGGGTAGATCTCGCCGCGAAACGTCGTGCCTGCGGCCAGTCGGGACTGCACTGCGTCCACCTGCGTCGGTGTTACGTTCATCACGAAATGGTTTGGCGCATCGTCCGGCAACTGCCCGCGCCACTGCTCGAGAATCGCCGTGCGCAGCAGCACGAGGATGAGCAGCAGCATAATCGCTAACCCGAAGATCAGAATCTGCGCGACATTCTCATGGCGCCGGCGCTGCAGCCCTGCGAGAGCGAGTCGCCAGCCGCTGCCGGCCTGCATGCCAAGAATTCGACCTCCGCGCAGCAGCAAGAGAGCCACCGGTCCGAACACAAGCAACACCCCAAACGACCCAATGAGTGTCCAGGCGGTGAGCGAAAGGCTGCCGGTGTACCAAAGTAACAGGCCCAGCACGCCGGCAGCCGCCGATCCGTAACTGGCGATTCGTCCCACCGGGGTGTCATCAAGATCGCGACGAATGACGCGCATGGGGCCGACGCGGTGCAGGGCGACGAGCGGCGGCAACGCGAAGGCGAGTGCACAAATGAAGCCGGTCGCAGCACCTAACGCCAGCGGACGCAGAGAGGGCAACGGTAGCTCGACCGGCACAACGCTTTGTAACAGCGCCACCATGCCCAGATGCGCGGCAGCTCCGAGTCCCAGCCCAAACACAACCGCAACGGCACCGACAAGCGCAAGCAACGTCAGAAAACCCTGCAAGATAGATCGCGGCGTGGCGCCGAGCGTCTTCAGAATCGCCACATGGTCATAGTGCCTGCGTGCGTAGCGGTGTGCTGCCAGCGCGACCGCGACCCCAGCGAGCAGTACGCCAAGCAGACCGCCGAGCAGCAGAAATCGTTCAGCGCGATCGAGCGCGGCCCCGATCGACGGGCTTGATTCGCGAATGCCCCGCCAGCGGTACTGAGGTTCGATCGGCAGCTCCGCACGCAGTGCCTCGAGCGCAACGTCGGTGCCACGCAGGAGCAGCCGATAGGCGATGCGACTGCCCGGTTGCACCACCTCGGTTCGCGGCACGTCTTCAACATGCATTAACAGACGCGGACCCAGATCGAACATACTGCCGCCGCGGTCCGGCTCCGACACCAACACGCGCCCAACGCGAAAGCCTGCCAGACCCACCTCCACGGTATCGCCGACGGCAACGCCGAGGGATGGAAACAGCCGGGCATCCAGCCAGACCTCGCCCCTTGCAGGCACCCCCGCCGCGGGTTCCCCGGGACCGAATGGGACTTCTGCGGACAAGACCCTTCCGCGCAGCGGATATCCATCACCCACCGCCTTGATGCTGACCAGCTGGCTGCGACCGTTGTCCGCAAACACCATCGACGGAAATGACAGCGTGTCGACCGTATCGATACCTCGCGCCGCGGCTGCGATCCGAAACGCTGCGGGAATCGGGGCGCTACCGCCGATGTAACGATCCGCGGCCAGGAAATCAGCGGATTCATCCAGCAGCGCCTGCTGCAGGCGATCGACCAGCAGCGCGACCGCCGTGACGCTTGCGATGGCGACCACCAATGCCGAGAGCAGGAGCGTCAGTTCACCCCCGCGCCAATCCCGCCAGGCCATACGAACGATGAGCGCGAGGGTCATACGATGCGCCTGCCGCCTGCCAGCTCGATGCGACGATCGCAGCGTTCCGCGAGCCGGGCATCGTGGGTGACAAGGATGAGCGTCGTGCCGGTTGCCGCGTTCAGTTCAAACAGCAGGTCGATGATGCGCTGCCCCGTGGCTGTGTCGAGATTGCCGGTCGGCTCATCCGCAAAGAGCACGTGTGGCCGCGCAGCAAACGCCCGAGCGATGGCCACGCGCTGTTGCTCACCGCCGGACAGCTGACGCGGATAATGGTGCGTCCGCGCACCCAAACCGACGCGGTCAAGAAAGGCGCGTGCCTCTGCCTCCGCGCCCCGTTCACCGCGCAGTTCCGCCGGCAGCATCACATTCTCGAGAGCGGTCAGACTGCCAAGCAGCTGGAACGACTGAAACACAAAGCCGACATGCTCCGCCCGCACGCGCGCGCGCGCTTCTTCGTCGAGGCCGGTCAGTTCATTGCCTACGAGCACCACGGACCCGCTCGAGGGCAGGTCGAGTCCAGCCAAAATGCCGAGCAGCGTTGTCTTGCCGGATCCCGAGGCACCAATGATCGCAAGCGACTCACCGGCGTTGATTTCGAGATCGATCCCGTCGAGGATGACCAGGTCGCCCTCTGCGGTCGGCACCACTTTCCTGACCTCGCTAGCCCGGATGACCAAATCACCCATGCTGCTGCGCTTCCTTCTGCTATTTGTTCTTGTGCCCGCCGCGACTGCGACCGCGGACGACGGGAGAACCGTGTTAGTCCTCGGGGACAGTATCAGCGCCGCTTACGGGATTGAGCGTGAAGAGGGCTGGGTCGCTGCGCTTGCAGCGCGCCTGTCCGAACGAGCGCCCGCCTGGCGGGTGGTCAACGCGAGCGTCAGCGGCGAGACAACCGGGGGCGGGCTGGCGCGACTGCCCAAAGCGCTTTCGCTGCATGACCCGGAGGTGGTCATTATCGAACTGGGCGGCAACGATGGGCTGCGCGGCTATCCGCTGGACACGATTCGCACCAACCTGGACGGACTGGTCCGCGCCGCGAACGGGCGACGGATCCTGCTGGTCGGTATGCAGATTCCACCAAACTATGGACCGCGCTACACGCAGGGCTTCCACGGCCTGTTTGCGGCGGTGGCCGATAGCCACGGCGTGCCCCTGGTGCCCTTCCTGCTCGAACGGGTGGCGCTCGATCCTTCGCTCATGCAAGACGACGGTATTCACCCCACCGCGGCTGCCCAGCCGCTTTTGCTCGAGACGCTCTGGCCCCACCTGGAACCGCTGCTAGCGCCTTAAGGACCGGGCGCACTTTCCAGGCAGGCAGGCTCAGGCTCCGTCCATACCCGACTCACCGACCACGATGCGGGCAGCAGCGAGACGTGCCTGGCGCACGCGCTCGACAAACCCCGCACGGCGTTCCTCGGTCTTTTCATCGACGCACTGCGGACACGCGATGCCCGCTTCATACGCGGGGTGCAGCTGCGCCTCCGGCAGCAGCGGGCGGCCGCAGGCATCACATTGCACGGTCGTACCCGGCGCAAGCGCCGGATCGAGGGCTACACGCGCATCGAACACGTAGCACTCGCCGCTGAAACGGTTCTCGCCGGCCGGCACCTGGGACAGGTAGCCAAGCACACCGCCCTCGAGCTGATAAACGTTGTCAAATCCCTGCTCGAGCAGCCAGGCGCTGGCTTTCTCGCAGCGAATGCCGCCGGTGCAAAACATCGCCACGCGCCGGTGTCGCGCCGGCTCCAGATGCTCGCGCACCCAATCCGGCCACTGCCGAAACGACCGCGTACCTGGATCCACCGCGCCAGGGAAGCTGCCAACGCCGATCTCGTAGCCGTTGCGAGTATCGATCACCAGCACATCAGGGTCGTCCAGCAACGCGTGCCATCGCACCCAATCGACCGCCTCACCGGTGCGCGCAGCCGGACGCACGCCCGGCTGGCGCAGCGCTACGATCTCGTCTTTCACGAGCACCTTGAGCCGCCGGAATACCGTGCTGCCTGGCGCCGCCACGGAACGGCGGCAGGTCATTCCGACAAACAGCGGTCGCACCGTGAGCTGCTGCCAAAATTGGTCGAGCGCGCCGCGGGTGCCCGCGAGCGACGCATTGATGCCCTCCCGAGCCAGCAGGATGGTCCCGCAGAGGTCGAGAGCGCGAGCTTCCGTCTCGAGCTCCTCGCGCAGCGCGAAGGGATCATCGATATCGACGAAACGATAACCCGTCAGGACGACAACCGGCGCTTCGCTCACCCGGTCACCTCGTCGCCATCGAACGCTGGGGCGTTATTCTCCCCTCCGTGGTCCTCCCCGGCTTTGCCCCCAAGACATGGCGGGGACAGCGGCGCCGAGCCAAAGCGGGCACGCCACTCCGGTTCGGTGTAGGTGTGTACAGCGAGCGCATGGACCCCGCCCGCGAGCTCGGACGCGAGCACCGTGTTGACGGCGCGATGGCGAGCGATAAGGCGCTGATTGGCGAACCCGTCGGCGACTACCACGACCTTGAAATGGGTTTCCGAGCCCGCGGGGACGTTGTGATTGCCACTCTCATTCACAACCTCGAGGTGCAGCGGCACAAACGCCTCGGCGAGCTTGCGCTCGATGGTTTGCTTGATGATGCCCGTGCTCATGGTCTCTTCCCGGCCTGTGTTTGCTATGTTCTCGGTCAGGTTTTCTTGGTCAGAGCGTCTCGGTCAGCACGGCGTGTCCGCGGTTCTGACGACAGATCCCAGACCTGGGGTCAGTATACCGATCGCGCCGGCACCCTTTCACGACCGCTAGGCTACACTGCGTCCGCGTCAACCAGCATCTTGGTCGCGCCGCCATCGTTACGGCACCGTGGAGGGTGCGCATGCTGCTTCTGATCTCACCGGCAAAAACCCTGGACTTCGAGCGCACGCCACCCCCCTACTCGACCACCACTCCCGATTTCCTGCACGACGCCTCGGTCCTGATCGATGTCCTGCGCGACTACGATGCCGAAGGCATCGCCAAGCTCATGCGCCTCAGCCCCTCGCTTGCCGCACTGAATACCGATCGCTATGCGTCGTGGACGCCGAATCTGGATCAGGACGCCGTTCGACCCGCGGTGTTCGCCTTCCGCGGGGATGTTTATCAGGGGCTCGACGTGGATCACCTCGACGACGCTGCGATCACGTGGGCCCAATCGCATCTGCGCATCCTGTCTGGTCTTTACGGTCTGTTGCGGCCGCTGGACGTCATCAGGCCCTACCGTCTCGAGATGGGCACACGCCTGCGCGTGGGTCCCCACCGCCACCTCTACGAATTCTGGGGCGACCGCATCACACGCGCCATCAACGCACACCTGACAGGCGCTGAAGAACCCGTCGTGGTGAATCTGGCCTCGGACGAATACTTCGGCGCGGTTCAGCCGTCAGCGCTCGACGCACGACTGGTGACACCCCTCTTCCGGGAATACCGCGACGGGGAATACCGCTTCATTTCGATGTTCGGCAAACGCGCCCGCGGGCTGATGGCGCGCTGGGCTAGCCTGAATCGCCCGAACCACGTCGATGAACTAAAGTCGTTCGATCTCGACGGATATCGCTATGAACCCGGTCTATCGACACCAGACCGCTGGATGTTTGTCCGCGCAGCAGGCTAAAACAGGCTGCCAGCGCCGCACACAGTTTCTACCGCTCCGATTGCACTACGAGGTCATGCCATGCCACCGATTGATGCCACCGAGGAACAGCAGCTGCGTTGGGAAGCCGCTGCCTTCAGACGCCTGCTGTCCCATCTCGACAGCCGCAAGGACGTGCAGAACATCGACCTGATGAATCTGGCCGGGTTCTGCCGCAACTGCCTGTCGAAGTGGTACCGCGCAGCGGCCGAGGCCGACGGCGTAGCGCTCGAGGATGCGACTGCCCGCGAAAGGATCTACGGGATGCCGTACGACACCTGGAAGTCGCTGCATCAGAAGCCATGATCTCAGGCACCCGCGCCCCGCAGAGCCCCTGCAAATACATTAGACGACGTCGCTCATCGACGCGGGTGGCGCGCCACCGTTAGCGGCGACGTCGCAACCACCCGATCGCCGCGCCAACGGCAACGCCGGGCACGGCAAATAGCGCGATGAAGGCAAGGCTGGTGATCGCAAAATCCAACAACTCAGCGGGGTCCAGCCCAAGCTCGCGAATCAGCCAGTACAACGCCACGACCACCGCGATCAGGCCGCCCGCGAGGCCTCGGATGAGCGCGCGGCTGCGTTGATCAAACGCCGCTCGCGTGCGCCGCCCCGGATCCGGGCGTTCCACTGGGCGCGCCCAGGGACGCGCCGGACGGTTGGATTCCGATGGTTCGCTCATTCCGCAGTCGGTTCGGCCTCGGCACGATCGATGGCAATGAGTTCAACATCAAACACAAGGGCTGAATTCGGCGGGATCGATCCCGGCGCGCCGCGGCTGCCGTAAGCGAGTTCAGAGGGTACGTAGAGCCGGTACTTGGCACCTGGGGACATGAGTTGCAGTCCCTCGGTCCATCCCGGGATGACGCGATCGAGCGGAAACGTCGCCGGCTCTCCACGATCGTAGGAGCTATCGAATTTCGTGCCATCGATGAGCCGCCCTTCGTAGTGGGTCGTCACAGTGTCCGTCGCAGCGGGCTTCTCCCCGTCCTTAGCGGTCAGCACCTCGTACTGAAGCCCGGAGGGTAACGCAACGACGCCCTCCCGCTTGCCGTTCTCCTCGAGGTACTTAAGCCCAGCATCCAAGTTCGTCGAGGCCTCCGCATCTGCTGCTGCCTGGCGCTGTTCCATCAGCGCGCCGAGCACCCGCTGCGCCTCTTCATCATCTACTCGGGTTTCGGCGCCCGACAACTGGTCACGGGCACCGCGCAAAAACGCGTCAACGTTGATGTCGTCTCCGAACTGACGGCGCACGTTGTCGGAAAACAGGAATCCAAGGCTGTAGGCCGCTTTTTCCGCATCGTCCTTGAACTCAGGCGCCTCGGACTTTGCATCCGGCGCATCCGTCTCGCCCTGGCAGGCGACGAGACCCAGGGTGACGGCCAGCAGCAGCACACCGCGACCTAAAACATGAACCGAATTAACCATGTTGGAACTTTCCTTTGTTTCCAGGACGGGATTTGCCGGGACGGCACTCGACGCGACCGGGTGCACTGCATCCACCGCGCAGACGACCGGCGCCTTTTTCACCGCCGTCTTTCGGATAGTGCGGCGATAAACGTACTCAGGTGCTCATGTGCACTATAGCCGAGTGCGGGTATCCTACAGGGAACGGACGGGGCGCAGCCATGTCGGCTCGGCACCGTGCATTTCAGACTCCCGGCACGACACACCCGGAACGGAACACCAAACAGGCCCTGCATGAAGCGCTTCAGCAACGATAAGACCGCAAAGACCCGGGGCCAGTACCTGCGTGCCTACGCCTATCTCCTGGTCGCAGCTATCAGCCTCTGCAGTTCACTGCCACTTCGGGCTGTCGAGACCGCAGCGTCCAGTTCGACAGCGGCCGCACCCGCATCGCCGGACCGTCTGCTGAGCGATCCCGCGCCCACGCTGAAACCGCTTGAGATCCATCCGCGCACTAGCCTCGCCATCGTCGAGCAACTGCGTCACAACCACTTCATGACCAAGAGTTTCGGCGATGGACTGTCGAGCGATGTTTACGACAACTACCTGAAACTGCTCGATCCCGGTCGCGCCTATCTCCTGGCAGCTGACGTGCAGCGCTTCGAAGCCTATCGCAACCGGCTAGACGAAGCGCTCGTGCGCGGTGATCTGACGGCGGCGTATGACATGTTCAACGTATTTCAGCATCGCCAGGTCGAACGTCTCCAGTTCCTGCTCGCCGAGATCGGGCGCGGCATCGACACAATCGATTTTAGCGTTGACGAGACCATGGACGCAGAGCGTGAAAATGCGCCCTGGCCGGCCGACGAGGCAGAGCTCAACCGCATCTGGCGGCAACGCCTCAAGGCTGCCGTGCTGACGCTGAAGCTGAGCGATAAGCCGCTGCCCGAGATCCAGGAGCTCTTGACCAAGCGCTACCGCAACCGATTGAAGCAAGCGCTGCAGACGAAGAGCGAGGACGTGTTCCAGCTCTACGTTAACGCATTCGCAGCTGTCTACGATCCGCACACGCAGTACTTCTCGCCGCGCACCTCCCAGAACTTCAACATCAACATGTCACTGTCGCTCGAAGGCATCGGCGCCGTGCTGCGCAGCGATGAGGAATATACGAGTATCGCCGAACTGGTTCCCGCCGGTCCGGCGGACAAGTCGGGGCTGTTGAAGCCCGCGGACAAGATCGTGAGCGTAGGTCAGGGCGACAACGGACCGCTCATCGACGTGGTGGGCTGGAGACTCGATGACGTCGTCGAACTCATTCGCGGGCCGAAAGGTTCGCGGGTACGGCTCGAGATCCTGCCGCGCCTCGCTGAAGACTCCGGCACGAGAATCATCACCATCACGCGCAATACCGTGCAACTCGAAGAGCAAGCCGCGCAGAGCAAGACGCTGCCCGTAGAAATCAACGGCGTTACACGCAAGATTGGCATCATCGAGGTGCCCACGTTCTATGCCGATTTCAAGGCCATGCAGGAGGGCGACCCCAACTATCGCAGCACTACGCGCGATGTTCGCAAGCTGATCGATGCGCTCAAAACCGAGGGCGTGGAGGGCCTTGTGATCGATCTGCGCAATAATGGTGGCGGGTCGCTGCAGGAAGCGGATGCGCTCACCGGGCTTTTCATTCCCTCCGGACCGACCGTGCAGGTGAAATCCGCCAACCGCCGCGCCGCGGTCTACGCCGATACGGACGACAGCACCGCCTGGGAGGGCCCGCTTGCCGTGCTCGTCAACCGCCTCTCCGCATCCGCTTCGGAGATTTTCGCGGGGGCGATCCAAGACTATGGCCGCGGGCTAGTGCTCGGCGGGCAGACCTTCGGCAAGGGGACGGTGCAAACGCTGATCCCGCTCAATCGCGGTCAGCTCAAGGTTACCGCCGCCAAGTTCTACCGCATCTCGGGCGAGAGTACGCAGCACCGCGGCGTGCTGCCCGATATCGCGTTCCCGGAACTGTTCAACACCGAGCAAATCGGGGAAAGCGCACTCGACGACGCCATGCCCTGGGACATGATCGAGGCTGCGCCGTTCAAACCAGCGGGCCAGGTGAGGCCCACCATCGCCACGCTGACCGAGCGCCACAACGCGCGGGTCGCCGAGGATCCAGATTTTGTCTACCTGCGCGCTCTCGCGGAACGTGCCCGGGAAACAGCGGACGAAACTCACATCTCTCTGAATCTGGCCACGCGCCAACGGGAAAAGGCTGATGCGGACCACTGGCGCATCGAGGTCGAGAATCGTCTGCGCACCGCGCTCGGCAAAGAGCCCGTTGATTCACTGGAGGCGTTAGAAACAGCAATAGAAGACGAGG
The DNA here is from genome assembly GCA_049454295.1 of Pseudomonadales bacterium. Classification (GTDB taxonomy): domain Bacteria; phylum Pseudomonadota; class Gammaproteobacteria; order Pseudomonadales; family Azotimanducaceae; genus UBA7803. Next base: position 29,068 of record JBMTYG010000003.1, read on the forward strand.
AAAAAGAGCTCGAAGATCCGGCGCGTGACGGGCTGTTGCGCGAAAGCGCCTATGTGCTCGCTGATTATATCGACTTGCGCTCGAGTCTCCTTGCCTCCCGCTCGGCGCGTCAGGCGGCGACACCCTGATTCAGGTCTCGGCGTCGTGATCGACGTCGAGGCTTCGTGATCGACACGCGGGTCACACGATTCACGCGCACAACCAGGCGAACACTCGTGCAGGCTTTTAATCCGGCGTAACGACCCCACATTGGCGAATAGACGCGTTGTGGGAGTTCTCAATGGATATTGATCAGCACGGCGAAGTATTGCCGCCGGAGGAACCGGACAGTCCCCGCATCATCCTGCCGAGCGAGGCGCTGCCCGGCGCGATCCACATCCTACCCCAGGCACACCGACCATTTTTTCCGGGGCAGGCCTTCCCGCTCCTGATGCCCGTGACACCTTGGCTTGAGACACTGCAGTCGGTCCAGTCACGCAAGCACAACGTCATCGGCATCATTGCCGTGCGTCGCGATCTGGACACAGTTCCTGCAACAGCCGACCTGCACACCATGGGGACGGTCTGTCGGATCCATCGCGTGCACCGCGAGGGCGAGCAACTGCAGGTGCTGCTCGAGGGTCTACAGCGGTTCAGCATCCGCCAGTGGGTACGGGACACTCCACCGCTGCTTGCGTCGGTGCAGTACCTTCCGGAGCGCGCGGAGCCGCGTTCAGCGGAACACAAGGCTTACGCGGTCGCGATCATCAACATGATCAAGGAGCTGATTCCGCTCAACCCGCTCTATGGCGAGGAACTCAAGGTCTTTCTCGCCCGCTCGAATCCCAACGAGCCGGCCCTGCTCGCCGACTTTGCGGCGAGCCTGACCTCCGCAACCCGCGAGGACTTGCAGGACGTTCTGGAGACCCTGCCACTACAGCGACGGCTCGAGAAAGTGGTCACGCTGCTGCAGCGCGAACTCGAGATCGCGCGGGCGCAGATGGAAATTCGTCGCCACGTCGAATCCGAGATTCAGGGACGCCAGCGCGAGGCGGTGCTGCGCCAACAGCTGAAGTATATCCAGCAGGAGCTTGGGCTCTCGAAGGACGATCGGACGGCAGAACTCGAAAAATTCCGTGCCCGTCTCGCTGATCGGACATTGCCGGAAAGTGCCGCCCAGCGCATCGAGGAGGAGCTTGGGAAACTCGCCACGCTGGAAGTGGGCTCGCCCGAGTATGGCGTGACACGCAACTATCTCGACTGGCTGACCAGCGTGCCTTGGGGCGTGGTGAGCATGGATCAGGGTGACCTGCGCCGGGCACGGCAGGTTCTCGATCTGCACCACGCGGGGCTTGCTGACGTGAAAGCGCGCATGGTCGAGTTCCTCGCGCTCGGCATCATGAAAGGTGATGTCGCTGGGTCCATCATTTGTCTGGCAGGACCTCCGGGCGTGGGCAAAACCTCCCTGGGTCGGGCGGTCGCAGAGGCGCTCGGGCGCCGCTTTTACCGATTTTCGGTCGGTGGCATGCGTGACGAGGCTGAGATCAAGGGACACCGCCGCACCTACATCGGCGCAATGCCCGGCAAGCTGATCCGCGCACTGCGGGAGACTGGGGTCGCGAACCCGGTGATCATGCTCGACGAAATCGACAAGATCGGAGCCTCCTACCAAGGCGACCCGGCTGCGGCGCTGCTGGAGGCGCTCGACCCAGAGCAGAATGGCGCCTTCCACGATCACTACCTCGACATCGACGTGGATCTGTCGAAAGTGCTTTTCATCTGCACCGCCAACCAACTCGATTCGATTCCTGGCCCGCTTTTGGACCGCATGGAGGTGATCAACCTGCCGGGCTACCTCGACGCGGAAAAACTCGCGATCGCGCGCTCGCATCTGTTGCCGCGTCAGCTGGCTCGTGCGGGTCTCAAACGTCGTGGCGACATCGACATCGGCAGCTCGACATTGCGCCGGGTGATCGAAGGCTATTCGCGAGAGGCCGGTGTCCGTCGCCTTGATAAGGCGCTGGCAACGCTCGTGCGCAAGAACGTCGTGCGCCTGCTCGAGGGCGCACCGCGCCCGATCAGAGTCACGCCCGAGGCTGCAGAGGCGGATCTCGGACATGCGTCTTATACGCCCGAAGCGCTCGAGCAAGGCATCGGCATTGTCACGGGATTGGCCTGGACACCCCTCGGCGGCGCCACGCTGCCAATCGAAGCGACGCTCGTGCACCAGCAACAGGCTGCGCTCAAACTCACCGGCCAGCTGGGCGACGTCATGCAGGAGTCAGCCAATATTGCCTGGAGCGTGCTGCGCAGCAGCGGGACCCGGTACGGCGTTCCCGAGCACTGGTTCGACCAGTCCGCTCTGCATTTACACGTTCCCGCCGGTGCCACCCCTAAAGACGGACCAAGCGCGGGCATTGCGATGGCTAGCGCGCTTCTATCGCGGGCGCTCGGGCGCGCGCCGCGGCGCGGCTTCGCGATGACAGGGGAACTCACGCTAAGTGGACGTGTTTATCCGGTCGGCGGTATTCGCGAAAAGCTCCTCGCGGCGCGCCGACTCGGACTGCGCGATATCCTCCTGCCAGAGGCTAACCGATCTGATTTTGCAGAGATTCCCGACAGCGTACGCAAGGGACTGCGTGTCAGCTTCGTCAGTCATTTCGACCAGGTAGCGGCGCTTCTGTTCGGACCGGTCAAAGTCCGCTGACAAAGTCTCGGACGATGCCGACAATTCGCGGCAGCAGCCCGTCGGGGAGATTGTGTCCCATCCCCGGTATCGCCTCGAGACGCGCGCCGGGCACGCACGCGGCCACATGCGCACCCGCCGCGAACGGGACCAGCGGATCATCGATGCCGTGAATGACACAGGTGGGCACGGTCACGCGGCGCAGGCGATCGACACGACTGCCATCCGCCACCACCGCGCGCATCTGCCGCGCCACCCCGGCAGGATAATGACAGCGATCATAGGCTAGCGCGGCGGCGGCCAACCGCGTCGCAAGAGGCTCAGGCCAATCCGGACTACCGAACACCGCGCGATTTTCCGCGGTGAGCGCGATCGACGACGCGCGATCCGCGCCGGTCGTCGACAAGCGCGCGAACACTTCAGCAGTCGGCCGCGGCAGATCCGGCGCCCCGCTCGAGGTCATCACTGGAAAGAGCGCAATGATCCGATCAGGATGGGCGAACGCCAAATGCTGGGCGATCATCCCTCCCATCGAGATGCCAAAGATGACCGCCCGGGCAACGCCGAGCCCGTCCAGCAGACGCACCACATCCTCTGCCATATCCGTCATCGTATAGTCGGCGGGCGCCTTGTCGGATAGCCCAACGTCGCGATTATCGAAGACGATCACCCGGAAACCTGACTCCGCGAGGCTGCTCAACAGGACCGGGCTCCACTCGATCATCTGGGTGCCCAGACCGCGAATCAGGACAATCGGGGTGCCGTGATCCGGTCCGGTTACCGCGTATTCAAGGCTGAGGGGATGCGTCTCGAGTCGGGGCATGATTGGGATCTGGCGCAAGGAGATTGGCGCAGTCTGGCAAATCCCGGACGCTTCGGGGAAGATCCGCCGACAAAGTCAGAGCGACTCGAGAGGGGCGCCATGCAATTCAGACATCCGGGACTACTGATCGAGCCAGAAGAACTGGCGCAGCGCATCGACGACCCCGCGCTCCGGGTCTTCGATAGCACCGTCTTCCTGGTGCCCGCCGCGAGCGGCTACCGTGCCGAGAGCGGACTTGAGCGGTATCAAGCAGGACATGTGCCAGGCGCGGCGTTCTTGGATCTGGTTCGCGCCTTCTCCGACACAAGCACTGGCCTCGGATTCTCGCTGCCCACACAAAGCGCCCTTGAGGACGCCATGGGCGACGTGGGCATTGGCGAGGACAACGCGGTAGTGGTCTACAGCAGCGGCCACATCATGTGGGCGACGCGAGCATTCTGGCTCCTGACCGCCGCTGGTCACCGAAATGTGCGCGTGCTGAATGGTGGTCTTAAAGGCTATCAAGCAGCCGGGTATGCTCTGCGCGGTGGCGATGAGCGTTACCCCAAGGCTCGCTTCAGCGGAACGCCGCTCCGCTCGCGCTTCACCAATCTCGCGGGCATGCAAGCTGCCATCGGTACGCCTCATGTGTGCACCGTGAACGCGCTGTCGCCCGCGGTCTACGAAGGCAGCGGAGACATGCACTATGGCAGACGCGGCCATATCCCCGGCAGTCACAACGTCCACTATGACGCGCTTCTGGAGGGTGATCGCTTTGCCGCACCGGAGGTCGTGGCCGCAGCGCTCGATGCGGCAGGCATGCTCTCGGCGCCGCGGGTCGTGACGTATTGCGGCGGCGGCATATCCGCTACCGTCGACGCCTTCGCCTGCCTGCTTTTTGGTCACCCCAATGTCAGCGTATACGACGGCTCGATGGCGGAGTGGGTGCGCGATCCCGCACTGCCACTGACCGTGGGAGCGCAGCCCTGAACCCAGGCAAGCGCGCTCTGGCGCTACTGCTCGCTCTCACGTGCCAAGGTGCCCTGGCTGAGCCAATCGCACCCTCCGCGGTACCCGCGCGTGACCTCATGGCTTATGTCGGCGCGGTCTCAATCCATCTCGGCAGGGATGGCGGTCGGGCGGCGCTCTATACCGTGTTCTGGTCAGAACTCCGAACGATTGCCACCCAGCCTGGTCAAGCGCAGAGTCCCACATCAAATCAGCTGCCAGGCTCCGCCCAGGACCAAAACGGCGCACTGGCGGCGGTGCCGCCCGAACGATGGGCGCAGCTTCGGGACACGGTCAGCAAAGTCGCCGCACGCACGCTCGCGGACAGCGACGGACCCGCAGACACGCCCGACGTTCGTCCGGTCGGCAGCGCCCTGCGCCTGGGGCTTCAGGCGCTTGCACAACACAGCGAGTTCGCGGCGGCGGAGCGGGTACTCAAGAATGTCGACAAGACCCTCGCTCCACGAGTGGAGATACAGGGCCGATACGAATTTGCGGGCTCGCTCGAGGGTGCTGCCGATCTTGGTTTCAGCAGCGAAGTATGGCTCCTCTGCCGAACATCGATGGATTGCGTGCGCATCCACGATGAGCTGTTCGCGCCGACAATGTCCGGTGTTGGGCTTCTTGCCAGCGCGGAGGAGCGACTGCGTCAGGACGCCAGAGCCGCTGCCGACCCGATGATCGGTCATCTGCTCGGCGCTGCGAATGATCTCGACGCGCGCCTGCGAAGTGCCACAGACCCCGAGGCAGTCAGGGCTGCCGCCGCGACCGCAGCTCGGGACTACTGGCGTCAGATCACATCACGCCTGCCCTTACCGGATGCTGCGGGGTTATCTCGAGCCTCGCTGCCGATGCCGGGAACACCCTCTTCCGAACAACCCTCCGCCGGAGCCTATGCGGCAGGGTCTGACGCCCAGGGCATTGGCGCGCTCATCGAAGCCGGCCGTGTCAGCGCACAAATCGCAGGACAACCTGATCTCGCCAACGTTTTCACAGTGACGCGAGCCCCCGTGCTTGAGTTCACGTCAGCGCTGACACAAGGGGCGCTGGTCGGCACTCTGGGCGCTGGGGTCGCGACGGCTGGACTCCTCTTCGCCGGTGTGCAGGCTCTCGCGTTGTTCGATAACGACGCCAACCCAGGGTCCTTGCCGCCCGACCTTGAACGCCTGGTCACCGCCCTCAGCGCAGCCAGCGCTGCCGGTCCGAACGCCGCCACCCTGAGAGCGACCCAGGTGCTCGACGCCCGCGTCGCCAACCTCGGTGCCGCCGTAGAGATCCTTCGGACCGACGTCGAGCGCCTGGAATCAGCCGGTCGACGCCGCATCGCTGCGGACTACCAGTCCGCCGCCGCGCGCCGCGCGACCGCGTTCGAGACCGAGAATGAACGCTGTTTCGGCCTGCGATACCGGAACCCGGCGAACGGTCGTTTACCCCCGAGCGCCTTGCGCCGCTGCGAGGATCGCTTGCTACAAGGTGCGCTGCGAGGAGCTCAATACGCTATCCGTTCCAGCGAGTACTTGCTCGACGCGCGGTTTCTGGCTGCGGGAGATGCCCAGTTCCCGTTCCATGACCATTACCCGTTGTTAGCCGCGCGCAGCGGTCTCGACACGCGCGCAGCGCTGGCCCTTGTCGACCCCCTGGACTGGCAGCAGTACGCGGCAGCGCTGATGCGCTTGTACCAAGAACATCCGGCGGGAGTATCAGAGCGAGCTCGCCGCCGCGAAACCCTGCAATCGGTCCAGGCGGCTGGAGGGCGAACTGCGCAGACGCTTGCAATGCTGATCGAAGTGCGCGGGACCGACGGCAGGTTCGCTCCACGAACTGATCTGCAAGCAGCACTGCTTACCGCGTACAAACAATCACTCGAGGCGCTGCTGGCACGAATCGACGCTCTGGACCAGCCCGACCGGCACCCTTACGGCAAGCGCGTAACCGAGGACCTGGATCAGCCGCCGCCTATGGGCGCGCAGCGAGCCGCCGCGAACGCCGTCATTGGCGCAGCGCCGCTCGCGTCGTGTTACGACCGTCCGGCTGATGCTTTCGCCCCGGAAACAGCGCGCCTGGTCACCGAATCGAGGCGCTTCTTCGGCAACCCAATTGAGCCCGCGGAGGTGCAGGCCGCTTGGCAGCGCGGTACGGTAGACACCTTCGCCTTTACTCTGCCGGATCCCGTCGAGCTGGTTCCGACGCCGTTCCTCTGGGCTGCGCTCGAAGGATTGGGTCGCCTCGAATTTTGCCTGGCCGAGCTGCGTCCGGCGGCGCTCGCGTTCACACGGACACCGGGACTGAGTGAGGATACATTCCTTGGATCCACCCTGATTCGCGCGGCGCTCGAGGTGCGGTTTACCCCCGATCCAGCGCGTGTGCCTGGCGCACTCGAGGCCCACCCGATCACGGTTGCACGCTATACCGGGGAGCGTTCTTGCCGGTTTGACTACCACGCGGACGAAAAACCCTGCAGCCGCGCCCAGTGCCTTGCGACACTCGCACCCACGCTTTGGCAAGATCAGACAGCGTCGACAGCGATGTGTGAAGGCGCCCCTCTCGTCAGCCAACTGCGACCCGCGACATCCGCCGCATTGCCCAGCGCCGCAGACGCCGACGAGATGGCGGATACCACGGCATTACGCGCCATTCTGACCACCGCCTGGCAGATTGCGGAGCAGCCACGGCGCGAACAGCTCCTGGCCGACGTGAGGCGAAGCAACGAATACGACGCCGCATCGAGCCTCTATCTTGAACTGCATGCCTTGTCACACCTCACCCTTGGCTACGCGAGCGAGCAAAGACTGAATGGCATGTTTGCGGCGGCTGCGGCGCTGCCGGGTAGTTCCGATAGCGGCGCCTTCAGTCCACTGGACGTGCTGCAACTGATCACGGCGGAAGGGCTGACCACCGCGACCGCGGCCCGCAGGGTGCACGCAAGAATCGAACGTGTTCTCGCCAGTATTGGGGAGGATGCCCGCGCCATGAGCGCAAGCGCGGAGCCGGGCGCTCGTCCGCCTCTCGAAGCGCTGCGGGAGACGCTTACCCGCCTCGAGCTGGCAAGCGCCGCATACGGCGGCTGAGTCAGGTGCGGCGGCTAGCGCACCCGTTCGATCCGCTCAGAGATGTCGATGCTCTTGCCGTCATGGCTTGCGAGCATCAGGCGACCGTCCCACCGATACAGGGCAAGGGCGTCGAGATAGCGGACCGGGGACGCGGTCGCGGCGGATTCGCCCAGAACAACCGCGCGCAGAAGATGCAGGCTCATATCGTGCGATACGCAGAGATCGAGCGATAAGTCGCCCACGGGGTCGCGCAAACGTGCCGCAAGCACGCGCAGCAGGAGATCGGTCGCGAGATCCGCCGGGATCAGCGCATCCGGCGGGACCGCGCCCGCCACCCACTGTTCAATGAACGCCGGGAGTCCGCCCGCGCCGCTCAGCGCCTTCCACATTTTCATCTGATCAAGTGCGTAGAACACGCCAAACGCTTCCACCGGGCGATGACGCGTAGCGCTGCCGCCCGCCTTGCGATGCCCTTCCATGATGAGCGCCGCGGTATCCATGCAGCGCGCCGGCGGACTCGCGTAACCACGCACGGTGAGAGCCTTCGGCAGCGCGGTGCCGAGACGCAGAGCCAGATCGCGCCCTTCATCCGTCAGCGGGTTCAAGAGGTCATGGAGACCGGGCGTGTACTCGCGAGCCGAGTGGCGCATGAACGCCACCACATGACGTGCGCCCTCTGCCAGCAGCCGTTCGATCAGGGCTAGGGCAGAATCACCATAGCGCTCGCCCGGCGCCAAACCGGGAGATGCGTTGCCCGCGGCATGTTCAGAAGCCATGGTTATCCTCAGCAGCAGCGTAAGCGATTCAGAGACCCGAGAGTTCTCCAAGATCCTCATGCAGCCCGCATTCACGCTTGAGCCCGAAGAACCGTGTTTCCTCCACGCTATCCACCTCCGCGAGCGAGCGCGTGGTGTGCGTATCGCCGATCGACACGTAGCCTTTTTCCCACAGCGGATGGTAGGGAAGATCATTCGCCTTCAGGTATTCATGCACCTGACGATCTGTCCAATCCGCAATCGGGGACACCTTGACTCGCCCGCCGGACAGCTGCACGAAAGGCGTCGCAGCGCGTGTTTCCGCCTGCACCCGCCGTAGCCCCGAGAACCAGGTCTTCGCGCCGAGTTCGCGCAGCGCGCGCTGCATCGGCTCGACCTTGTTTTCGCGGTTGTAGGCTTCGATACCCTCGACCCCCTGCAACCAGCGCTGGCCGTACCGAGCCTCCTGCCAGGCGGGGCTGCGTGCACTGCGGTACACCCGCAGGTCTAAGCGGAGCCGCTCGGTGAGCTCATCGACAAAGCGATAGGTTTCGGGAAACAGGTAGCCGGTATCTATGAGCACGACAGCAAGCGTCGGGCATTCGCGCACGAGCAGGTGCAGGCTGACTGCCGCCTGAGCGCCGAAGGAAGAAGACAATACATGCGGCCCCGGAAACTCGCGCAGCGCGGTCCGTACTCGATCCACAGCGCTCATGCGCGCAAACGCATGGTCCCAGTCTGCAATGGTGCCGGCGTCCGGCAGATCGAGAGCAGGAGGGGCGGTCAGCGCGTTCATGACTATAGGATCACTTTGGACGGCACGACGGAGCGTGCACGGTAGAGCGTTGCCCGAAACCGGGGAAAGAACAAATCGCTATCAGCAAATAACCAAACCCCAAGTCCTGTGAGCGCGTGTTGCCTCCGCTAACGCACCTCAGACCTCGCCGATGCGTCATGACGAACAGATGACGCAACAATGAATTCCCGCCAAGCAACCTCGAACCCGATCACGCTGCGCACCCCAAGTATCTGCGCGAGGTCGCTGCGCGCGAGCAGTCGCTCAAGCTCTTCGGCGAACGCTGCGAGCCTCCCGGTGGGCAGGGTGAACCGAAACATGTCGAGCGACTCAGGTCCACGGTGATCCTTCGGGCGCAGCAGCGGCGCCGCGACTAGGACCTCGCGCAGTGCCGCTGCCAGATCCAATGCACCCGAACCCTCGAACAGGGCCGCGGTTCGTTCCAAGATCCAGCGCGACATCACATCCGGTCGATCACAAAGCGCGCGATAGTCCGCCCATTCGGCCTGATCACCCGCGTCCGCTACCGTGATCCGGGCAGCGTCCTGCACTCGGGCATGACGCTCTCGCCGCTTCAAGGCAGCGCCAACTCCGATCCCGTCAGGCGCCGGTACGCCTCTAGGTAACGCTCGAGGGTCCGCTCGACCACATCATCGGGCAGCGTGGGTCCCGGCGGCGTCTTGTCCCAACGACCGGAGGCCACCAGCGTCTCCAAGTAGTTGCGCACAAACTGCTTGTCGAAGCTCGGCTGTTCTCCGCCCGGTTGCCACCGATCCGCCGGCCAAAAGCGCGAACTGTCCGGGGTAAAGATCTCGTCGATGAGAATCGGCAGCGCGGCGCCAGGCGGCACGCCGAATTCGAATTTCGTGTCCGCGAGAATAATGCCGCGTGAAAGCGCGTAATCGCGCGCGCGGGTATACAACGCAAGCGTCGTATCTCGGAGCCATCGCATGCGCTCGGTGCCAACCTGCGCGGCGGCGGCTTCGAAGCTGATGTTCTCGTCGTGACCACTCGCCGCCTTGGTGGACGGAGTAAACACCGGCTCTGGCAACCGATCGCTGTTGCGCAGCCCCGGGGGCAATGCAATGCCGCAGACCGCGCCAGTTGCCTGATAGTCCTTCCAGCCACTGCCCGTGATATAACCCCGCGCGATGCACTCCACGGGCACCACCTCGGTCCGTCTGCACAGCATCATGCGACCCTCGAGAAGCTGACGCTCCTCGGCCGTTAGTCCGGGCACGTCCGCCGGGTCTGTCGACAGCAGGTGGTGCTCGATGTCACCACTCACGAAATCGAACCAGAAGCGGGAGATCTGGGTGAGGATGATGCCCTTGCCCGGCAAACCATTGGCCATGACCACGTCGAACGCACTCAGGCGATCAGTCGCCACGATCAGGAGCGCTTCGCGACCGTCTGCGAGCGTCACGTCGTAGAGATCGCGTACCTTGCCCGAACGTCGGTTGGGCAAGCCGAGGCGCGTTTCCAGCAGAGCCGTAGCCATCAGGTCGTATTCCCGCCGTCAGCCATATACACCGACCCCGTCACCCAGGACGCATCGTCGCTCGCGAGAAAGAGCATGACTTTGGCAATCTCTTCCGGCTGTCCATAGCGCTGCATGGGGATCGATGCCTTCAGCCGTTCATAGGTCGCAGCCGCATTGCCTGGTCCGAACCCTGCCTCGAGACTGCGCATCATGCGCGTCTCCACGGGGGATGGGTTGACGGTGTTCACGCGAATGCCCTGCGCCGCGCCCTCAAGTGCCGCAGAGCGCATCATGCCGATCACCGCGTGTTTGCTGGTGACATACGGCGCCACGCCAGCCGCGCCTTGCACGCCAGCGACCGAGGACGTGATCACAATACTTCCGCCACCGCGCCGCGCCATTGCGGGGAAAGCCGACTTCAGTCCGAGGAATACCCCCTTGACGTTGACCGCTATCACCTGGTCGAAGCGCGCCTCGTCATAATCGACGATCGAGCGCACATCGCCCTCGATTCCGGCGTTGGCAAGGAATACATCGACGCCGCCATAGCGCTCTTCGGCACAGGCAAACATCGTCTCGTTGTCTGCTGCGCGAGTGACGTCAGCGACGCAGTAGCTGACGCGATTGCTGCCAATCGCGCGAACCGCGTCGCGCAACGCGTCCTCGTTCATATCCACAAGCAGCACCGACGCCCCCTCGGCTGCAAACAACGCCCCCGCGGCACGCCCGATTCCGCCCGCTCCGCCGGTAATCACGGCCACCTTGTCCTGTAACCGACCGTGTGTGCGGACTTCTGTCCCTTCCATAGTTCCCCCTCTCTTCTCGGCTTCAGGCGCCTAGCGCCCGCTCGAGATCAGCCAACAGATCCGACGTGTCCTCGATACCAACAGAAATGCGAATGAGCGACTCCGCGATGCCCATGCTTGCCCGCCGTTCGGGGCCCATCTCGAAGTAAATGGTGTGGGCGACTGGAATAGCCAGCGTCCGATTGTCGCCCAGGTTGCTCGATTTGACGATGACGTCGAGACGCGCCTGAAACGCCCAGATATCGACATCTGGCCTGAGTTCAAAACTGAACAGGGCGCCGGGGTGACGGAACAGCCTGCTCGCGCGGGCGTGCTGAGGATGACTCGCGAGCCCTGGATAATAGACGCGCGCAACCTTGGGATGGGCTTCCAGAAGCGCGGTCATCGCAGCCGCGTTGGCGCATTGGCGCTCCTGCCGCAGCGCAAGGGTCTCGGCGCCGATTGCGATATGGTGAGCAGCCTCGGGCGCAAGCGAGGCACCAAAGTCACGCAGCCCTTTCTTGCGAATCTGCGTGATCCCGTAGCGCTCCGGCGCACCCTTGCGATAGATCTCGAGAATGTTATCGAAGCGGGCCCAATCGAAATTGCCGACGTCCGTGATCGCTCCGCCAAGCGCATTGCCGTGACCGCCGATGTATTTGGTGAGACTGTTCACCACAAGGCTCGCGCCTACCGTGCGCGGCTGAAACAGATAGGGCGACGTCATGGTGTTGTCCACCACGTAAACGAGCCCGCGGTCGCGACAAAGCGCGCCGATGTCCTCCAACGCAGCTACCTGAGTTCTCGGGTTCGCGATGGTCTCGACGAACACGAGGCGCGTGCGCGGCGTAATCGCAGCCTCCACCGCTTCGACCGACGTTGCATCGACGAAGCTGACGTCGACCCCATGGGTGGCAAAGGTCTGGAACAGGCTGTTGGTGTTACCAAAGAGGAACGCGCTCGACACGAAATGGTCGCCAGCGCGCAGCAGGGAGAACAACAGCGAGCCGATGGCCGCCATCCCCGTGCCAAAGCACACGGTCTGTACCCCCTGCTCCATGCGTGTCAGCTTCGCTTCGAGCGCCGACACCGTGGGATTAACCTGCCGCCCGTAGGTCATGCCGGGCTGCGTGCCCTGAAACACGGCGGCGAGTTCGCGCGCATCGCTGTATCCGTACGCAACGTTCGAGTGCACGGGTTTGTGCAACGAGCCGTGCTCGATCGGGTCAAGCCGGTCGCTGTGAACGATACGAGTGGTAAATCCTTCCACGATGGAATCTCGGCAAGAGGTATGCGGCGGCACTGCGCCCGCGATCGGGGCGCGCCGCGACATTGTCCATTCCTTCGGGTGTGAGTTCCAGCCGCACGCACGAGAACCGAGGCCAGGCAATGAGCCTCCGAACCGGGACCTGCTGTTTAACCGTCAGCGGTCCCTAACACTTCACGCACCGAGGCGAGCAGCGACGCGAACGGTTGCCGTGCCAGGAAATCAGCAAACCGCTCTGCATCCACCGGGCAGCTGAATACGTACCCCTGCAACTCGCTGCAGCCCATGGCCACCAGACGGCGAAGCTGGACCCGGTTTTCTACCCCCTCTGCCACGAGATCGAGCCTGAGGCCGCGAGCCATAGCGACGATCGCATCCAGAATGCTGGGGTCACCCGTCTCAGCGCGAATATCGGCGACAAAGGATCGATCAACCTTGAGAGCATCCACCGGAAACTGGCGCAGATAGCTGAGGCTCGAGTAGCCGGTGCCGAAATCATCAATCGCTATCCGAATCCCCGCGGCGCGCAGCGTGCGCAGCTTGGGCACCACAGCATCGATGTCACGCAGCATCAGATTTTCGGTGATTTCCAGTTTGAGATCCGAGGGGTCAAGTCCCGCTTCTGCCACGTCGGCGAGCAGCTGCGGCACGAACTGCTCGAGCTCGAGTTGGTGCGCTGACACATTGACCGCCAGCCTGAGCTCGCCATGACCCGCGCCGCGCCAGCGAGCCAGGTCTTTGAGCGCCTGGCACTGCACGCGACGATCCAGCTGGGGCAAGAGCCCGGTTTCGAGCGCGATCGGAAGAAACGCGTCTGGCTCGAGCATGCCACGCACGGGGTGACGCCAGCGCACCAGCGCTTCCGCCCCGGTGATACGACCGTTGGCTGCTGACACCAGGGGCTGGTAATGGATTTCGAGCTCGTCCGCGACGAGCGCCTTGCGCAACTCCCGTTCGAGGGCCAGGCGCGAGGACAGCGATTCGTTCATTGCCTCGGAAAAAAACTCGAAGCCGTTTTTGCCCCTTGTCTTCACGTGGTACATCGCGATGTCAGCACTTTGGATGAGCGCTTCCTCCGTGCGACCCGATTCGGGGTACACGGCAATGCCGATACTTGCACCCACAAAGAGCTCGTGTCCGTCAACCGTGAAAGGGCGCCGCAGCTGATCGAGAATCTTGTCAGCGATCAACCCAGCATCCTCACGAGAGCGCAGGTCTGGCAACAACAGGGTGAACTCGTCGCCGCCAAACCGCGCGAGCGTGTCGCCGGCGCGCAGGCTACCGGTCAAGCGCCCGGCAACCGCCTGTAGGAGACGGTCGCCAACCGAATGACCCAGAGTGTCATTCACCACCTTGAACCGATCTAAGTCGAGAAACAGCACGGCAAGGGTGCGGCCATTACGTGCCGCCTGCGTGACAGCCAGCGAGAGCCGGTCTTTCAGCAAGGCGCGATTCGGTAGATGTGTGAGCAGGTCATGGTAGGCCTGAAAGTTGATGGTCGCCTCAGCCTCTTTGCGTGCGGACACATCGCGCGCGGTGCCGTAGCTGCCAAGAAACCCCTCAGCGTCACGGTCATTGGCATCGCGATAGATGCCCTGGGAGGTGACCTCCACCCAGAGGAAATGCGAACGGGCAGCGCGCAAATCCTCGCGCACGGGTCGTCGTCGCAATCGCACCTCGAATTGCGCGGCTGCCCTGCGCCCGGTGCGGCGTTCAACAAACTGGTCGCGCGCGGCGTCGAGCGAGTTGGCGTCAAGAAGCTCATGAAAATGGCGGCCGATGAGTTCGTCCCGACCGTACCCGAGCATCGGTTCCACGCGATCATTGATGAATGTGATCCGCCCCTCAGGATCGAGTATGTACACGAGATCTGGCGAACTATTCACAATGAAGCGATGCAGCGATTCCGACTCGCGCAGCTGCGCCTGCATGCGTGCGAGATTTTGTTCCAGCGTCAGCTGGCGCTGCGCGTTCTCGAGCGTCGCAATAAGCTCACGCGGATCATAGGGCTTGCGCACATAGTCGAAGGCGCCGCAACGCAGCGCGTGATGCACAGCCTCGAACGAGTGCTCGCCACTGACTACGATGATCTTGCTGTTGAGTTCTCGCTCGGCCGCGAACTCAAGAATCTGATGTCCGCTGACCCCTGGCATGACCAGATCGAGCAGCACGATGTCGAAGGGGGAGCGCTCAAGCCGGGCGAGCGCCTCTTCTCCGCCGAGCGCCTGCACTGGCCGATAACCGTGCAATAGAAGCAGATCATTCAGGCTGCGCAGGAGCCCCGGATCGTCGTCAACGATCAGCAGCGACAGTGGCTCGACGGTCACGGGCTCCGGACCAGCGCCATTGAGAACCGGTAGCGTCGCGGTGAACAAGCGCTGGTTGGATGACTCTGCCATCGCTCTGGCGCCGTGCTCCGGATAATCGTCTATCGACAATCCGACGATTGTGGACCAACGCCTGCTCGGATCCTAGGACCGCGACAGCCAGGCCACCGCTTTGGGTTCCGGCAGCACGCTATGAACGAACGGGCGAGGCCACAACTCGAATACCCGCGCGAGCACAGAGAGAGCCAAGGCATGCCGAAGCTCACCCGACTGAACGGCAGCGCGCACGGCTTCCACAGTCATAAGCTCCACGCGGATCGCCTCGCCGCCCGACAGCGCCTGATCATGGGTAGGGACGACATTGGTCGCCAGGAAGTGGTGGCAGAGGTGATCATGAAAGGCCGGGTTGGGTTCCACGGCGCCGAGGTAGCTCCATTCTCCCCCCGTAAAACCCGTTTCCTCGCGCAGTTCACGCTGTGCCGCTGCGAGCGGCGCCTCGCCGGGATCAACCATGCCGCCGGGGGTTTCGAGCGTGCTATAGCCGACGCCGAACCGAAACTGTCGCACCATGACACAGCGCCCATCAGCGGTGAGCGCGACCAGATTCACCCAATCCACCGATTCGAGTACCAGGCGCTTTAGCACCCGACCACTCTGCGGATGACGACAGTGATCGTAACGCGCTTTGAACAAAATAAGGTCCGGACCGTCATCCTGACCCACCACAGTCCACTCGAGATCCTGATCCGACATGACGCTGCGGCTCCTGGTACGTCAGTTGTAATTGCCACGCGACATCAGCGCAGCGTATGCATGCCCTGATCCTGCAGCGCGCGCGTGAGCGGCGGCAAGTGCGCCTCGGCGGCGACAGCCGACATCATGCTGGACACACTCTGACAGGCAGCGAGGCTCTCGAGCGTGATCAGCGTCGGCGAGATCATAAGTAGACGTCCCGCCCGGTGCGCCGACAGGGCGTCCGCAGGGCGTACCCATTCCTCTCCGGCGGTTTCCCAATGGTGCGCGAGCGTGTCCTGTTCATCCGGCATCGCAGCGATGAAGAACCGTGTATCGAACCGTCGCGGCGCCTGTTCCGGGGTGATCCAGTGGCTGAAGTACTGCACCCGGTCACCGGCGAGACGCAAACCTTCCCGCGCACACAGCGTCCCGATGTCCAGACGGCGGTCGATGAGGGCCTGACGATAATCGTGAAAACGCGCGCGTTCGCTGTCTGACTCCAGCCGAATAAGCCCATCGTCACGTGAAGCGAGCAGAACGCCGCATTCCTCAAAGCATTCGCGAATGGCGGCAACCCAATAGCGACTGCCGCCGCTGACCCCTAATGCGCGGTCAGCATCCCACTCCGACAGCCCCTCCAACAACGCCGGCTGATGATCGGAGAGATCGAGCTTGCCGCCAGGAAAAACGTGCAGGTCGGGAAAGTCCACGCCGCCGGGACGCTTCAGCATGAACACCTCCGGTCCGCCAGGACGATCCCGCACGAGCAGCAGCGAGGCTGCCATGCGGATATTGCCGCGCAAGAGCGGCTCCAGCTCGTCGTTGACGGTCATCGTGGGTCTCCTTCGGCAACATGCACGGACGCTTGTGACACCGCGCACAGCCATGTAACGTCCGTCTTCGGTGTAAGC
The DNA here is from genome assembly GCA_049454295.1 of Pseudomonadales bacterium. Taxonomy (GTDB): domain Bacteria; phylum Pseudomonadota; class Gammaproteobacteria; order Pseudomonadales; family Azotimanducaceae; genus UBA7803. The sequence continues at coordinate 45,652 of JBMTYG010000003.1, forward strand.
GAGGCTGCCGATGACGGAGAAAAACTACAAGTACCTCGTGCGCCTGCCCACCTCACTGCGCGACCGTTTGGCCACCTCCGCCGCCCAATACCGGCGCAGCCTGAACTCGGACATTATTGCCCGCCTGCAGCAAACTTTTGGCGATGCGCCCATAGAGCCTGGTCCAGTGGTGCCCGGTTTCCCGGCCACCACTCCGATGGCCGGCGGGTCGCGCGAACTCACCGTGGAAGAATTTGGCCTGGTGCGGCGTTTCCGGGGGCTCTCTCCGTCCAAACGCGCTGCACTGATGGATCTGCTGTCATGAGCAACTGGTGGCAGCCGCGCGCTTTCCGCCTCGCGCCGTACTTTCATCCAACGACCTTTTGCTTCGTCGACGATAACGAGCGCTTTCTCGATAGCCTGCAACTCGAGCTGCCGGAGTCCATGGCGCTACGCGTGTTCACCCAACCCGAGGAGGCGCTGGAGTTCGTGAATCGCCCCCATGGCGCGGCACCGATTGCGGAACGCGCGCTGGCCCTTGATCGAACTGGAAACAGCACCGCCGCGCTGCACCTCGATCTCTCGTTGATCGAGGCGGAGCTTGCCAACGCTGAGCGCTTCGAACGCATCTCCGTCGCCTTGGTCGACTACGCGATGCCCTCGATGAACGCCGTCGAGTTTTTCGACCGCATGACTGACCCCTACACGCGTCGCGCCATGTTGACCGGCGTAGCCGACGAGCGCCTGGCTGTGGATCTCTTCAATGAAGGGCGCCTGCACCATTTTTTGCAGAAGCAGCGCGCGCAGGACATTGATACGTTGGTCGGCTACATGTTCGACATGGAACACGAGTTCTTTAAACAGTCGCTCGTCCGTTTGCAGCTCGCGCTCGACTTGCAGACCTCGAACCTGTTCAGCGATCCGGTGCTCGCTGCTCATGTGCAGCAGCTCATGAAAGAGGAAGGTCTGGTCGAGTACTACTACGTCGACGATCCGACCGGCTTTCTTATGCTCCGCGCCGATGGCTCCGTGGTCCGTCTCGTGATTCTCACCCCCGCCGAGCGCGCAGCACAGATCGGGTTTGCGCGCGAGCATGATGCGCCGGCAGCCCTGCAGCGAGCGCTTGGGCGCGGGGAGATCTTGTGCTCGTCGAGCGGCGATTCACCGAGCCACTATTATGGCAGTGAGAGCTACCCTTGGGACGAATTCGTGGTGCCGGCACAGGCGTTGGCAGGGTCCGTTCCCTGGCTTGTCGGCATCCAGCACGATCCACCGATGGACATCGATTTCGATCCTGGTCGCTCCTCATATGACGCCTATCTGGCCAAGGTAAGGCGAGGCTGAGGCCGACCCAAACCGCTCCGGCCTCAAGCGTGGCCAGAGCAGGCTTGCAAACTCATCGGATCAGAGCGCAAGGCCATAACGTGCAGCAACGTCCGCACCATGGGTCCGGAGAGCATTCAGCACCTCCGCATCCCGGGCGCCCATGAGTGCGCGCTCGTTCATCAGATCATCCACGCGCGCGCGGTAGCGCTCGATTCCGAGCCAGGGGCCGGCGGCGGACAACTTGTCGTGCACGAATGCCTGCCAATCGGTCCGCTCACCCTCATCGAGCAGGTTCGGAAAGCAGCGCGCCTTCAGTCGCGCGGCAAGCGCCGGCAGTCGCCGATCTCGAAAATCCAGATCAGCCCAGCACCCCTCATCGAGCGCCTGCTGCAGGGTCTCAGCGCGCCCTCGATCCGCATCTTGCAGGAACGCTTCGTAAAGCTGCGCCTCCACGTCCTCGGCGGGCGCATGAGGGCGCGGTGCAAAGACGCGCAGAATCTTTTGCGCCACGTCCGCTCGCCGCAATCGGCGCTGGCGCTCCGCGGCCTCGCGCCGCGAGCTACCCAGTAACGCCCAATGTTCATCACCCAGCACATCCGCCGTTGCAATGAAAGGACAACGGTTGATACGAATTTCCTTGAGTGGCGGTCGTGACGGGTTATCTGGTCGGTACAACTCGGCACGAATCCGGTCTTCTGGCCATTCGAGAAGCGCGTCAATGTCCTGGCTCACATCCGCCACAATCATGACATTGCTATTCGTCGGATGACGACCGATGGAGACCACCGGCGCGAGTCCGCGGCGCGCCCGCGGATACATGGCGGAGACGTGCACACAGAGCTGGGAGCCGGGCGGTTCCAGCAGGGCACGAACGCGGGATTTATCCCGCAGAGTCAGGTAATACTCGAATAGTCGGGGCTGAGCGGCTCGCAGGCGCCGCGCCAGCGCAAGGGTTGCACGCACGTCCGAGAGCGCATCGTGCGCCTGCCCATGTTCGATGTCGTTGGCGCGTGTAAGCTCCTCGAGCCGATAGACCGGCAAGCCGTCCTGGTCCACCGGCCATTCCATCCCCTCCCGGCGGAGCGCACCCGTCGCGCGCACGAGATCCATGATATCCCAGCGCGAGTTGCCGTTACGGAACTCGCGCGCATAGGGATCCATCAGATTGCGATAAAGGCCATGGCGCACGAACTCATCATCGAATCGGAGCGTATTAAAGCCTACGGTGCACGTGCCCGGCACAGAAAAGAGCGCGTTGATCCGGCGCAACGCAGCCCATTCGGTGATACCCCGTTCACGTAGCGCTTGCGGTGTCAGCCCAGTGACGAGCGCTGCATCAGGATTTGGCAAGACATCATCGGGCAGTTGCACGTGGAAAGCGTCCGCCGCGCCGGTTTCATTAAGCTCCGCGTCAGTCCTGAGGCCCGCGAACTGCGTAATTCGGTCCCACCGTGCGGCGGTACCCGATGTTTCAAGATCGTACCAATAGAATGTGGTCACGCCCTGTTTGCCCCCTCACTGCCGCCGCCATTGTCGCACGTCGCCGCGAGACTCGGAGACCTAAAGGCTGCGAATCCCCTCGAGCTGAGCAGGAACGTTGAGCAGCATCGCCCAGTCTGCGCGTGGTAGAGTCCGCTCTCGCCAAGGACATCCCGCCCACATGGATCTGCTGCGCGGCCTGACCTTTCTCACCGTAATCATCGCCAACACCGTGCTCGCCTGCGTGGTGCTCTATCCCATGGCTCTGATTCGAGCCATTTGCGCGCGCACAGGGGTCACTGCCGGATCACGCGCGATCGGTAACGCCATGAATGGCATCATCGATGGGTGGGTAGGCAGCAACGCCGTTTTGGTACGCTGGCTCCGGGTGATCCAGCTCGAGATCGAGATCGATGACCCTGATCGCCTGCTGCGAGATCGCTGGTACCTCGTGCTCTGCAATCACCAGACCTGGGCCGACATTATCGTGCTGCAGACGCTGTTTTCGTCGCGCCTGCCGCCGCTCAAATTTTTCACCAAGCAGCAGCTGCTCTGGATACCCCTGTTTGGCGTGGCGCTCTGGATGCTTGGCTTTCCCATTGTGCGAAGGCTGAGTCGCGCGGCCATCGAACAACGACCAGAACTCGCGACCCGTGATCGCGAGGCGACGTTGCGCGCTTGCGAGCGTTTCCTTGAGCACCCGACCGGGGTTCTGAACTTCCTCGAAGGCACACGTTTCACCCCGGCAAAACACGCAGCCCAGGCATCGCGCTTCCTGCACCTCTTGAATCCGAAACTCGGCGGCGTGTCCTACGTGGTTAGCGCCCTTGCCGCCCAGATTCACCGGATTGTCGATGTCACGCTGGTCTATCCGTCAGGGGCGCCGAGCTTCTGGGACTTTCTCTGCGGGCGCTGCCCAAGCGTGCACTGTTTTGTGCGCGTTCTGCCGCTGCCCGCAGAAGTCCATGGCGCGGGCGACCCCGATCATGTGCGGACCGCCCTTGCACCGGTGATCGAGAAACTCTGGACTGACAAAGACCAGCGCATCGCCGCCATCCGGTCAGGTCTTCGATAGAGCGGCGAACGTCCGATGTACGAGCAACACTTCGCACTACGCCAGGCACCGTTTTCGATTGCTCCGGATCCGGAGTTTCTCTACCTGAGCCCAGGGCACCGCGAGGCCTTTGCCCATCTCACCTACGGACTCAGCCAGGGCGGCTTTGTCCTTATCACCGGCGAGGTCGGCACCGGCAAGACCACGCTCCTGCGCAATCTGTTGCAGGAAATGCCGCCGGATACGGATGTGGCGTTCATCCTGAACCCGCGCCTCACGGTGCGGGAACTGCTCGAGACTATCTGCGATGAACTTGGCATTGCCTACGACCATGCGGACCGAGCATCGACCAAGCACTACGTGGATGCCTTGAGCCACCACCTGCTCGAGGCGCATGCCGCGGGTCGCAGCACCCTGCTCATCATCGATGAAGCGCAGAACCTGGCACCCGTTGTACTGGAGCAGATTCGACTACTGACCAATCTGGAGACTGACAAACGCAAGCTGTTGCGCATCATGCTGCTCGGACAGCCCGAACTGCTCGAGCTGCTTGCACGCAAGGAGCTGCGACAGCTCGCGCAACGCATCACCGCCCGCTACCACCTGCGCGGTCTCGACCGTCAGGAGACCGAAGCGTATGTCATCCATCGCCTGCAGCGCGCGGGCGGCAGCGCGCTGCTCTTTACCCAACCCGCGCTACGTCGCCTGTACCGGATATCACGCGGGGTTCCGCGGCTGATCAATCTTATTGCAGACCGTGCGCTACTTGGCGCCTATGCCGCCGGCCAGCATCGCGTGAGCTGGCACATGATCGGCGTCGCCTCAGGCGAGGTACTCGGCCTCGAGGGACGCCGAGCCCAACGGCGCCTGGCGATGGCCGCCGGCATCGCGGGCGTCGCGCTGGCAGCAGTGGCCGCGTGGCTCGTGCTCCTGCCCTCAAACCAGTCCGTGGTGGCGACAGGCACACGCAACACCTCGCCGGCAATCCCTGAAGCTTCCGCGACCGCGCCTGCGTCCTCCGTCGATGCAGAGCAGGTCGCCGCTGCCGCGCTGGCCAAAACGGTGACAACGCTGCCCTCAGACCAACCCGCGGATACCGTGAAGAGCAACGTCGCTGAACCCGTGGACCATCAGAAAGCCCGGGCTGCGCCTGCTCGTGAGACGACATTTGACCAGCTTGAGCGCCCAAGTTTGACCAGTGCCGAGACCCAAGCGCGCGCATACACCGCCGCTTACGCCCGCTGGGAGGTGGATGTCGGACCGATGACACCCGACGTCATCCCGTGCGACCTCGCGCCTCGCGCCAACCTGCAGTGCCTTGGCAGCACGGGCACGTGGCAGGACATTGCCGACTACGACCTGCCGGCGGTGATTGAGCTGTGGGATACCGGAACTACGCCGTTCTACGGCACGGTCACGGGTCTCGACGGCGAAGTGGTCACGCTCGCGCTCGGCGATCGAACGTTGACGCTGCGCACAACCGCGCTCGCAAATAATTGGTACGGCAGTTTTGTCGTACTCTGGCGCATGCCCCCAGATTACGCGGGCTCGATTCGCCGCGGCAGCCGACACCCAACGGTCAGTTGGGTCAGGGACACGCTCCAAGGCCTTGGTTTGGGCAATGTCGACGTCGCCGATCGATCCCTCTTCGACGCAGCTTTACACGAGGGCGTGGTTGCATTTCAACGTCAGGTTGGGTTGCCGCCTGACGGCGTGGTCGGTCCGTCCACCTGGATCGCCCTGATCCGCGGAACGGATCCCTCACTCCCTAGCCTGACCGCCACTCCGGAGCGCTGAGAACATGTCGCTCGTACTCGACGCGCTGCGCCGTCGCGAAGCGGAATCGGATCCGACCCGGCGCACCCTGCTCGACGCGCCACGACCCGCTTCGCGCGGGCTTGTTCCCTGGGTTGCCCTGGTTGCGGTGGGGCTCTTGATCAACGCGGTGCTATTGACCTGGTTTATGGTGACTCGAGACGCCTCAGGCCCAGCGACGTCGGCGCCGCCAGGGTCAGGTACCACAACCACAGTCGCGATCGTCGAACCAACCCCCGCGCCTTCCGCTCCCGCCCTTGCCGCTCCAGAAGCGGTTGTACCGCAACCCGCACTTGCCGAGGTTGCACTGCAACCGGAAACGCCCGCCGCGGTTCAAGCGCGGGCTCAATCTCCCGAGCGGGCTCCGGACCCGGCGCCCGTCGCCTCCGTGAGAACGTTGGAACGAATTGAGCTGGAGGATCTGCCCGATGAAGCGCGCCGCCGCCTCCCAGGTATCGTGATCTCGTCACATATCCACGCGGACGATCCGATGGAGCGGACGATCATCGCCAACGGGGTGACGCTACGCGAGGGCAGCGTGCTCGCCGGACTGCCGCTGCGGGAAATTCGCGAGGACAGCATTGTGGTGGAATTCGAGTCTTGGCTGCTGGAGATCCCGGTATTCGGCGAGTGGTAAGCCAGACACCTCAGAGTGGAGGCGCGCCAATGCGTCGCTCGATGTCTGCAAGGCGCGCGTTAGTTTGCAACCGATAGGCATCGAATGCCGTCACCGCCTGCTCGGTTTCCGTCACCCGCTTGGCAAGGCCGGCGTTGAGCCCAGCCACGCTTTGTTGCGCTGCATTGGCTCGGTCAACCGCGTCGCGCAGCGCGCGTTGCGTCTGCTGTAGCTGTGCCCCCTGGGTCGTCACCTGATCGACGATTTGCTCCTGCCGCTGGAACGCCGCCTCATGGCGACCCACCTTGGCGTTTACCTCTGCAACCGCCGCGCTCGCCTCGGCAACCGCCGTGTCGAGCCGATTGATACCCGCGGTGTTGCCCTTGATCATGTCGAGGTTGCGCTTGTTAACCACATCCCAGAGCTTACGAATTTCAGACTCCCAAAAGTCGATCTTCTCCGTGGTGCTTTCCCCGGTCTTGTTGAGATTCTCGGCCGTCATGTTGAGGCGTTCTTCCAACGCGAGGATCCGCGCGCGCGCGGCCTCGAGCTCGGCCGCGCTCGTCTCAAGCGCGGCCTGCTGGCCGACGATGAACCAACCCGCCGCGCCAAGTCCGACGAGCGCCAACCCGATCAGCGTGAAGATAAGTCCGCGTCCCGCTGCTGACGTCCCGGTGTCTACCTCCGTGCCCCGCTCTCCGCGACCACGCCGCGATCCAGAAGCGGCGCGTCGAACGCCAACGGGCGCTTCTTCAGGATTGGCGGACAACGCAGGTCGCACCGGCTGATCGGACATCACGGGCCTCCTCAAGGGATGACACATTCACGCCCAGGGGCGCGGAGCGGACAGTATAGCGGGGTGAAGCGAGGAGCGACGCGCGGAAGTGCCGTCTCGTCTCGAGAGCGAAGGCGGGGAAATCGCCCGCGGCGACGCTCCTGAGAGCGCTGCCGCGGGCCGAAGCCCGGTCAGAGGAACTTGAGCAGACCGACGAGCACCACGGTGAGCACGAGTCCGCTCACGATAAAGCCGCGGACAGTCGTCATGGGGCCTTGCTTGCCGACCACCGCATTCGCTTCGATTGCAGCCACGATGATGAGTCCGATAATGAGCCCAGTACTATTACTCGCGATATCACCGCTCGAATAGTGCGCGCTGGAGCCCATGAGGTAGAGCATCGGAATAGAGAGGGTCGCATTGGTGCGCGAGGCAAGACCCGCCTTGGGTGCCGCTGCAGCCGCCTCGGGCAGCGCCTGACCGCCCGCTTTGATCTGCTCATTCGAGCGGATCACGATACGCTGGTTTGGCCAGATAATAAGCCACACGTTCAGGAACATGAGCGTGGCGATCACAACACCCAGGGTGATATCCGCCGTAATACCTGCCCCGCGGATGCCCAGCAGCACGAGACCGGTCAACAGCGTGAACATCGCGCCAAAGCGAAACCACCACAGTGCGCGCGGCACCAGCTTCACGAACGCGTCGTTACGGGCAGCCGGATCAGCTTCCTTGAAGTACTCGGTCTGTACCAAGTTGAAGTAGTTCAAAAGACCGATCCAGGTGATACCAAACAGGTAGTGACCCCAGCGGGCCAGGTAATCGACAAATGCCATATCCATGGGCACTCTCCCCCACTGACGATTGAATCTTGACCGCGAAGCCCGCAAGCACCGTTCCGGGCAACCCCAGCGATTCGCGAGCCCACCGGACTATAGCGAAAGGGTTCTCACAAATCACGCGCGCAACCGCGGCGTCCAGAAACAGGAAACCCTGCCGGAGCAGGGTTTCCTTCATCGAGCGTCCCAAGGGACGTCGAACGGCTCGTTACATCATGCCGCCCATGCCGCCCATGTCGGGCATACCGCCACCGCCCGCTGCCGGCTTGTCTTCCGGCTTCTCGGCAATCATTGCCTCGGTGGTGATCATCAGTCCGGCTACCGAGGCAGCTGCCTGCAGCGCAGTACGGGTGACCTTGGCCGGGTCGATGATGCCGAAATCGAGCATGTCGCCATATTCGCCAGTCGCCGCGTTGTAGCCCTGGTTGCCGGAGAGGTGCGCGACCTTGTCCAGAACAACCGAGCCTTCAACGCCTGCGTTGGCTGCGATCTGGCGCAACGGCGCGGTCATCGAGCGCTGGGCAATGCCAATACCTACATTCTGGTCTTCGTTGTCGCCCTTCAGCCCGTTGATAGCGGCCAGTGCCCGCACCAGGGCCACGCCGCCACCCGCTACAACGCCTTCTTCCACCGCAGCGCGGGTGGAGTGAAGCGCGTCTTCGACCCGCGCCTTCTTCTCCTTCATTTCCACTTCCGTGGCTGCGCCGACCTTGATCACGGCCACGCCGCCCGCCAGCTTGGCAAGACGCTCCTGGAGCTTCTCACGGTCGTAGTCGGAGCTCGTGTCTTCGATCTCCTGACGGATCTGCTTAATGCGGCCTTCGATGTCGCCCTTGGCGCCGGCGCCGTCAACGATCGTGGTGTTCTCCTTCGAGGAGGACACACGCTTTGCCGTGCCGAGGTCATTCAGAGTCGCGCCCTCGAGGGTCAGACCCACTTCTTCGGAGATCACGGTGCCGCCGGTCAGGATCGCGATGTCCTGGAGCATGGCCTTGCGACGATCGCCGAAACCAGGCGCCTTGGCTGCCGACACTTTGACGATGCCGCGCATGTTATTCACTACGAGCGTCGCCAGTGCTTCGCCTTCGATATCCTCCGCAATCACCATCAGCGGACGGCCCGACTTGGCGACAGCTTCGAGAATCGGGAGCATCTCGCGAATATTCGAAATCTTTTTGTCGCAAAGCAGGATGAACGGCTCGTCCAGTTCAGCCGCCATGGATTCCTGCTTGTTGATGAAGTACGGCGAGAGGTAGCCGCGGTCGAACTGCATGCCTTCTACGACCTCGAGTTCATCCTCAAGACCCTGGCCTTCTTCAACCGTGATCACGCCTTCCTTGCCGACCTTCTCCATTGCTTCGGCAATCAGAGCACCGATGCGGGAGTCACTGTTGGCGGAGATCGTGCCGACCTGGGCAATGGACTTGGAGTCCTTGCAAGGGGTGGACATCTTCTTGATTTCAGCGACGGCTGCGTGCACGGCCTTGTCGATACCGCGCTTCAGGTCCATCGGGTTCATGCCGGCGGCGACGGACTTCAAACCTTCCGTCAGGATCGCCTGTGCCAGCACGGTTGCAGTAGTGGTGCCGTCACCCGCCTCGTCTGAGGTCTGGCTGGCGACTTCTTTAACCATCTGGGCGCCCATATTTTCGAACTTGTCGGACAGCTCGATTTCCTTCGCCACGGACACGCCGTCCTTGGTGACGGTGGGAGCCCCGAATGCCTTGTCCAGAACCACGTTGCGACCCTTCGGCCCCAGGGTGACCTTGACAGCATTCGCCAGTGTATTCACGCCATTCAGCATGCGGCTGCGCGCGTCATCGCCAAAACGTACGTCTTTTGCGCTCATCTGTTTTTACCTCGGAAAAATGTCTGACGGGGTGGACTTAGCCTTCGAGGACGCCGAAGAGTTCCGTCTCACTCAGGATGAGCAGCTCTTCCCCGTCGATCTTGACCGTGCTGCCGGCGTACTGACCGAACACCACTTTGTCACCCACTTTCACACCCACGGCACGTACATCGCCATTGTCCAGCGTCTTGCCCGGACCAACAGCCAGCACTTCACCCCGGGACGGCTTCTCAGTAGCGGAATCAGGTAGCACGATGCCACCCGCCGTCTTGGTCTCTTCTTCCATCC
>JBMTYG010000004.1:0-55414 GCA_049454295.1 Pseudomonadales bacterium
CGTGTTCTTCCCGATCATGGTCAACGTGCTGTCCGCGATCCGTACGGTGACTGATGATCGCCCGACGTACGGGTATCGTCGGATCGGGGCGCTGCTCAATCGACAGCGTGAACAGGCCGGACAACCTCGGCTCAACCACAAACGCATTTACCGACTGATGTCGCAGAACAAACTGCTGTTGCAGCGCTATACCGGTAAGCCGCCAGGGCGCGCTCACGATGGTCAAATCATCACGATCCGCCCGAATCTTCGATGGACCTCGGACGGCTTCGAGATCGCCTGTTGGAACGGACAGAGCGTTCGTGTGGCCTTTGTACTCGATACCTGTGATCGCGAGGTGATCTCTTGGGTCGCGACCACCGGCGGTATCTCTGGCGAAATGATCCGAGATCTGATGCTCGAGAGTGTCGAGAGGCGCTTTGGCAAACAACAGACCCCGCATCCGGTGGAGTGGCTCTCGGATAACGGCAGCTGCTATCGCGCTCATGAAACGATCGCCTTCGCTCAAACGATCGGCCTCAAACCGTGCTTCACGCCGGTACGATCGCCGCAGTCGAATGGGATGGCCGAGTCCTTCGTCAAAACGTTTAAGCGAGATTATGTTTACGTTCATGATCGCCCGGATGCACAATCGGTCTTGGCGCAACTTCCGCGGTGGTTCGAGGACTACAACGAAAACCATCCGCACAAAGCGCTGCGAATGAAGTCACCCCGTGAGTTCATCCGCAGCTTCCATCAACCGACAGCAACCTGTCCGGTCTGATAGGGGCAACTCCAGTTCATCCTTGCACCCAATCAGGCCGTGACCCAGTGTCTCGACGGCTCCCGGGATAACCATGTCCCCTCGGCGGTAACGAGCCGCTCAGCCTTCTGCGGCTTCGCTCGCTAAGGCGCGGGTCTTCCAAGGTTGAAGATTGCTACCACGATAACATCTACCCCGTTTCCAAATAGCCTGCGGTTCAACATGGCACTCGTTGATGAACACGCATCAGTTCCCAGAAGTTGGCACGGACGCTACATCGTCAGCCGATGATCGAGTGCCCAACCTATCAAGTCGTGCGCGGAATGCAGCGACGAATCTCCGTCAACACCTCCCGCTGCACGTGGGTCGGAAGCCAGTCGCGGCGCATGCTCAAGCCGATCGGTCGCAGCACTCGTCCGAGAGGATGCGGCAACGTGGTCAATTGCCCCGTCGCCACGTCCTGACCGACCTGATGCCTCGACAACAACATCAACCGATCACTCGCCAGCAGGATCGCACGGGCGGCCACCAGCGAATTACACTCGATTGGAACGATTGATTGCCGGCGGGGGATCCGGCTCATCAGCTCGTCGAATTGCTTACTCAACGGGGAATCTTTGTGTGGGCGAATCCAGGCGTATCGACCGAGGGACGTCAGTAATGGCGCCTTCTTCGTTTGTACCGCAAGCGGATGTCCAGAGCGCAGAATGATCGCTAACGGATCATCGAACAGATATTCTTGGACGATGTCGCTCGGCACCGACGTTCTCAGTGCGCCGATCAAAAAGTCTACTCGCCCATCGCGAAGCCCCCGCAGTAATGTCTCGTACGGACCGTCGAGCAAGCGTATTTGATGCAATGGGTGAGTGTTCGCAACTGCGAGTACGGCAGCGGGAAGAAGGGAACTGCGTGCGAGCGGCATCGCACCAATCACAGTCTCCCCCCGTTCTGCGCCAAGAGTCGCCGCCACTTCGGCGTGGGCTTGTCGGACCTCAGCGCCAGCGAGTCGGATGCGCCGTACCAACCGTTCCGACTCACGGGTAGCGCGAACACCATGACTTGTCCTTTCGAAAAGCTCAACGCCGAGCAGCCGCTCGAAATGTCGCGCCGTTCGATGGAGCGTGGCTCGTGACGCTTTCGCGCTGCGCGCGGCGTTACTGAACCCGCCCTCTTCGGCCACTGCGACGATCGCGGCAAGCCGTGCGGTAGTCGCTGCACGCAATCCGGGTCGGCGCTCCAGTTTTGAGATGCGCGAGATCTCTAGGAACGCTTCCCGTAGCTGAGCGAGCGCGCGGTCAACTCGAACTGCCGTGATTCGACCGGCCGCCGTCAGCACCACCCCTCGGGCCGAACGGGTCAACAGCCGGGTGTCGAACGCACGCTCCATCGCTGCGACGGCCTGCGTCACAGCCGGCTGCGAAAGATGAAGGGCTCGCGCCGCCGCGCTGACGGACCCATGATGCGAAACCGCGGAAAAAAGCTCGAGGTGGCGAATATTCGGAATCAAAACGAAGCCTAAGCTAGAAACATCGTCAGCATTTTCTTATGACCTTTGAGTAAATTCAATTTCCCTGCAAGCGCCCTCCGAGAGCACTATTCTCATAAGAAATCAAAGTTTGGATCGTTATGAGTGTCGTTTATACCGGAATACACCGAGCAGACCCTTCGGTCGTCGATGAACTAGCCTCTTATGGGGTGGCGACAGTGCACGAGGCGCAGTACCGCACTGGCCTGATGTCCCCCGCGCTGCGGCCGATTTGGTCCGGTGCACGAATCGCCGGCACGGCGGTCACAGTCAGCGTCCCCCCAGCAGACAACTGGATGATCCACGTCGCTGTCGAGCAATGTCTCCCGGGCGACATACTCGTGGTCGCACCCACATCATTCTCCGATGTCGGCTACTTCGGCGAACTGCTCGCCTGCTCGCTCGTCGCACGCGGCGTTCGCGGACTCATCGTCGATGCTGGTGTTCGCGATACCCGTGAACTCACCGCTCTCGGTTTTCCAGTCTGGTCAAAGACCGTATCGGCGCAGGGAACCGTGAAGGAAACCTTAGGAGCCGTAAATGTCACGGTGGTTTGCGGTGGCATGCTGGTGAATCCCGGGGATGTGGTCGTCGCCGACGATGATGGCATTTGCGTCGTCGCCCGCGACTCCGCAGCCGAGGTGCTGGCCGCCAGCGCCGCAAGGGAAGCCAAGGAGGCAGAGGTCAGAGTTCGGCTGCAAGCAGGGGAACTCGGCCTCGACATCTACGGCATGCGCGAAAGACTTGCAGCGCGCGGGTTGGTCTACCGGGATGTCCGGCGAAAGGCCTGAGTCAAGGTGTTGAGAGCGATACCCGCAACCTTGATGCGAGGGGGGACTTCGAAAGGTCTCTACTTCGACTCGGCAGACCTGCCGATGGAACTCGCGGCTCGCGACCGGGTGCTGCTTGCGGCACTAGGGTCCCCGGACCCCCGGCAGATCGACGGACTGGGCGGCGCTCATCCCCTGACCAGCAAGGTCGCCGTGATCAGTCGAACGTCCAATCCCGATGCCGACGTGGAGTACCTGTTTCTGCAGGTAGCCGTAGACAAGGCCGAAGTCAGTGCCTCGCAGAATTGCGGCAACATCCTTGCGGGTGTCGGGCCCTGGGCCATAGATAACGGTTTTGTCAGTCCGACCGCTCCGGTCACACCCGTGCGCATTCATATGTTGAACACTGGCAGCATGGCCATTGCCCATGTGCCGACACCGGCCGGTGTGGTCGAATATTCTGGGGAGACGCGTATCGACGGTGTCCCGGGAACAGCGGCGGCGATTCGTATCGACTTCGTCGATATTGCCGGGTCCTCCTGTGGCTCGCTGTTTCCGACCGGCCGGATCGTCGATGAAATCGATGGCTTGAAGGTCACCTGCATCGACAACGGAATGCCTGTGGTGATCCTGCGCGCCGGCGACTTCGGCCTTGACGGGTCAGAGTCGCCTGCCGAGATCGAGAGCCGCGAAGACATCCGTGCACGAATCGAGCACCTGCGGCTCAGCCTGGGACCGCGCATGAACCTCGGCGACGTTACGAGAAAAACGGTCCCGAAAATGTCACTCATCAGTCCTCCGATGGCTGGTGGCACGATCAGCACTCGAACCTTCATCCCCCACCGGGTGCATGAAGCGATAGGTGTCCTCGGTGCAATCAGCGTGGCGACGGCCTGTGCGATACCGAGGTCCGTCGCCGCAACGATAGCCAGCCCCACAGATGCCAACTCGCCTTCCGTATTCGAGATCGAGCATCCGACGGGATCCTTCACTGTCGAGATCGATATTCGGCGAACGGAGCCGGCTGTTGAAGTTCGACGTGCCGCACTCTTAAGGACTGCGCGCAAGCTAATGAAAGGCGAGGTTTTCGTCCCGGCATCAGCGTGGTCGCAGACATGACGGCGTCACGAATCGCACTGGTAGGCTTCGGCGAGGTTGGCCGTACGCTGGCGACGGATCTACAGCGTCTAGGCATCGCATCCCTCACCGCATGGGACCGTCTCTTTCCCGACCCAACTAGCACGCCGAGCCTTGGACTCACCGCAGACCAAGCAGTTGTCAGAGCCAGCACCCTCGGAGGCGCCGTCGCCGGCGCCGATCTCATCATCGGTGCAGTGACTGCCGGCGAATGCTTGAACGCCGTACGAGAAGCCGCACGTTCGATCGCTCCCGGCGCAGTCTGGCTCGACCTGAATTCCGTCGCGCCTGCAACAAAGATTACGGCTTCGAAAATCGTCGCCGACGCAGGAGGGCGGTTTGTCGAAGCGGCGGTGATGTCGCCCATCGCCCCCGAGGGTCTCAGGTCCCCGATGCTCCTGAGTGGCCCATTCGCGGAAAATGTTACACCGTCATTGCACGCACTCGGATTTACCGGCGCGCGATTTTGTTCCGCCGACTACGGAGTCGCATCGGCGACCAAGATGTGCCGCAGCGTTATCATCAAAGGAATTGAGGCGTTGCTCGCCGAATCCCTGCTCGCCGCCCGACATTACGGCGTCGAGGGTGCCGTACTCTCGTCGCTGCAGGATCTGCTGCCAGGTCATGACTGGCCGACATTAGCTAAGTACATGATCTCCCGCTCCCTGCTGCACGGCAGACGACGTGCCGAAGAGATGCGCGAGGCCGCTCGGACCGTCGAGGATGCGGGCGTGTCCGCTTGGATGAGCCGCGCAACCGTCGAACGCCAGTCGTGGGCGGGGCGCCATCAATCCGTGCACGCGATGCCGAACCTCGGCGAGTTGCTCGCGATACTTCGCGGGCGTAGTGACATTCACAGCGGGATGCCACGATGATTATTGATTGCCACGGCCATTACACCACTGCACCGGCAGCACATCAGCGTTTTCGTGAAGCGCAGCTGGTCGCTCTCAAGGACCCTGCCGCCCTGCCGGCCTGTCCAGAACAGATCTCGGACGACGAAATCCGCGAGTCCATCGAGACGAACCAGCTGCGGTTGCAGCGCGAGCGCGGCAGCGACCTCACCCTCTTCTCGCCGCGCGCCTCGGCCATGGGTCACCACATCGGCGACGAGGCCGTCTCCACGGCTTGGACGCTCGCGAACAACGACCTGATTAAGCGCGTCGTCGACCTTTATCCGCGCAACTTCGTCGGCGTATGCCAGTTGCCGCAGTTCCCCGGCGTGCCGATCGCGAACTCGGTACGCGAATTGCGGCGCTGCGTCATGGAGCTCGGCTTCGTCGGCTGCAACCTCAACCCCGACCCCTCGGGCGGTCACTGGCGCAGCCCGCCACTCACTGACCATCACTGGTACCCGTTCTACGAGGCGATGGTGGACCTCGACGTGCCCGCCATGGTCCATGTCTCCGCATCCTGCAACCCGAACTTCCACGCCACCGGCGCGCACTACATCAACGCCGACACCACGGCCTTCATGCAGTTCATCGAGGGCGACCTGTTCCGGGACTTCCCGACGCTGAGGTTCGTCATCCCGCATGGCGGCGGCGCGGTGCCTTACCACTGGGGCCGTTACCGCGGCCTCGCCGACATGCTCAAGCGGCCACCGCTAGACGAGCACGTGATGCGCAACGTCTTCTTCGACACCTGCGTTTACCACCAACCGGGCATCGACCTGCTGCTCGAGGTTATCGACAACAGGAACATCCTCTTCGGCTCGGAGATGGTCGGCGCGGTGCGCGGCATCGACCCGACCACGGGACACCATTTCGACGACACGAAGCGCTATATCGACCGCGCCGCGATCTCCGCAGCCGAGCGCGAGGCCATCTTCGCGGGCAATGCACGGCGGGTGTTCCCGCGGCTAGATGCGCTGCTCAAAGGAGCGGGCTCATGAGCATGCAGAGCGCACCGCTTCGGCCGGGTATTGCTGCGTTCGGCGCGAGTCCGGCTTCGGGCCCGTTCCGCACAGATCCGGGCTGGTTGCCCTACCATCCGTCGCCCTCCAAGCCTTCTTTCCAAGTCCCAGCGGGCGCAGTGGACGCCCATGTCCACGTGTTCGGGCCCGGCGACCGGTTCCCTTACGCCCCGGAGCGCAAGTACACGCCGGTCGACGCTCCCAAGGAGAAGCTGTGGGCGCTGCGTGACCATCTCGGCTTTGAGCGGAACGTCATCGTCCAAGCGACATGCCACGGCGCGGACAATCGCGCGCTCGTCGATGCCCTCTGCGATTCCGGCGGAAAGGCACGCGGCATCGCGACCGTCAAGGAGACTGTCGGGGACGATGAACTGGAAGCGCTCGACGCGGCGGGGGTGCGTGGTGTCCGGTTCAATTTCGTCAAGCGCCTCGTCGATACCACCCCGCCTGATGTACTGCGTCGCATCGCGGAGCGCATCGCGCCGTTGGGCTGGCACGTGGTCATCTACTTCGAGGCGGCGGACCTTCCCGAGCTCTTCGATTTCTTCGTCAGTCTGCCTACCCCGCTCGTCGTCGACCACATGGGGCGTCCCGATGTCACCCAGCCGGTCGATGGTCCAGAGTTCGGGCTCTTCCTGCGCCTCATGCGGGAAAAACCGGACATCTGGTCCAAGGTCACCTGCCCGGAGCGCCTCTCGCGCGACGGCTCGCCCGGCTACGATGATGTTGTGCCCTTCGCACGGACCTTGGTCGATGAGTTCCCGGCGCGGGTGCTCTGGGGCACGGATTGGCCCCATCCGAACTTGAAGTCGGGGATGCCGGACGATGGCGTGCTCGTGGACTTCATCCCACGCATCGCCACGACCGCCCTCGCCCGCCAGCGTCTACTGGTCGAGAACCCTATGTACCTTTATTGGAGCAGATGAACATGCCTGAAGGACACGACTATGAATCCATACCGGGCACCTTCGTTTACGACGGCCGAAGGGCGCAGGTCGGTTACCACCTGAACCAGTTCTTCATGTCGCTGAACAAGGCGGATAACCGCGCAGTCTTCAATGCCGACGAACGGGGTTACCTCGACCGCTTCCCGCTGTCGGAGGCGCAGAAGCAGGCGGTCCTCGCGCGGGATTACCCGAAGATTCTTGAGCTCGGCGGCATCTCGTATTACATGGTGAAGCTGGCGCACAGCGACGGAAAGACCTATTTCGACATCGCCGCGGCGATGTCGGGGATGTCGCGCGACGACTATTACCAGATGATGCTCAGCGGCGGCCGCAGCCCTGCGGGCAATCGCTACAAAGGGGAGGTACCCTGATGGCACGCATCATCGCAGGCGTAGGAACGTCGCACGTCCCGGCGATCGGCACCGCCATGGACCGCGGGCAGACCACGACGCCCTACTTCGCGCCGCTTTTCGGGGGCTTCGAGGCGGCGAGAAAATGGATGGCCGAGGTCAAGCCGGACCTGTGCCTCATCGTCTACAACGACCACGCCAACGCCTTCTCGCTGGAAGTGATCCCGACTTTCGGCATCGGCGTGGCGAGCACTTTCCCGATCGCCGACGAGGGATGGGGCCCGCGGCCGGTGCCGCCGGTCACCGGTCACCCGGAGCTGGCTTGGCACCTCGCCGAGTCGCTGATCCTCGACGAGTTCGACATGACCATTTTCAATGAAATGCCGGTGGATCATGGCCTCACGGTGCCGATGTCGATCATGTGGGGACAGTGCGAAACTTGGCCCTGCCCGATCATTCCGCTGATGGTCAATGTCGTCCAGTATCCGCCGCCGACCGGACTGCGCTGCTACAAGCTCGGCCAGGCGATCCGCCGTGCGATCGAGGCCTTCCCGCGAGACATGCGCATCGTCGTCTTCGGGACGGGCGGGCTCTCCCACCAGCTGCACGGGACACGCGCCGGGCTCATCAACAAGGAGTTCGATCAGGCCTTCATGGACGACCTGACGCGCAACCCGGCGCGGCTGGCGGCGATCCCGCACACCACCTACATGCGCGAGGCGGGTTCCGAGGCGGTCGAGCTCGTCATGTGGCTGATCATGCGCGGCGCCCTCGACGCCGACGTGCACGAGATATACCGCCATTACCATGTCCCGGCGTCCAATACGGCGGCAGGGCTCATCATCCTGGAGAACGGTCGATGAAGATACTGCTTGCCGGCGCGGGAGCTTTCGGCATCAAGCACCTCGATGCCCTTGCCGCCATCGACCGCTCCGGCGGCGATGTGCAGGTCACCGCGCTGGTCGGGCGTCAGCTCGGCCCAACGCAGGAGGTCGCGCGGAAATACAGGATCCCGCTCGCCACGACCGACCTCGCTGAGGGACTCGACAGATCCGGCGCGGACGCGGTCATCCTCTGCACACCGACGCAGATGCACGGGGCACAAGCCATCCAATGCCTGCAGGCCGGCAAGCATGTGCAGGTCGAGATCCCGCTCGCCGACAGCTGGGCCGACGCCGAGGCAGTCGCCGCCCTGCAACGCGAGACCGGGCTCGTCTGCATGGTCGGCCACACGCGCCGGTTCAACCCCTCGCACCAGTGGGTGCATCGGCGCATCGTCGCCGGCGAGCTGGCCGTGCAGCAGATGGACGTGCAGACCTACTTTTTCCGTCGCACCAACATGAACGCGCTCGGGCAACCGCGCTCCTGGACCGACCACCTGCTCTGGCATCACGCCGCGCATACCGTCGACCTATTCGCCCACCAGGCTCGCTCACCTATCGTCCTCGCCAACGCCGTCCAAGGGCCGGTCCATCCGCAGCTCGGCATCGCGATGGACATGTCGATCCAGCTCAAATCGGCCAACGGCGCGATCTGCACGCTGTCGCTATCGTTCAACAACGACGGTCCGCTCGGTACCTTCTTCCGTTACATCTGCGACAACGGCACCTACATCGCGCGGTACGACGATCTCTTCGACGGCAAGGAACAGAAGATCGACGTGTCGGGTGTCGCTGTCTCGATGAACGGCATCGAGCTACAGGACCGCGAGTTCATCGCCGCCATACGCGAAGGGCGCGAGCCGAACGCGAGCGTACAACAGGTGCTGTCATGCTATGCGACGCTGCATGCCATTGAGCAGCAGCTCGACGGTGCAGGCTGCTGATCCGCGCCCGACGAACCGCGGCGTTGCGACCGATGCAGTCCAGAACACTCGGCGGCCAACCCGTATCGGAGATCGGTCTTGGCTGCATGAGCCTGAGCCACGCCTACGGCGTGCCGCCGATTCGGGAGCGGGCGATGGCCGTGGTCCGCCGCGCGATAGAGCTAGGCGTGAGCCATCTCGACACGGCAGCGCTGTACGGTTTCGGCGCGAACGAAGAACTGCTCGGCGAGATCCTGCCGGAGTTCCGCAGCCGCATCCATCTAGCCTCGAAGTGCGGCATGACCGGCGTCGACGGACGCCGCGTGATCGACGGTCGCCCCGAGACGCTGCGCCGGACCCTCGATGAGTCGCTACGCAGGTTGCGCACCGATGTCATCGACCTCTACTACCTGCACCGCTTGGACAGGTCAGTCCCCCTCGAGGACAGCATCGGCGCGCTAGCACAGATGGTCGAGGCGGGCAAGATCCGCTCCATCGGCCTCTCGGAGGTGTCTGTCGAGACGCTGCGTCGGGCGCATGCGCTGCATCCTGTCGCCGCGGTCCAGTCGGAGTACTCGCTGTGGACACGCGAGCCCGAGCTCGGTGTGCTCGAGGAGTGCCGGCGTTCGGGGATCGCGTTCGTGGCGTTCTCGCCGCTCGGGCGCGGCTTCCTCGCCGGCAGCGTGACCGATCCGTCCCAGTTGCCGGAGCGCGATCTGCGCCGATCGATGCCGCGGTTCCAGGAACCGCATTGGACGCGGAACCTGGCGCTGCTGGGGCAGTGGAGGACCCTGGCGGCGGAGACCGGCCACGAACCCGCGCAGCTCGCCCTCGCATGGTTGCTGCACAAGGCGCCCCACATCATCCCCATACCGGGTACGACATCGATCGCGCACCTCGAGCAGAACATCGCCGCCGCGACGGTCCGGCTGGATGACGCGCTGTTCGCCCGCATAGGATCGTTGGTCGATACCCGCGCCGTCTCAGGGCCGCGTTATCCGGCTGCGACGCTAGCCGAGATCGACGCGGAACGGTTCCCGACCCCGTGATGGGCGCCGACCAGCTGCTGTCCCGGGCGCGCGCCGCGCTCCCCTTCCTGGGGTGGGGTCCGCTGCTGACCCGTGAAAACCTGCGTCGCGACGCCTTCGCGGCAGTGACCACATCCACCGTGATGATCCCGCAGGGTGTGGCGTTCGCGGCGGTGGCGGGGCTGCCACCGGAATACGGCTTCTTCGCGGCGCTGGTCCCGCCGATCCTCGCGGCATTGTTCGGGTCCTCGTGGCAGATGGTGTCCGGCCCCACCGCGGCAGTGTCCGCGCTGGTGTTCAGCACGCTGTCGGGGCTCTTCGCGCCCGGGTCGTCTCAGTTCATCTCGGCGGCGGTCACTCTCGCTTTCCTGGTGGGCGTGTTCCAGTTGGTGCTCGGCTTGGCGCGGATGGGCCAGCTCGCGAACCTCGCGTCGACGGCGGTGCTGGTTGGGTTCACGACCGGCGCCGCACTGTTGATCGTGCTCGGACAGCTGCAATCGGCGATCGACGTGGCATTGCCGCGCCCGCATGACTTCGGTCATTTTTGGACGGCGCTCGTGACCGCCATCCCGCAAGCCGACTTAGCCACGGTCGCGGTGACCGCGACGACGCTCGCCGTGGCCGTGGGTGTCCGGCTCACGGCCCCTAAGCTGCCGTACTACCTACTCGCGCTGGTGGGCGGCACCGTGGCGAGCGCGATCGCGGCGCGGGCGGGCCATCCAGTCGACACGATCGGATCGCTGCGCACCATCCTTCCCGCATTCGAGGTCCCGTCGCTATCGTTCGACTCGCTGCGTGCGCTGACGCAAGCGGCCTTGGCAGTGGCACTGGTGGGGCTACTGGAAGCGGTGTCCATCGCCCGGGCCATTGCGGCGAAGACTGGGCAATCCATCGATCCGAACCAGGAATTCGTCGGTCAAGGCCTGTCGAACACGGTCGGCAGTTTTTTTGGGTCCTACCCGGTCTCGGGCTCGTTCACTCGCAGCAGCGTCAACCTGGATGCCGGCGCGCGCACGCCCATGGCGGCGATCTTCGGGGCGTTCACGCTCGCGATCGCGCTCTTCGGGCTCGCGCCGCTGTTCGCCCACGTCCCGGTCGCCGCGGTGGCAGGGGTCATCGTCTTGAGCGCCTTCGGGCTGCTGGGTCTGGACGAATACCGGCGGCTGCGCCACAGCAGTCCAGCGGACATGACGGTTGCCGTCGTCACGTTGGCCGCGACGCTGTTCGTCGGCCTCGTGTTCGCCATTTACGCCGGCGTGTTGCTGTCCCTGATGTTGTTCATTCGGCGGACGACGAAACCCTACGTCGGCATCGGTGCGCCCGACCCGTCGACGCCGCGCCGCATCTTCCGCAACGCGGAAGCGAACGCGCTGCCGGAATGTCCCCAGCTAGCTGTCGCACGCATAGACGGCCCGCTGTACTTCGGCGCCGCCGGTCACCTTCGCGAGCGGCTGGAGCACATCGAGGCGTCTCGCCCCGCGCAACGGCACATGCTCATGGTGCTGCGGGGCATCGGAGACCTCGATGACACGGCGGCCGAGGTGCTGAAGTCCGAGGCGGTGCGTCGCTCCTCCCGCGGTGGACGGCTGCACATGACGACGCGGCTGCCGGCGGAAGTGGCGCGCCTCTCGCAGATAGGGGTGATCGACGTGATCGGTCATGACGCCCTGCACGAAAGCAAGGGGACGGCGATCGCCGCGATCGTGCCGACGCTCGATCCGCAGGTCTGCGGATCCTGCAAGACACGGATATTCCGCGAGTGCCGCAGCAGCACGGAGCGCGACTAGCCCAATGACCAGCTGATATGCTTGGTCTGCAGGAAGTCGTCGATGCCCGTCTGGCCGTTCAGCCGGCCGAGCCCGCTCTCTTTGTATCCGCCGATCTCCACCTCGTGATGGAACCGGCCATGCTGGTTGATCCAGACCGTGCCGAAGCGGAGCGACGAGGCCATCCGCATCGCGGCCGCCAGGTCTGAGGTCCAGAGGCTTGTCGCAAGGCCGAGCCGCGTACCGTTCGCGATGGCGACTGCTTCGTCGGGGTGATCGAAAGTCTCCAGCGCGAGCACCGGACCGAAGATCTCCTCGCGGGTCAGCTCGGTCTCACGGCCGCGGAGTCTGACCAGGCTCGGCCGCAGGAATGCGCTTCCTTCCGGCGCACCCTCCGGGATGCCGCCTTGCAGCAGCACCTCGTGGTCGATGGTAGCGCCGCGCACCAAGGCCGCCACTCGGTCACGGTTCGCGACGTCGATCAGGGGCCCCATCTCCGTCCCGGGCGAAGATCCCGGCCCGACCACGAGCTTCGCGAGCCGCTCCGCCAGCCTATGTGCGAACTCGTCGAGGCGCGCGCGGTGGACGAGGATGCGACTGATGGCGACGCACTGCTGCCCCGCGAAGACCATCCCCGCCTTGACGAGGACCGGCAGCGTCCGCTCGATGTCCGCATCCTGGAGCACGATGGCAGGCGTGATGCCGCCCAATTCGAGGTTCAGCCGCTTCAGAGTCCTCGCGCCGTCTGCCATGATCCGCTTGCCTACAGCCGTGCTGCCGGTATAGCTGATGACATCGACGTCGGGGGATGCGACCAGCGCACGCGCGACATCGCTTCCGGTCTCCGTGACGAGGTTCACCACGCCAGGCGGCACCACGGCCGGATCCAGCACGGCCGCCAGCGCCTGCGCGGTGACCAAAGCCGTCTGCGGAGCGGGCTTGACCACGACCGTGCAGCCGGCGGCGAGCGCAGGCGCGAGCGAGCGGAACAGCAGGCCGATCGGGGCGTTCCACGGCACGATGACACCCGCGACGCCGATGGCTTCCCGCGGCAGCATCGCCATCAGGTCGGGCTCGATCTCCGTGACACGCCCGAAGAGGTTGCGGGCCAAGCCGGCGTTGTAGCGGCACATCGATGCTGCGTTCGCGACCTCCATCTTGGAGTCGCCGAGCGGCTTGCCGTTCTCCGCGGTCAGCAGGTCCCCCAACGGGCCTTGTGCGGATTCGAGCCGGTCCGCCATGGCGAGCAGGGCGGCGGCGCGGCGGCGCGGTTCACGCGACCACGACGTCCGGTCGTATGCGCTACGCGCGGCCGCTATGGCAGCTGCCGCATCGGCTGAGCCGCCGTCGGCGAAGTCGCCGATGACCTGACCGGTCGCGGGGTCGATGCTTTCCGCGCGCCGGCCATCGGCCGCAGCGCACCAGCGGCCATCGACGAACATCTGCCCTTGCGAGCTGCCTCGCGACGATGCCGCTAGGGTTTGCACGATCTGCTCCATCGCAACTGAGATGACTTTAAATAATATTGTGCCACATTTTTTAACGGACGGACCTGCTTTCGACGCAGCCTCAAGACTTCAAACAGACAGACAGAGCGTCGTCTGTAACGTCGAGTCAGAGTTTTATAAATCGACCGGCGCTTCCCGCGATCAGCGGTAAATCAATCAGGTTCACTCACCGTGCATAATGTAGTACATTTTTGGAAGTCATCGTCTATCAACGATTCATGCTCATGAGTTCAACCATAGGCGGCCAGAGCACGCAAACGGGAGTCACCAGCGAACGCCACGCGTCGCGACGGACATCCGGGATCTTTGATGTGCGCAAGGCGCTGCCCAGGCGTCCGATCATGGGCTGGATGTCATGAGGACGCTGCGCCGCGACGTCATCATCATCGGCGGCGGCTCGGCGGGTTGCGTCTTGGCCAGCAGGCTGTCGGAAGATCCAAGCTGCCAGGTATTGCTTCTGGAGGCTGGGCGCGACGATCTGCCGGGGGAGGAACCTTGGCATATCCTCGATACGTTCTTCTCGGCGCCCTATCACGATGACAACCTCTGGCCGGATTTACAGGTCAAGTGGACGCGTCCTATCGAAGCCGGAGAGCCGGTCCGTCCCCCGCAACGGTACCTTCAAGCGCGCGTCATCGGCGGTGGCTCCAGCATCAACGCAATGGCTGCGCCTCGCGGTTTGCCTGACGACTACGACGAATGGGAACGCCTCGGCGCGCTCGGCTGGAACTCCCGTACCGTGGTCCCTTTCTTCAGCCGTATCGAGACAGACCGCGATTTCCAAGGACCGATGCACGGCGCATCAGGCCCCATTCCCATAAGGCGGATCCCGAGATCCGACTGGCCGCCGTTCGTCCGGGCCGTCGCGGAAACGCTGGAGGGGCGGGGAATGCCGTGGGTAGCGGATATGAACACGGATCCACGTGACGGCGTCTGCTCCCTCCCGCTTTCCAGTACGCCGGAACACCGCGTGTCAGCGGCGATGGCGTATCTCACGCCCGAAGTCCGCGAACGCAGCAATCTTCGCATCCAATCTCGGACGTGCGCGACCCGCTTGCGCATCAAACATGGGAAGGTGTGCGGCGTGGAAGCGGTTGGCACAGGAGGCGTGGAAGTCTATCCAGCCGCCGAAGTGGTGCTGTGTGCCGGCGCACTCCATTCCCCGCTCCTGCTCATGCGGTCAGGGCTGGGACCTGCAGACCTGCTGGAGAAGGCGGGACTGCGGGTTGCAGCGGAAATACCGGGCGTCGGCCGCAATCTGCAAGAGCATCCCACTTGCGCCATCGCGGGCTTCCTCCGACAGACTGCCGTTCAACAGACCGACCTGCGCCCCGGCATAAGCATCATGTTACGCATGAGTTCAAGATGCTCGTTGGGCGTCCCCTCAGACCTGTTCATCGGCGTGCCGAACAAGGTCGCATGGCATGCCTTCGGCCAGAGGCTCGGCGCTCTGAACGTCGCGCTCAACAGGCCGGAGTCCCGCGGTGAAGTCCGTCTCGAGCGCGGTGTCGATGGGCCGGTGCCCGTCTTCGACTTTAACCTGCTCGGCGAGCAGGCAGACCGTGAGCGAATGCGCGCCGGTTTCCGCGAAGCCTGCTCCATCGTCATGTCCCCTGCGGTCCAGGAACAGTTGCTCGACACATTTGTCGCTAGTTTCTCGCCGCGTGTATTACGCGCGAATCGACGATCGATAATGAACGGCGTGCAGGCCCGGGCGCTTACGATGTTGCTGGATCTGTCCGGAGTGCTGCGCCGGGCGCTGCTGGACCGTATCGTGTCAGACGGCCCGCGTCTCCCGCGCCTGATGGAAGATGACGCCGCGTTGGACGCATGGTTACGGCGAAATTGTACGGGGTGGTTCCATCCGGTCGGGACCTGTCGCATGGGCGCGGCGGTGGATCCCATGGCCGTGACCGGCCCGGTCACGGCACGGGTACACGGGGTCACGGGGCTGCGGGTCGTCGACGCTTCGGTCATGCCGAGGATCCCGCGCGCGAACACCAATCTGACGACGATGATGATCGCGGAACGCTTTGCGGAAGCGATCGCCGCAGACCGTGCGTGACTCGCTCAGGACACCGTAGTCGGGAACGGGGACCGGTCGGCGTGATTCTGCATCGAGTGTATCAACTTCAGCAGCATCGCCGATCTCTGACCGAGTGCGGCTCTGGAATCCCACAGATTGTGCGCCTCCAAGGGATCGGACTGGAGGTCATACAGCTCGCCCCAGTCACATCCTTCCCATACAGACAAGCGCCAACGCCCGTCGAACAATGTATGCACCATCACTACATCATCAAACCCGAGGTAAGCGAATTGAGTGGTCTGCTCGACGAGGACAGATCGCCGGATCGCGCTTCGCTCGCCGATCAGTACGGGAACAAGAGATCTGCCTTGTATACCGTGGAACGGCGCTAACCCGACCCGTTCGAGCACGGTGCTCGCGAAGTCGATCGTTGAGGCCAGAGACGAGATCCTGCCCCTCACAAATGCCGGGTCGACATCCCGCCAAACGAACGGTGTCCGGATCAGGCTTTGGTAGTGCATCGGACCCTTCAGCATCAAGCCATGATCGCCGAGATAATCGCCGTGATCGCTCATGAAGCAGACGACGGTGTCGCCGGCGAGGCCTGTCGATG
Source organism: Pseudomonadales bacterium (assembly GCA_049454295.1). Classification (GTDB taxonomy): domain Bacteria; phylum Pseudomonadota; class Gammaproteobacteria; order Pseudomonadales; family Azotimanducaceae; genus UBA7803. The sequence goes on from JBMTYG010000004.1 coordinate 16,132, forward strand.
ATAACGCCGCGAGCACCTGGCCTACTGCGTCATCGATGAAGGTGATCTGCCCGAAGGTCTTGGCGATCATCTCCCGGGTTTGCGACTCGTCAGCCACGAAGGGATAGGTCCACCTCTTGCTTGCCGCGCCGGCTTCGAATTCGCGCCAGAGCTGCGACATCGGCGGCACGGCGTCTTTGGCCGGCTGGCGGAACGATGGCCCTGGATCCATCGCGTCCGGGTCGTACATGTCCCAGTATCGACCGGGCGGCGTGAAAGGATGATGCGGATCGGGGAAAGAACACTGCAGGAAGAAGGGCTTTTTATCAGCCGCGCGGGCGTGTGCCTCCAACCAAGCACAGGTCCTCTCCGCGACATAGCGGGTCGGATATAGGGTCTCATCCATCGAGGGTTGATAGATCTGCGGATGACCCGAGAGACCGTGCGCACGGGCGTGTTTCGCGCCGCGCCGCCCGGCCTGCTCCGGCGCCAAGTGGCGCAGCCAGGACTCATAATGGCCTGTCACCTCGTCGCCGTGACCGAGCGTGAACTCGACATGCTCGAAACCGTAGTATGGATCGGGCACTGCCGGCGCCGGACCCGTGCCGAGCCAGCGCTCGCGGACTTCGATGTTGTAGCGGTCCATCCGAGGGTAGCTTTTCCTCGCCTCCGCCAGCATCTCCGGGGGCGCCTGCAGGCTGGGCGCATCACCGCGCCGCGGGACAAGGCTGGGTGCCGCCTGCATCCCCTGCAGATGTGACTTGCCTATCAAAGCTGTCCGATAGCCCGCTGACCGCAGGATCTCGACGAAGGTCACGTAGTCATAATCGAGGGGTACGCCGTTGTAACGGACGCCATGTTGGCTCGGCATCCTTCCCGTCATCAGTGAGGCGCGGTTACTCATGCAAGTGGGCGACGCTACGAAAAAGCGATCGAACCAGCTGCCGGCAGCGGCCAATGAATCGATATTCGGTGTCCGCACGATGTTGTTGCCGGCGTAGCCCACATGATCGGCCCGCTGCTGGTCGGTCAGGATAAGGAGGATATTGGGTCGCGTCGGTTTCATGGCAAGAGCCCTTCCTGTCAGTCGCGCCGCAGGGTCTCTTGGTGCACCAGACCGGCGGGATAGAGTGACGGGACCTTTTCGCCGCCAAAAGTTTGCCACATGACAAGCTGGTGGGGGTCCTCGAGGCGCAGGTCGAAGACCTTCTTGGGGAACTTCTCGCGCGTGTATTCCACTATCCTCGAATGTTGGTGCAGCATGTTGGCCGGGACGGACTTGGGGCCGATCTGCAGGTCTGAGATCGCCACACCGGGTCGCATGTCAATGCACGCGCCGAAGATCACCAGCATGTTGTCCGTCTTCGGCAGCCGCCAAGCATCGCCCATCGCGAAGGCATGGCAGGGATCTTCGCCCAAGGCGTCGTCGGACGCCCACACCTGGCGTACGGTACGGGCCACCGGATCGACCTCATACTCGACGCCTCGGCTGAACACCTCGTTCGGCGCCTTCGGCCGGCGCGGCGGCCGCGCTTGGTGGGTACCGTTGTCGAACACCACGATGGTGCCCTTCCCGGAGACGCGGGGGTTGTGCATCCGCCAGGGCCATCGGAACGGCTCGCCGACAGGCTTCAGCATCCGGTCGGCGAGCGGTCCCCAGTCGGTCGGTTCGCCGAGGATCCAGTTGATGCGCCGGGTCTTGCGGTCGACGCTGAAGATCGCGTCCTGGAACTTCAGACCGAAGATGATCGCATCGTTCTTCGCATCGAAATCGGCGCCGTTGCCGTGCGTCCAGTCGAAGGAACCGGGAAACCCGCGGGTCCACCAGTATGTGCCCTCCGTGTAACCGATCCGCCCCGTGTCGAGGTGGTCGAACGTGTTCCATATCCAGACTTTCTTGCCGGTCTCGCGGTCGACGATCGCCACCGTGTCCCCGACGACGTCTCGCGGCCCGCGCGGCAGCGCCGGATCGAATTCGTCGAGGAAACCGTCCTCGATGCGTCGCTGCTCCGCGGTGAACAGCAGGAAGTTGCCGTCGGGCATCTCGTGGGGCAAGTGATGGACGATGCGCGCGTCGACCGCGAGGCCCTTGGCGCCGAGGTCGCGCGCGCGTTGGGAGACGAGCTGGCGCTGCACGACGCCACGGAAGTCAATCTCGCGCGCCACGCCGTCTGCCGTGTTGTAGAGGATGTTGCCGTTCTTCAAGCGGGATATGCCAGCGATGCGGTCAGGCGACTCGTAGTACCAGACGACCCTGCCTTGGACATCGAGTGCGAGCAGCAGGCCCCAATCGAGCGTGAACCGGGACTGCGCCGGCGTCAGGTCGATGGCCCGCCCGAGCGCCCGGCGACGCACCGACAACAGGAAATATCCCGGCTCCTGGCGGGCGGCGTCCGCGCGCCGCAGTTCCATCGGCGGGAAGTCCATCCGCCCCGCCGGCACCGCAGGCGTGACATAGGTGAGCTTCCGGCTCGTGGCACCGATGGCCCCTTTTTCATCCCTGAGCGTGACCTGCAACTCGTAGCGATGCCCCGAAGGCAGGCCCAAGATCGGCAACCCGGCCACGGGATCGGCCTCCGGCCCGAACACGAGCTCTCGCGTCTCTCCTGCGCCCTCGATGCGGACAAGGGCCGTGGATGGCGCGCTCGACGCATATCGCAGGAACGCTACTAGCGGCGCCCGCCGGTTGTCGTTCTGGTCGATGACCGGTTCCCGCGTGAACACCGGCGCGCCGACAGCGAACGCCTCTCCCGCGAGGAGGACCGACCACGCCACCAACGCGACCGCCCGCAACTGACTTCTCTTCATCGATGCCTCCTCTTCCCGTACGAACGGTGGAGCTTGTCAGTCCACCGACCAGGATATGTGCTTGGTCTGCAAGAACGCCTCGAGCCCCTCGATCCCGTGCAGGCGACCGAGCCCGCTCTCCTTGTACCCGCCGGTCTCGATCTCGGCGTGCATCCGCAAGTGTTGGTTGATCCAAACAGTGCCAGCCTGGATGCGTGCCGCGAGCCTCTGACCGGCTCGCAGATCGGCCGTCCAGACGCTGGCGGCAAGACCGAACCGTGAATCGTTGGCGCGGGCGACCGCCTCCCCGTCGTCGCGCACGGGGCAGATCGACAACAACGGTCCGAAGACTTCGTCATGCAGCAACGGCGAAGTCGGATCCTCGACCCGGACCAGTCCCGGGCTGAGGAAATGGCCGGCCGACGGCAGCGCAACGGGGATGCCAGCCTCAAGCAAGACCTTTCCCATACGCCCGCCCTGCGCGGCCAGGTCGAGCAAGCGGTCGCGGGCAGCGCAGGTGATGAGCGGACCCATCTGCGTCGCCGGGGCGTGCGCGGAGCCGACGACGGTGGCGCGCAGCCGCACGAGGAGACGCTCGGTCAAGGCTACGGCGACGCTGTCGTGCGCGAACACGCGGCTCGCGGCGACGCAGACCTGCCCGGAATGGCTGAGGGCCGCGCGGACGATGCCCGCCGCCGCCGCGTCGATGTCGGCGTCCGCGCGCACGATGCACGGCGCGTTGCCGCCGAGCTCGAGGTTGAGCCGCTTCATCGTCGCGGCGGCGGACGCCATGATGCGCTTCCCCACCGCGGTGCTGCCCGTGTAACTCACGACATCGACGCGGGGCGAAGCGACGAGGGCGGCGGCGAACTCGCTGCCCGGCTCATGGACCAAGTTGATCGCGCCCTTGGGCATCCGAGCATCCTCCGCGAGCAGCTCGATGACCCGCGTCGTTACCAGCGCCGCCTCGGGATGGGCTTTCACGACCGCCGTGCAGCCCGCCGCGAGGGCGGGTGCGAGGGAACGGACCAGCAGAGTTACAGGCGCATTCCAAGGGACGATGATCGCCGCGACTCCGAGCGGCTCACGCGCGAGCATGGCCATCAAGCCCGGCTCGACCTCGGTCACCCGCCCGAATATGTTCCTGGCGAGACCTGCGTAGTAACGCAGTTCGGAGACGCCGGCGGCCACCTCGTGCTCGGCGTCGTGGTGCAGCTTACCGTTCTCGGCGGATAGCAGCGCCGCGACCTCGCCCTTGACATGCTCCAAGCGAGCCGCGAAGTCAGCGAGGACGGCCGCCCGCAGCCGTGGGCTCCGGGACCATCGGCCGTCGTCGAAGGCAGTACGCGCGGAAGACACGGCGGCGTCGAAGCTGGCCGCATCCGACGGTGTGTAGAACCCGACGGTCGCGCCGGTGGAGGGATCGAAGCTCGGCAAGGCGTCCGACGCCTCACCGACCCACGCCCCGCCGACAAGGCATCGGGCAAGCGCGGGTCTCTCTTGATGGATCAGGGCGCTCACGATGTCTTCCCTCACGCGGCCAGCTTCAGACCGGTCAAACGCAACGCATTGCCTTCGTAGATCTTTCGGCGGTCCGACTCGTCAAGACCGAGACCATCGATGCATTTGATCGTCTCGCGGATGTACATCGGACCTTTCTCAGGGTCGAACGGCGCGTCGGACGCGAAGACCATATTGTCGATCCCGAAGAAGTCCAGCGCACAACGGATAGCGGCACTCGAGCCGAAGGTCGCCGTATCGGCGTAGAATCCGCGAAAGTAGTCGATGGGGCGCTTCTTCAGTTCCTTGAGCAAAAGCGAATAGTCTACGCTGGAGGTGCGGCTGCCTAGCTGGTCCCAGCCGGGGCCGACCCGCCCCTCGAAGAAGGAGACCATGCCGCCGGCATGATGGGCGATGACCTTGAGATCCGGAAGTTCGTCCATGATTTTCGAGAACACGAGGCGTGCGAGAGCGACGCTGGTCTCGTATGGCCAGCCGAAGGCCCACCAGATCTCGTAATGCGAACGATCCTCGGTCTTATAGTCGGCGAAATTCGCGCCACGTGCCGGATGGATCCAGAGAGGCTTACCGCTGCCTGCGATCAACCGCAATATCGGACGGTACTCAGGGTGATCAAGCGGCTTGCCGTTGGTGTTCGAATACAGCTGGATACCGACCGCGCCCAGTTTGTTCAACGCACGATCAGCCTCCGCCAATGCGGCATCGGCATCGTTCATCGGCAAAGACGCGATGAAACCCGGGAACCTGGTCGGGTGGTCAGCGACCAGTTCCGCCATCCCGTCATTTCCGAGGCGGGCAAGTTCCGCCGCAACCGCCGGCGAGCCCGCCAACTCGAGCGGCGGCGAGGCGAGCGAGAGGATCTGGCAGTAGCCTTCGAACCGGTCCATCACTCGGAACCGCTCGTTGAGATCGACCATCATCGGCACCATCTCACTGCGACGGGTGATGTCCATCATCCTGGGCATAACTTCCTTGAACCGGAGGTAGAAGGCTTTCGGCCAGATGTGGTTGAACATGTCGATCTTCTTCATTCATCGCTCCTTGCCATCTCGTTCATATCTTCAGGACGCCTCACCTGCGCGCGGCAGGCTGACGAGTTTTTCAGCCCTCGAGCAGCGCTTTTGCCTCCGGCCAGCTCTCGGTGCCGAAGGTCAGCAGGTCGCGAGTCAAGTCCGGCGGACACTCGTCGAGGAAGGTCACCTTGAAAGTCTTGCGTGCTCGGAGCCGCTCGAACCAATCGTCCACTCGTGGTCGCTTCGCCCACATAGCCGTCATCCCCAACATCGCGAGCCTGTTGAGGTACGGCGCCATGGCCACGTCAGCCAAGGAGAATGTCTCCCCGGCGAGCCACGGACCCTCCATGAGCGCATCCTCCATCTTCTGGAGGTAACGGTCATAAAGCCGGAACTTCTCGGCCACACCAGGGGTGCGGAATCCCATCGTCACCAGTTGTTTCTTCCGCTCGTGCCACTGGGGCGTCACGGATAGGGGGGGCGTGCTGTCGAGGAAGCGCTTGAGGTCGGCGGCTGGAAGCCGGTTAAGGATGTGGCGGTGACACGAGACGAACGTCACCTCGCCGCAGGCCGGATGGACATCTTCATCGACCGCTTTGGTCCACAGCCGCATCTTCGCCCGACCGAGCGCCGTTGACGGCCTAAGGGGAGGCTCAGGGAAGACATCGTCGACGTACTCAGCGATGACGGTGGATTCGACGATGACGTGACCGTCATGAACCAACGTGGGGACGACCCCTTTCGGATTGAGGGACATATATTCGGGCGAGAATTGGTCGCCCTTAAGGATGTCCAAATAGACGCCGTCCCACGGTATGCCCTTCTCGTTGATCGCGAATCTCGCCTTTGCGGCACATACGGATGAGCCATGGTGGTACAGCGTTATCATTCTCAATTCTCGTATTCCAGTGTCTGCGGGACCACGGTCGTGGTGCACGTCCAAAATATCGTTGTGTCGAGGGAACGCCCAGCAAAACGCATGAGCACAGTCAACTGCGTCATTCTATTTTGTTCAACAATTTTTTTCTACAGTGGCTTGGTCGTACAGTTAGTCAAGATAAGTCGGCTCAACTGCCCCAGCCGATGCACGCCTGAAAACTCGGCTTAACACGCGAGTTGACCAGCCCAGATACCCTCGTTCAATATCCGCTCTGGACAACTAACACTCCAGAGATGTGGTACATCAGTTGTCGACTGATCGACTCACTTGGCGAAGAAACCTGCCACTCCCTGACGTGCCTGTTCAGACCGGAAGACCTCCCGTACCGCAAAGCCTTCGGCCGAGAAGTCAACGCCTGTATGCCGCCCCATGTATGCATCTACGCAGGCGCGGATCCCACGGATTGAGCTCGCGCTGCGACCGGTGACCTCTGCCCCAAGGTTCAAGGCGGCCTGAAGAACGTCTTCACCATCGAGACATATCCGGCTGATCAACCCGGCGGACGCCGCCTCAGCCGCCGAAAGCACCCGCCCCGTCAGCATCATCTCCAACGCTCGCCCGGAACCGACAAGCGCTGGGAGGAACTGCGTCCCCCCGTAGGCGGGCATCAAGCCGAGCTTGATCTCCGGCAGCGAGACCCGGGCGTGGGGGGCAGCAATCCGCAAGGTGCATGCCATCGCGAGCTCGAGGCCCCCACCGAACGCCACGCCGTTGATGGCAGCGATGCTCAGCACTTTGGATCGGGAGAGTCTAAGAAACAGTTCCCTGGCTATTGCCGCCTGCACCGTCATTGAATAGGCATCGGCATGCCGCAACTCATCGAGGTCTGCCCCGGCAGAGAAGGCGCGATTCCCCTCGCCGGTGATGACGAGCAAGCGGCTTCCCTGCCGCTCCATGTCGTCGAGACACCGAGCGAGAGCGGTGAGTACAGAACGACTGATCGCATTCAGTTTGTCGGGTCTCGCCAGCCGGAATACGGTGGCATTTTCGACGACCCAAGTCACACTGTCGGTGTTGTTAGGCGTAGCAACTACACTCATTGTCTCCACCCTCTGCTAATGATGATGGGCGGCGTTACCACACCGCTGCAGATCTTCAATCTCTGATTCGGATGACCAAGCCCGCGCGGTCGCATCGAAAAGTCGGGCAGGCGTAGCGGTCACAGTACGTTCCAGCGTCATCATCGATTGACGAACGTGACCACTTCTTCGAGGCTCGCCCGTTCGGTGACGAGTGTATTTACCGCCGCGGCGGGCTCGGCCCAACCTATCGCCATACCGCAGAAAACGATCTGCTCAACCGGGATCGCGCATGTTTTCCTTATGTGACGATGCCACACCGATACAGATTCCATCGGACAGGTACCCAATCCCCGTTCGTGGGCAAGTAGCATGACGCTCTGGATGAACATGCCTAAGTCGGCCCACTGCCCTTGTTGCATGCAACGATCGATGGAGAATATGAACGCCATAGGCGCATCGAAAAATCGGTAATTCCGTTCGAAGTTTGCGCGTCTTCCCTGCTTATCATCCCGTTGAATGCCAAGACAAGCGAAAAGCATCTCGCCGTTTCTGAAGCGGCGGCTGCGATAAGGCTCCCTCAAGTCCGGAGGATAGATCAGGTACTCCGGCTCATCACCCTCTGGAGTGATAGACATGCTGTCCGAAATCGTTGCGACGAGGTCGCGGAGCGGTTCCCCATCGAGCACATGGACGTGCCATGGCTGCAGGTTGCCTCCGGATGGCGTCCGCAGCGCGATTTGTAGGATCTCTGAGGCCAACTCCCTGGGGATGTCGCGCGAGGTGAACCGCCGGCTGGACCTGCGGGTCAGGAGTGCTTCTGAAACGTTCATGCACAGTCCAACGCATCACATAAAGCGTCGCCGGCCTTGTTCGAGCATGACTTTCCTCTCACGTCCGTCCCCATTCCCTCTCCCTTAATTCCAAACGGCGTATCTTTCCGCTTACGGTCTTTGGCAGGGAGTCGACGAACTCAATCTTCCTCGGGTACTTGTATGGCGCGGTCACTCGCTTCACATGCTCTTGGAGTTCGCGGGCGAGATCCTCATTCGGGACCGTTCCCGGGACCAGTATGACGAAGGCCTTGACGACCTCTCCCCGAGTACCATCCGGGCTCGACACTACCGCCGCTTCGGCGACCGACGCATGCTCGATCAACGCGCTTTCCACCTCGAAAGGCCCGATCCGGTAGCCCGCAGACAGGATCACATCATCGGCCCGTCCTACGAACCAGAAGTACCCGTCCTCGTCGACGTAAGCGCGGTCGCCCGTCAGGTACCAATCCCCCCGACGGGTAGCGCGCGTCCGATCAGGATCGTTCCGATACTCCTTGAAAAATCCTTGCGGGGCGACCGGGCTCACCTTCAAGCCGATATCGCCTTCCTGCCCGGCAGGAAGTGGATTACCATTTTCGTCGATGATCCGAAGCTCGATGCCGGGCGCGGGTTTCCCCATCGAGCCTGGTCGGACGGGCAGTCCGGGCCAATTGCAGCACAACAAGGTCGTCTCCGTTTGGCCGAATCCATCACGGATAGTCATGCCGGTGGCCTGCTGCCAAATCTGGATGATCTCGGGGTTCAACGGTTCGCCCGCGGCGACGCAATGGCGCAAGGAACGGAACGTCGCGGCCGTAAGGTCCTCGAGGACCAACATTCGATAGACGGTGGGTGCACCGCATAACGTCGTGATCGGATGTTTCGCGAGCAACTGCAGCACTTTGCTCGACGAGAACCCCGAGGTATGGTGGACAAAAATGGCTGCTCCACAGTGCCAAGGACCGAAATAACTGCTCCAAATCGCCTTAGCCCAACCCGTGTCGCTGATGTTCCAATGCAGGTCGTCGGGACCTAGATCCAGCCAATACGTCCCGGTGACCCGGTGACCGATTGGGTAACTGTGCGTGTGGATGCACATCTTTGGATACCCAGTGGTACCTGAAGTGAAGTAGCACAGCGCCTCGTCTTGACTGAGTGTGTCTGCGGTCTCGTAGACGTCGGAAGCGACAGCGAACTCAGCAGCGTAATCGATCCAACCCGACCGCGGGCCGTCGATGACCAACCGGGCCTTAAGCGCGGGACAGGCCTCGGCGACCTGTTCCACTTTGTCGGCGTTGGCGGCATCAGTGACGATCGCCACCGCACCGCTGGCGTTCAACCTGTACTTGAGGTCGGCGGCCGACAGTTGGGTCGTGCCTGGTGCGACGACGGCGCCCATGCGAAGACCAGCAGTCAAGACATCCCACCACTCGCTCTGCCGACCCAAGATGAGAAGGAAGGTATCGCCTCGCCTCACGCCAGCGGCGGCCAACACGTTGGCCACCTTGCGCGAGTCGCGTGCGACCTCAGAGTAGGTCCTCCGACGCAAGGCGCCATGGTCGTCCACCCACAACATCGCGAGCTGGTCCGGGTCACCCCGAGCCCATTCATCAACCACATCGCGTACAAAGTTGTAGCGCTCTGGACGCTCCCATTTGAAGTTTCGCACGACGTTGTCGAAATCTTCTCTCATACACACCCCCGACTACGATTCATTCAGGTACGCCACAATTGCCGACCCGCCAACTTACCCTGTTCCGTTAGAGCGCTCGGACGATCGACTGCGGCCGCAGGTAGTCGAAGTAGGTCTCCGCACTAAGCTGGCCACCACCGAAGCCAGAAAGCTTGCAGGCACCGTACGGCACACCGAGCGGGAACAGATTATGGCCGTTGATCCAGGCATTGCCGGCAACCATAGCTTCAGCGACGCGGTTCGCCCGATCGAGGTCACGAGTCCAGACACTGTTGGCGAGACCGTATGGCGAGCGGTTTACTAGGTCCACAGCCTCTGTCTCATCGGAGAACGGTAGAAGATAGGCGACTGGACCGAAGATCTCCTCCCGAGCACAGAGGTTGTCCGGGCTTCCGGTCATCAACGCCGGCCGAACGTAAAATCCGTCAGGTTGACCGGGCACCTCCTGCGGTCCGCCATGTAGCACGAAGGAGGCCCCCTCCGATGCGCCGCGCTCTAGGTAGTTTAAAATCCGCTTTTTCTGGGTCCCGCTGACTACGGGGCCGATTTGCGTTCGCGGGTCGAGCTCGTGGCCGATGGTCATAGCAGTCAAGCGGTCGCTCGCCTCGGCGATGAACCGGTCCCAGATCCGCTCGTGGATAATCCACCGGGTCGCCGTGCAGCATAGTTGGCCGCTATTGAGCGTCACTGCGCCGGCCAACTGTTCAGCCACCATTGCGACATCGTTGTCGTCGAAGACCACGGCCGCTCCCTTGCCGCCGAGTTCCATCTTTGCGGGGACCAAGTTTGCGCCGCAGGCGGCGGCAACCATTTTGCCGACCTCCGGCGATCCAGTGAATCCCATGTGATGGATGTCGGGATGCCGACTCAAGGCGGCGCCTGCGATCTCGCCGAAGCCCGGGACGACGTTGATGATTCCCGGCGGTATGCCTGCTTCTTCGGCTAGCAAGCAAAAGTACAGCGTCGAGAGCGGCGTGTCCTCGGCAGGCTTGACCACCACGGCGTTCCCGGCCGCGAGCGCCGGAGCGATGTTCCAACCAAGAAGTAAGGCCGGGAAATTCCAAGGCAATACGAAAGCGGCGACGCCGTAAGGCACCCGGATCCGGCGTGCGTCGAAGCCGCTCACGGCAAACCGCTCATGTCGCTGCGCATGGACCGACAGGTCGGCGAACCACCGCAACGTCTGCGAGATGTTGGGGATGTCCATCCCGCGCGGGAGGCCAATTGGTTTCCCTACATCAAGGGACTCGAGTTGCGCGAGATTCTCGCGATGCTGGTCGACAAGATCCGCCAATCGATGCAAAACGGCAGCGCGATCGGACGCCATCATCGTAGCCCACCCGGTCTCCCTGAAGGCTTTGCCAGCGGCCTTTACTGCCTTGTCGATGTCCTCCGCACGGCCCTCGGCGATGGTGGCCAGGACCTCTCCGCTTCCGGGATCGCGGGTGGTGAACGTGGCACCGCTCGACGACTCCTGCCACTTTCCGCCGATGAACATCTTTATGGGTGATCGCGCCAGGAACTTGCGGACCTCGGGAGACAGGTCGAACAATGTCGTCATGGTGGCTTTCCTCACTATTACTCGTTAGTTAAAAAAGTGGAATTTGCGTGACTGCGCTCGCATTCACTGCTCGGATCTCAGCCTGTCAACTCAACCTTGCGTAGCCGAGCTCCCTCGGTGTTGACGGGGCGCCAGACCTCATCCATCGGATGCGGGGTATACCCGGTGGCGACATCGATTACCGTCACCGTATTACGCTCGCGAGCCGCCCGCACGGCGTCGGCGAGTTCAGCGAGGCCTCGGACCCGGACCCCATCACAGCCGAACCCACGAGCGATAGCTGCGTAATCAGATTGACCGAGGCGGGTACCGAAGTTCTCGTTGTGGAAGATTGCCCTGTTCGGCCGCTCGTACATCCCCCAAGCGGAGTCGTTGTACACAACGACGATCACCGGGATACCGTATCGGCGCGCGGTCTCCAGTTCCTGAATGGTCATGCCAAAGGCACCATCGCCTGTCAGGCAAGCGACAGTCTTCTCCGGCTGGGCGATCTTGGCAGCGATCGCTGCCGGTAAGCCGCTTCCCAAATGCCCCATGCCGGGGTTGTACATGAAGTGGTGCGGATCCCTCGGTCGGAACCAGGTCATGCTCCATTCCATCGACTGTCCGCCGTCGATCGTCACAATCGCATCGTCCGGCAACTCGGCGACCACGGCGCGAGCGATCGCTGCCTCGTTCAAGGTGTCCGTACCCGGCAGGAACACCTCGTCGGCGACCTGGGCGATATCGGCGTAGTAGCGATTCCGGGCTTCCAGCAACGTGGAGAGCCACCCGTGGTCCACATCGAACTCGCGCTTTCCGATCAGGTCGAGCAACGCGCGCAAGGTCTCACGGGCGTCGCCGGTCAGCCCCGTTGTAGCGGGGGCGATCGCGCCCAGCTGGGTCGGATCGATGTCCACCTGGATGATCTTCTGTCCTGCGACTGGCGGGTAAAGCGGCTTGTTGACCGGCATCCAAAGTGAGAAGCGGCAGCCGAACGACACGATGAGGTCCGCCTCGCGGCATGCCCGTACCAAGCCGTTGCCGCCGAAAAAGCCCCTGCTACCAACCTCGGTGGGACAACCTGCCTCAAGAGCGCCGTATCCGTTGATTGTCGTCGCGGCCGCGAAGCCCGTTGTCGCGACTAGCCGACGGAACTCCGCGGTGGCGCCCGACCGCGCCACGCCACCACCCGCCACCAACAACGGTCGGCGGGCGGCAGCCATGGCATCCACCACCGCAGCCAGTTCGCTGCTCGACGGCACCGGTCGAGGTACCTCAAGCTTAGGTGGCCCGTCCGGATCGGCGGAACAGCTCTCCGTGTGGAGGTCGAAGGGCACATCGACCTGTACCGGCCCGGGCGATCCGAACCGGGACCGATAGATGGCGCGCTCAACCACCTCCACCGTCCGCCCTGCCTGGCGCAGCCCGGCCCCCCACTTGGTGATGGGTGCAAAGAGAGCCAACTGATCAATCGTTTGCAAATAGTCCCGCAAAGGTTCAATCAGCCGCAGATGGTTGTTCGAGGTGATGGTCAGCATGGGCAGATGATCACGGGCTGCTGCAGCAACCCCCGGGACGAGGTTCGTGATCCCGGGCCCGACCGTGGCGAAGCAGGCGGCCATCTCGTCTGTCGTCTTCGCGATGCCATGGGCCATGTGCGCCGCGGATTCCTCGTGGCGCGTGGTGAAAAACCGGAAGTAGGGGTCGCGACCGAACCCGTCCTGCATCATCCCGATCTGTATGGTCGGGATACCGAAGATATGCCGGATGCCATGCTTTTTCAGCACGCGCAGAAATACGCTGCTAACTGTAGCGTCTGTCATTTTTACTTTTTCCCCGTTTGCCGCTCTAAAGATCATCCCCTTGCAGGGAGACTGTCCGAGATATAGGCTAGAACAGCTTAGAAATTTTGTACAACAATTTTTGAACGCCGACTGTACGGCGATTCGCTAGGAGGCCCCGGATGCCCGCATATGCGATCGGATTCCTGAACGTCAAGAACCGTGATTGGATGGCCGAATACGGCCGACGAAGCGCCGGCATCCTCGCACGTCACGGTGGACGCTACCTGTCTCGCGGCGGCGCGATGCACGCGCTTGAGGGGTGCGCGACCCTCCCGACGGGCATGGTCGTGGTGGAGTTCCCTTCGATGGACGCGGCCAAGGCTTGGTATTCGGACCCAGAGTATGCGGAGTTAATCCGGCTGCGACAGTCCGGCGCGACGCTTGAGCTCGTAGTGGTCGAAGGCCTCTAGAGGTCCTCGAGAGAGGGCATCCTGCCGGCCGGCCGCGCGAGTTCGATCAGGTTGCCGAACGGATCCCGGCAATACGTCACGCACGGCCCTCCTGGTACATCGACGGGCGGGTTCATCACGATGCCGCCGTACTCCTTGACCTTGGACCAGGTCTCAAGGACATCGTCCACTTCGAACATCAGATGTCTGAAGCCGTGGTCGCTCGGCTGCAACCTTGCGGGGTCGACGGAGGAACCCGGCGAGATGAACTCGAACAGTTCCAGGTACGTGTTCGGTCCCTTCAGCATGCAGAAACGGGCGGCGCTGCCCCCCATGGCGATGATCGTGTTGAACATCGCGTTGTCAGCGCGCCACTCCGACTCGCTGTAGACCTCAAACCCAAACACGCCACAATAAAAATGCTTGGCCTTTTCGAGGTCGCTTGTGACGATACCGACGTGATGCAATCCACGTATCACTTTGAAAACCTCCGTCTGGAATCCAAGACAGTCATGTAACTTCGCGTCTCATGCCGACCGGTATCTCTTGTCAGTGCTCCCCGAGAAACGCCCTAAGAGGACCACGCCTGCGGTGCAAATAAGCGACCCTAGCGCGGCGATGCCGAAGAACACATCGTCACGACCCGATGCCACTGCCCAGCCTCCGACGATCGGCGCGACGATGGAGCCGAGCCGACCGATCCCGAGAGCGAATCCCACGCCCGTGGAACGGATACCGGTGGGATACAGCGAGGCGCTCAATGCGCCGAGACAAATCGAGCAGCCGATGACCACGACGCCCGCCAGCAAAGCGACGCCCGGAAGGACCGGACTGGCAAGCGCTGCGATGACGGTGAGGATCATGAAACCTGCGATCGGGTAGACGACCGCCAGCACCCTCTGTGCGCTGTAGCGATCGCTGAGCCAACCACAGACCGGCCCGCCCAAAGCGCCCCCGAGGTTGTATATTGCGACCACGTACATGGCCGATTCCAATGCCAATCCTGACCGGACAAGCACCGTAGGCATCCAGAGGCCGATGTAAAAGATCACGAATTGAGTGACGACGAAGACAGCCCACAACGTACAAGTGATGGCGCGTTTACCGGGTCCGAGGAGTTCGCGCCACGGCCCTTGATGAGCGCTCGCCTCGCGGACGACGAATTCGGCAGTGTTCGCCAAAGCGGGCCGAGGGTCGATGCGGGCCAAGAGCCGCTGGATTCGTTCCCGCGGCGCGCGTTTGACCACCAAGTAGCGTATCGACTCGGGCAGGAACAGCGCCAGGACCAAGGCAGCGAGCCCGGTCAGCACACCGCCCACCCAGAACACGCCGTGCCAGTCATAGCGCCCTATGACCGTAGGCCCGATCCCCCCGGCAAGCACACTGCCGAGGGGGGCTCCCGAATACATCACCGCGACCAGCGTGTTCCGCCGGGCTGCGGGCATGTACTCTGCGGTATACGCGATGGCGACAGGTATCGAGCCACCGGCACCTAGCCCGGTGAAGAAGCGATACACGATCAACTCGTCCATGGTGTCTGCGAGCGCTGTCAGGGTCATGAAGACAGCGGAGATGACCAGCATGATCACCAACGTCCAACGCCGCCCTATCAAATCCCCAAGGCGACCGGCGATGGCTGATCCGATCAGTACGCCGACAACCGCAGCGGACAGGGCAGGCGAGAACGCTTGAGGATCAAGTTGCCATTGCTGCGACAGAGTGGGTACAACGAGCCCCATCGCCAACAGGTCATACCCGTCTATGACCGTCACAAAAGCGCATAAGCCCAGCACCAACCAGTGGAATGGGCGCAGTCGGCCTTCATCGATTACGGTGCTGACGTCTACGGTCTGCCCACTCATGGCATGGAATGTCCTGCATGGGGCGCGGCGATATCACGCATGACGAGCACGGGCTTCACGATCGTCCCGGCGGCGAAATCAGCCATCGCGCGATTAATCTCCATGAATGGGTATGGCGTCACGAGGCGCTCGAACGGGAAAGCCCCGCGCGACTGCATCTCGATAAGTTTCGGCAGGAAAAGTCGCGGGACGGCGAACCCTTGCACGATGCCGTGCAGGCTGGCGACCCGCTCGAAGAGTCCACGGGTCGTGAACGGGTTGCGCTGCCCGGAGGGCGGAGCACTGACGATACCCGCCCTGCCGCCCTGGGCGAGGCACTCGATCGCGCGTTCGAGGACCGCCGTGTCCGCGGTGGTCTCGAGCACGTGAGAGACGCCGCGGGGAGCGATCGCTTTTACTTGTTGGACTACGTCCGGAGCCCGTCCGTCTATTGCGTTCGTGGCGCCCAGCGAGAGCGCCAACTCCAAACGTCGAGGCTCGATGTCGATGGCGATACGCGGGCCAGCCCCCACAACCTTGGCTGCCATTATCGCGCCCAAGCCTACCGAACCCACTCCGAACACAGCGAGGCTGTGATGCGCGCCCATTTCGAAGGTATTTAGAACGGAGCCCGCGCCGGTTTGTATCCCGCATGGTAAGGCAGCCAGAAACTCGGACGGGAGATCCGTATCGACCTTAACGAGAGCGTCTTCCAGCGCGATTGCCCTCGTCGCGAACGACGACTGCTGAAAGAAAGCGCTGGTGATCGGCTTGCCGTCGAGATTGATCGTCTTGCTCCCGTCGAGCCGACCGCCAGAAAATTTCAGCCTTGGAATTGACTCGCAAGCGAAAGGCTGGCTGCGCTCGCAAGCGATGCATCGCGTGCAGAATGGATAAGAGATGATGACCCGATCGCCCTTGGTGAATCCGTTCACGGACCCCCCGATGTCCTCCACCACTCCGACGCCTTCATGACCCAGAACTGCCGGAAGAGGCAACTGGCTGCGGAACTTAACATCCGTGTAGCAAACGCCACAGGCCTCTATCCGAACCAGTACCTCGTTATCACGCAGGTCCGCCAGCTCAACCTCCTCAATAGCGATAGGATCGTCGACGGATCGCATGATGGCGGCTAATGCTTGATAGGGCACGATCTGGGTCGTCCTGAAAACTGGTGTTGGTTTGTATTTAAGACCCCGAAGTGGGCTTATTGTTGTACAATTTCTCGGGGTATACAACCAGCTTATCAAACTTTTCCTGTCAGTCGTGTCGTGCTTCCAACGGGCGGATACGAGTTAGATGGGCTTAGCAAGGCGGGCTACGGGGTCCCGTTTCGCGACAACTCGTGGAGATTCTGCGCAATGAAAGCTGTCGGCTTCAGTCGCTCGCTTCCGGTTACCGATGAACGCTGCCTCATCGATCTCGACTTGCCGGTACCGGAACCCGGTCCGCGTCAATTGCTGGTCCGAGTGGCCGCATCCTCGGTCAATCCTGCTGACGCCAAACGAAGACGACGGGCGGCCGTGGGCCGGGACCTGCCGGCTCCCATCGTGCTCGGCTATGACGCCGTCGGTAAAGTGGTAGCGATTGGTCAGGACGCTCGACTGTTCCAGGTCGGTGAGAAGATCTGGTATTCCGGCAGCATCCATCTGCCGGGCAGCAACGCGGAGTATCAACTGGTTGATGAGCGCATCGCTGGGCGGCGCCCCTCTTCACTGGACGATGCCGCCGCCGCCGCATTGCCGCTGACTGCGCTGACCGCATGGGAAGCGCTGTTCGACCGCTTGCGGTTGGTGGCGGAAAGTGAGTCCAGACGTAGTCTGCTTATCATCGGCGGTGCCGGCGGCGTAGGCTCGATCGCCATCCAGTTGGCCCGCCTGATCTCTGGCCTGACCGTCATCGCGACCGCTTCACGTCCGGAGACTCAGGATTGGTGCCGCCGACAGGGCGCCCACATAGTGGTAGATCACAGTCAATTGGTCGAATCGATGGGAGTTTCAGGCTTCAAGACCGTAGACTACATTCTCAATTGCGCGGATACCAGCAGCTACTGGGCCGCCATGGCTGAGCTAATTCGGCCAGAAGGTAGGATCGCGTCGATCGTCGAGCCGAGCGGGCCGATCGACCTCGGGCTCCTGATGCTGAAAAGCGCGACTTTCGTCTGGGAAAACATGACTACCCGGCCGTTTTTCTCGCTCGATACCATGCAGCGCCAGCATCAGATCCTCACCGAGATAGCGGGTTTAGTGGACGCGCGCAAGATTCGCTCGACACTTACCAGGACCCTTCATGGATTGACCAGTGCAACCCTTCGTGACGCACATCGAGCGATCGAGTCCGGTCACACCGTGGGCAAGATCGCGGTCGTTTACTGAAATCCCTGTCGACTCCGAATGAACGGCGCCACGAACATGAGCGTGAGGGAACATGCCCCGGCAAGTACGGGCAGAGTAGATGCAGCGCCCAAAATTTGTTGTACAGACCACCCATCTGCGATCGCTGCGCCACCGATCACGGGACCGACGATGGCGCCGAGCCGTCCAAGGCCGAAGGCCCATCCAAGCCCCGTGGCACGGATTGCGGTCGGGTACATTGCAGCGGTCATCGCACCGAGCAATAAAGATGAGCCGAGCAACGTCATACCGGTGCATATCGCCACGACGATCACGAAATCCGATGATTTGGCTGCGTATCCCAAAGCCACTATGCAGACGGCTGCCGCGGGATACGACAATGCGAGGGTAGTGGTCGTCCCGCGTCGATCTGCCGCCCAGCCGAAGAGAAGACCGCCGAGCAGACCTCCCGCACTGTACAGCGCTATGACATGCAGCGTTCTGTCGAGCGCCATCCCCGCGAAGGTAAACAGCGTGGGCAGCCATGACGAGATCAAGAAGACGATCGCTTGGTTCGCGATGAACATCACCCAGATGACCGGCGTCACGAGAAGCAGCTCCCCCTTGAAAAGATCTCGTACGCGATTCCTTCCGACGTTAACTGCGCCCTCTGCCGGAGTCGACACCTTGAACGCTGCCGCTGCGACCGAATCCACCTTGCGCAGCACGGCCGCGATCCGCTGGGGGGACGCCCCGCTGACAAGCAGGAAGCGTATCGACTCCGGCAGCAACAGCGCGCATAGCATTGCCGCCAGCAGCGACATTGCGCCACCGGCGATGAAGACCGATTGCCAACCGTCGAACTCGAGCAACTCTGGCGCCGTAAAGCCGGCAACGACGCCTCCCATGGTCGTGCCCGCGTACATGGCTACCGTCAAGCGGTTGCGGAATCGGGCAGGCGTGAATTCGGACGCATATGCGATCGCGACCGGGATGCTGCCGCCCGCGCCGACCCCAGTCAGCAGCCGCCATGCGGAAAGCGCGGTCGGATCGGCAGCGAAGGCCGACCCTGCCATCCCAACGCCCGCGATGACCAGCATACCCACGAGCACGGCTCGCCGACCCACGCGGTCGGCAAGCCACCCTGCGCATCCCGAACCGAACAGCACGCCGAGCAAGGCCGCTGACAAGACCACCGAGAATCCAGCCGGCGGCAACGACCATTCGGACGCCACCGCCGGTACCACGAGACCCATCACAACCAAATCGTAGCCATCGATGACCATGACCAGAAAACCAAGCATGGCGATCATCCAATGGAACCGGCCCAATGGGGCCTGGTCCAAGATGTCAGCCACCCTGACGTCCATAGTTGCCTCCCATGGTCATGCCGTCGTCGCAACTTTATACCCTAGCAGAACATCGCTATGGTCATGGCTGGTTTGGCTGCTGCCATGGTTTGCGATCGGGCCTCAAACCTCACACGCAGAGCCTGGGAGCAGCGAGAGACCACGCCATGCTTTCTTCGGTGATCTGCACATGCACACCGCGTTCTCGCTGGATGCATACCTGTTCGGAGTGCGGGTATTGCCGGACGACGCATACGAGTTCGCCAAGGGTAGACCGTTGCGCCATCCGAACGGGCAATCTTTGAGGATCCATCGACCCCTCGACTTCATGGCGGTCACCGACCATGCCGAGTATCTTGGCTCATTGGAACGCATGGCCGACAAGGACCATCCGATCTCGCGCCATCCGCTCGCGGAACGGGTGGGCTCCAAGGACGCATCGGTCAGACGTCAAGCCTATATCGACTTCACCAGCGCGGGTCGGGCCGGTCGTCCGGTCCAAGGCATCGCCCACCCCGACGTCTATGCAGATGCGTGGGCGAGGACCATCGCGGCCGCGAACCGCCACTACCAACCAGGAAAGTTCACGACCTTCATCGGCTTTGAATGGAGCGCAAGTCCGGGCGGACAGAATCTCCACCGGAACGTGATCTTCCGGGGCGACACTGCTCCCTTGCCATTCTCCCGCCTCAACTCCCTCCGGCCGGAGCACCTATGGGACTGGATGGATGAAACGCGGTCCAAAGGTCACGCCTTGCTGGCGATCCCGCACAATCCGAACCTCTCCGACGGGCTGATGTTCGACCTCCGCGACAGCTTCAACCAGCCGTTATCCGCCGCCCGCGCGGAGCAGCGTCTACGCAATGAGCCTTTGGTGGAAGTGGTGCAGAACAAGGGATCTTCCGAGGCCCATCCGTCCTTGAGCCCCGAGGACCCGTTCGCGGATTTCGAGTTGGTGGAGCAGAGGGTCGGCATGAGCGCGCCGGTCCGTCAGTTCGCGGGCGGCTACGCGCGCGATGCATTGAAGAGGGGTCTGACGTTCCAGGACTCCCTCGGGGTCAACCCATTCGCGTTCGGGATGGCCGGCGCGACCGACGGACATACCGGCATGGTGATCGATCGGGAGGATCGGTATTCCGGCGTCATCGGCGATGCAGACGGCAGTCCGGAGATGCGACTGCAGAAGAGCTGGTTCGAGATGGATGTGCGGCGGTTCGGCGCCGCAGGGCTGACGGGGGTCTGGGCGGAGGAGAACACCCGGGAGTCGATATTCGCCGCCATGGAACGCCGCGAGGCGTGGGCTACGAGCGGACCGCGGATCCAACTCCGGTTCTTCGGTGGCAGCGGTCTGGAAGGCATCGTACTGAGCGACCGGCGCTGGGTGTCCCGCGCCTACCGGCGGGGTGTCAGCATGGGCGGCATCCTGCCCCCTGCCGGCGGGGCGGCGCCCGTGTTCATCGTTTGGGCGAGGAAAGATCCCGATGGCGCCAATCTTGACCGCATACAGATCGTGAAGGGCTGGCTCGAGGACGGGCGTACGCATGAGCGCGTTTTCGACGTCGCTTGGTCCGGTGGTCGGAAGCGCGATCCTGTCACGGGACGCGTCCCGTCGGTAGGCACCACGGTCGACGTCGCCTCAGCAAGCTACCGCAACACCATCGGAGCGGCGGAACTGGCGACCGCTTGGCGCGACCCTGATTTCGACGCGGGCCAGCACGCGTTCTATTACGCACGGGTGTTAGAGATACCGACACCCCGTTGGAGCACGTACGACGCCAGAGAACTCGGCATCGCGCCTCCCGCGGATCTGCCGCCGGCGATCCAGGAACGTGCGTTCAGTTCCCCCATCTGGCATGTCGCGCGGAGCGTCCGCGCCAACGGAGGACGATGACCATGAAGACCCATCAAGGGAAAGTCGCGTTGGTGACGGGCGCGGCCCGCGGGATCGGCAAGGCGACCGCTTTGCGGCTGGCGTGCGAAGGCGCTCGGGTAGCGGTCAACTTCTCACGAGACCGTGCAGGCGCGGAGGAGACGGTCGCGGAGATCGCATCTGCGGGGGGGCGAGCCATCGCAGTGCAAGCGGACGTCGCGAATCGCGTCGAAGTGATGCGGATGGTCGATGTCGTCACGTCAGAGCTCGGTCCGGTCGATGTCCTTGTCAACAACTCGGGCGTCGCCTCCTATGGATCGCTGCTCGACGTGGATGACGCAGAGATCGACCGGGTCATGGGCGTCAACCTGCGCGGCGCGCTCTACTGTGTGCAGGCGGTGGCGCCGGCAATGATCAACCGCGGCGGGGGTCGGATCATTAACGTCAGCTCGATCGCAGCGCTGGGCACGGCGGTCCCGCAGATATCGCTGTATTCGGTCAGCAAGGCGGCGTTGAACATGCTCACCAAACGATTGGCCTTGGAGCTCGGCGAACACGGCATCAACGTCAACGCCGTCTGTCCCGGCGGCACGAACACCGCCTTGCTGGCGGCAGGCCAGTCGCTCATCTCGGCTCCTACGGCTCCCCAACAATCCGGGCCTCCACCGCGCAACAACATCCTCGCGCGTATCGCCGATCCGGGGGAGATCGCTGCGGTAATCTGCTTCCTAGCGGGCCCCGATGCCAGCTTCCTGACAGCCCAGGTGGTCACCGTCGACGGAGGAGTCCTGCGGCTGCTGACCCGGTCGGAATGACATCAAGCATTTGCCGACTCGCGGATGGTGCCGCTTTCACGCATCGCTTCCAGCTCATCCATCCGGTAGCCCACCCCGAGCAGGATTGACGTCGTATCGGCGCCTGCGTCCGGCGGACCGTGCCGGACACGCGGTGGTGTCGCGCTAAAACGAGGGGCGGGCGCGGGCTGGATGACACCGCCGATATTCACATAGGCCTCACGTTCCCTGTTGTGGGGATGCCGAGGCACCTCATCCAATGCGAGCACCGGTGCAAAGCAGGTGTCGGTCCCTTCTAGCAGCTGCTGCCATTCGGTCCGCGTGCGGCTCAGGAAGACATGTGTCAGACGCTCTCTCAGAATCGGCCAGTGCGCTCGATTCTGCTGATCCCTGAACCGCTCGTCGTCGATGCCGAGACGTGCCAGCAGATCGGAATAGAACTGCGGCTCCAAGGGGCCGATGCTGACGTACCCTCCGTCACGGGTCTCGTAGGTGTCGTAGAAAGGCGAACCGCCGTCAAGCAGGTTCACGCCGCGACGGCGGACGTCCCAACGGCCTTGCGAGTGCCAACTGTGAATCATCCACATCAACAAGTATGCGCCGTCGACCATCGCGGCATCCACCACCTGCCCACGTCCGGAGACCCTTGCGTTCAGGATGCCGCAGACCACGCCGAAGGCCAGAAGCATCCCTCCCCCGCCCATATCACCGACGAGGTTCAGGGGTATGGATGGCGGTGCGCCTGCTCGTCCGGTGGAAAAAAGTGCCCCGGTTAGTGCGATGTAATTGATGTCGTGGCCTGCCGACTTCGCCAACGGTCCGCTTTGACCCCAGCCAGTGATCCGTCCGAATATCATCCGAGGGTTCCGATGCAGACACTCATCAGGACCGATGCCCAACCGCTCGCAGACGCCGGGTCGGAACCCCTCGATGACAGCGTCGGCCGTCTCGACCAGACGCAAGAACGCCTCACGACCGTCGGTCTTCTTCAGGTCGAGGACCACCGATCGCTTGCCACGGAAGCTGATGTCGCCATCCGACAGGCTGTTCCGGACGACGTCACGCTCAACGAGCACGACCTCGGCGCCCATGTCGGCGAGCAGCATGCCGGCCATGGGTCCCGGCCCGATCCCTGCAAGTTCGATGATGCGGACCCCGGCGAGCGGACCGCACTGCGGGGCATTACCGCGGCTCATCGACGCTCCCGCGGATCGAAGGACCCGAGCCGATCGAGCATACGTCTCGCATAGTAGACCGCCTCGTCGTATTGGGTCACGTTCATGCGTCCTGGCGGCTGTCGCATGATATTCGCTTGCTGGGCCTCGATCATTGGTTTGTCCTCCGCCTCGAACCCATGCGAAACGATCTTGCCCCACGCGACGAGGTTCTCGTCCGACGCGAAATCGGTATGCAGCGGAGCACCCCAAAAATAGTGGGTGGTGTGATCTGTCTCAGGCGTGAACAGATGTGAACTGCCTGCGTGCATGGGCGAACTGCGTCCGCGCCGAAGATCCTCCGGGTCGTCCGGCGTGAATTGCACCGACAGCCGGAAAGTGCACGGCGCCTCCCAGTCGACGGCCTGCACCCTGTCGACAGTGCCTTCCCATCGCGTCACACGGCGGTGGAAATCAGGAAGCGTGGAGTTGCGGTAGTGATACACATAGCGCAGCCCATGCTCATGAGGCGTAAGCGATGGCTTTACCGTCGAAGCACCGGCGGCGCCGAACGTGCTCATGTGGCACCAAGCCAAATGCGTAAGATCCATGGCGTTGTCGACCAACAGCCGGAAGTTCGCTCGGACATGGGTACGCCCCGTCAGCAAGCGCCACTGCGGGTCGACATGCAGGGGCAGCCGCGGCACAGGGGTCGTCGCGGCTTTCTCACCGTCGCCGAACCAAGCCCAGATCAACCGGTCCTGCTCGACCGAAGGCAATGAATCCACCTTGAAGCGTCGCGGTATATCGGACTGTCCGGGGATGTCGATGCAACTGCCGTCCGCGGCGAACTTGAGTCCGTGATACAGGCATCGGACCCCATCCGACTCGACACGGCCGCATGACAAGGGCGCATGGCGATGAGCGCACCGATCACGTAACACCGCAACCTGCCCCGCGCCGGTCCTCATTACCACCAACGGTTGGCCGAGCGCAGTCCTCGATAGCATGTTGCCGGCGGAGACCTCGTCGGACCACGCGACCACATACCAAGCGGCTGGCGCGAAGGCCGAGTGGGAGGCGCGCCGTGACATCGAGCCGGCGACCGTCAGGAATTCCGTCGGCCGCGCATGGGGTTGGCGGAGGACAGTCCGCCGTCTACGCTGATCTGTGTCCCCGTGATGTACCGCGATTCATCGCACGCAAGGAACAGTATGGCGTTCGCGATATCGATCGTCTGCGCCGGCTGGCCGAGGGGTATCGCGGTCGCATTCTCGGCACGCTGGGCATCTGTCAAAGTACGGTACATCTCGGTCTCTGTCGGTCCCGGAAGAACCGCATTGCATCGGATCCCCGAGCCGTCTTTTGCGCAATGGCTCGCGACGCTCTTGGTCAGATGCGAAACCGCCGCCTTGCTCGCTCCGTACGCGTAGAGCAAGGAGGTCTCCACCAAGGCGCCGATCGAAGAGAGGTTCACGATCGCCCCGCCGCCCGCACGGCGCAGCGCCGGGATCGCATGCTTGCATCCCAGCATCGTCCCCTCGACGTTCACGGCCATCACGGCTCGCCACTCATCGATCGTCATGGTCTCCGGGCTAAGCTGTCCCGCGACGAACGATACCCCTGCGCAGTTCACCAAGGCGTCGAGCTTGCCCCAAGCGGATTGGCAGTGACCCACGGCTGCGGCCCACCCATCCTCCGACCGGACATCCAGCGGCCAGTAACTCATCGCGCCGGGATGGCGTTCGACCAGCTGACGGGCTAAGGCCTCGCGGACATCGGCGATGACCACCATGCCACCCTCGCTCACCATCAGTTCGGCGGTGGCCGCGCCGATGCCGGCGGCACCGCCAGTGATCAACGCAATTTTACCTTTAAACCTCATCGGTCAAGAACCTCGGTACATCGCGTAGCCAGTTCGCGCGAGCGAGAGGGCCGGGCACCTTGCGGAGCGCGGCCCGAGTTTTCGGCGGATAAGGCTCACTCAAAGTTGTAGCGGAGCTGTATCCCTACCTGTCGAGTACGATCTAGTATCCCGAAGTGGGAGTTGCCATTCAAAGGCGTCCCAGCCGCGTACACAGCTATGATCTCGTCGGTCAGATTGCGCCCGACAAGAGCGGCCTGCCAACGACCGTCTTGCGAGCCGATACCGATCCGGGCATCGATTTTCTCGTACGCTTTTTGGATGGTGTCAGGATCGCCGTCAGAGTTGAGCTGCTGATCGTCTGTCAGAAAGACCTCGGTTCTAAAGAAGAGCCGGAGGGAGCTAGACAGAGCCGTCGAGTACTCCGCCGACATCGTGGCCGCGTACTCGGGCGCGTACTGCAGTGTCTTGCCCGACAGGTCCTGCACACCGCCAACACATCCTTGCGCTGCTGTCTGAACGGGCACCTGGTAGCACTGCGCGTTAACAAACCTGTCGTACTTTCCGTCGAGAAGCGCGACGTTAGCGGCGAGGGTCAAGTTTTCTGTCGCCAGCCAAGCGACATCGAACTCGAGTCCCTTGGTATTAGCCTGACCCGCGTTCGTGGTGATGAAACCCTGCCCCACAGCAACGTTGAGGCTGCTGACTTGCAAGTCAGTGAAGTCCACGTCGAACACCGCCGCGTTGAACCTCACCCGGCCGCCTGCAAGCGTCGACTTCAGGCCGAGCTCATACGCATCCGCGCTCTCGGGCTTAAAGGTGAGTCGACTGAGAGGCAGATTCGCCGCGGTCGGTTGATGATCGAATCCACCGCTCTTGAAGCCCTTTTTATAACTGGCGTAGACCATCGTGTCGGCCAGCGGTCGCCACTCCAGCACAATAGACGGCTGGAACTTGCTGTCGTCGTATCTGCGGTCTGCATACGTGAAGCCGCCAGCGGTGATGGTGACATCGCGGCCGGGCACAAACGTCCCGTTGACCTGCTCAAACGAAAACGTCTTCTTATTCTCGCTGTAGCGGCCGCCGACTTTGGCCTTGATGCTTTCGCTGAGGTCCAGACCGACCTCGCCGAAGACGGCCCAGGACTCGGCGTCTTCCCGAGCGAATCTCAGGGTGGCCATGTTCATGGCCGACGGGACGGCGAGCTGCGTGTCATCGTCGTTGTTGGCGGTGTCATAGTAGGCGCCCACCAGCCACTGCACACCCTCGTCGCCCTTGGATACGAGGCGCAGCTCCTGGCTGAGTTGGTCGAAATCCTCGACGAATTCTGCGACGCCTCGGTTGGAGATCCCGTGGTCGGGCGTGGAGAAGTGATTGTTGGTGAAGCTGTAGTAGCTTGTCGAGGACTTAAGCTCCGCGAATGAGGCGTCCCAAGTGACCTCAACCTGACCGCCGGTCTGCTCAAGATCGTTCAGGAAGTTATCACCCGCCTGCGCACCGCTCTTGAAATAGTTGGTCGGGTACGCCACCGGATCGAAGTTCACAGCGCGGGTGGTGTTGAATACGCAGTCCTCGAACACCGGATTGATCGGCGCTGTGGACAAGCAACCGAACTGCTGGGTGGCCCGACCGTCCCACTCAAGGTTCGCATACTCCGCCTTGACGAACACCTGCACCGACTCGGAAGCGTCCCAGACAAGGCTCACACGGGCCATCTCGTCTTCTTGCTTCGGCTCGTCGTCCGCGACAAACGTGTTGCGGATCCAGCCATCATCCATCTTGCGGAACTTGGCGACGGCCCTTCCGCGGAGGCTATCCGTCAACGGGCCGGACACCGTGGCAGAGAGCTCAGTCTCGGCCGCCTCAAACTCGTACGACGCGGATACCGATGATTCAAAGCTCGGGCTGGGACGTCGGGAGTTGATATTCAGGGCGCCGGCGATGGCGTTCTTGCCGAGGTATATGGGCTGCGGACCCTTCAAGACCTCGACGGATCCGACGTCGAGGAATGCGAGACGCGTCGCGCGCGACTTGCCGTAGTAGGCGCCGTCGACATAGAACGGTGCGGAGCTTTCGATGCCAAAGTTGCCTGAGGATTGACCGATGCCGCGGATGAAAGCGTTATCGCTCATTCCGCCTTGCTGGATGTTAACGCCGGGAATAGTGTAGTCGTAGAAGCTGTCGACCCCGACCTTCTCAAGCGTCTCCCCGGTTAATACCGTCAGTGAGATAGGGACATCCTGCAGACTCTCATTGCGGGCCTGCGCAGTGACAATCACCTCCTCGAGGGCTGCGGCAGGCTCCGAAGTGGGTTGCGACCAACCTGTTTGATACGCACCAAGTGCACAAAATAGTGCAATCAACTTTAAGATCCGAGCCATTTTATTTCCCCCGTTGCGCGAAAAGTGTTGTACGAAGTTGTAAGACTCGCTCGATAAAAATTGTTGTACAGATAAACATATTTTTCAAGAGAGTTTAGGGAAATTCGTCCAAAATTTCGCTTTTCAACAAACTAAACTGTTCTACACTCAAGGATCATCGGCTGTATGGTTGGTTCCCGGATCCTTGCAGCATGTACGCTCATCAGAGAGCTCGGTGTAATTCCTGTAACTCTGCGACGACCGTCGCTGCGCGCGAACTCGAGCCGAGCGACTGTCCAGACAGACGCCGAATCTGCTGTTCGACAGCGAAAAGGCGGCGCTTCAATGAGGACCGCTCTACCGGCGTGAACAAGTAGGTCCCGCGACGCTCACGATCCAGCTTTGATCGCACTTGCCGGGCTATCGCGGCGCCGCATTCCACTAGTGAGGTAGGATCGGCTTCACGAACCGCCACGGCCGCCCGGATCACTAGTAGATCGAGGCTGGGCGACGCCAGAAGCTCACGATTCAGCATGTTGCGGGCTTCTGCAAGCATGGCGGTGGTGCGAGGGCCGGCATCCACTCTGGCGCGCCAGTCGGCACGCAGCTTTACAGCATCGGGGAACCAAGGATCGCTGGGATTCGACTTAGCCAATTGCGGGTCTAAGCGGGCGACCGCCAGCCAATCGCCTGCCATCGCTGCTCGCCAGCCGGCTAGGACCGCATTCGGCGTGCCGCTCAGCCGCGCGGCGATGGCCATGCGTGGAGCATCAGCGGTGCCGCTCGCTAGCGCGCCGAAGGCGCTGCGAATTGCAAGATATCGGTAGTGTTCGTTGTCGGGAGCGATCCTTACCGCCAACCGATAGGCCTCGTCAGCCTCGTCACGGCGGCCGTGATACTCGAGTCCGTGGCCTTGAAGGGCAAATTGGACCGCGGGATCTGTCTGCCGTCCAACCCAACGTAATGCACGGGCTTCGAAGCCGCGCTCGATCATGCGCTGCCCCACGTAGCGAAGTTTTAGGTCTTGCGGCAGAGTTGCGTCGCCGACCCGTAAAAGAGGGTCGAATGGAACAATTAGATCAAGTAGCTGTCGATATCCCATGCCCGTCGCGTCCGGACGACTGAAGAACGCCATCCGGTTAAGGTCATCGGTGACCGGCTTCGCGCCGGCAGCAAGGCGCCGCACGCCCGTTTCGTCAAGCGCCAATGCGACCACGAGGTCCTCGACGGTCACGATCGCAAGGTCGTCAGCGAGCCGTTGACGCAGTGTCTCCGGTAAGTCGCTGCCGTCGCTGAACCGCTCCATCGCAGCGATGGGCTGCGTCGATGCCAGGAAAAGCAACTCCTCTGGCTGCGGTTGGTAGAGCTCCACATGCGGGAACTCCTCCAACAAAGTCGCCGCCAATGCACGCAAGAGGTCAGGGTCGAGGAACTGCGAGTTGATCCACTGCACGAAAACTCCGCCCGGTCTGAGTCGCTCCGCGACCAAGCCGACGAACTCCCGCGTATAAAGGTGCGACGCACCGGCCGTCCAAGGATGGGAAGGCTGGGATACGACGACATCGTATGAAGCGTTGGTGAGCCGCAAAGCGCCGCGGGCATCGTTGAGGACCATCTCGATGCGCGGGTCCGACAACGGGTCCTCCGCCCGCAATCCGACCAAACGTCTGTTGGCCTCGAGCACCTCAGGTTCCAATTCGACGACCGTGATCCTCCGGACGGACGGCGGTATGCGTTCCAGCGCGACTCCGCCGCCAAGGCCGATGACCAACATATCGTTCGTTTCAGGGCGCGAAAGCAATGGCAGCGTCGTCAGCCAGCGCTGACTGTGCGGGGATGGGGGAGCGCCTCTCGGCCATATCGTCGCCTCTGGCAAGCCGTTGGTCCGCAGCAGATAGGCTCCGTCGTGCTCCTTGAGCAGCACCGTCGCCGACCGTCCGACGGCGTAATAGACCTCCCGGCCGCCCTGCGTGTCGTCGACGATCGATACATCGAGCACGCCCATAGGTCGCTTGGGCTCATAGGAGGACAGCGCAGCCAGCAAGACCAGCCCGAGCGTCGCGGGCATCACGATGCCCCGGACACCCCGTGGTTTCGCCGCCGCCGCGATGACGAGCGCGAGGGCGAGGTTCACGATGACGGCCCACCGGGTCGTGCCCTCGAAGTGTAAGACCGGGATGAGGACGAATCCCGCGAGCATCGCGCCGGCGATAGCGCCAAGCGTGTTCCATGCATAGATCCTAGCCGACGCCGATCCCGCATCCTGCTCGTCGCCGGCGAGGACGCGCACTGCCAACGGGTAGGTCGCGCCGATGAACACGGTGGCGCTCAACATGACGAGTCCCGCATGCACAGCGTTTCCCGACAAGCCGGCAGAGATCGGCTCCCAAGCCTGAAGCCATCCGTACACCGCGGCAGCTGAAGCGGCGATGGCCAACTGGGCGAACGCGAGCGACTTCATCGCGGTACTACGTTGCGACGCGAATCTGCTTGCCAACGCGCTGCCAAGCGCGATGCCGAGCAGGAAGCTCGCAAGCATGGTGGCGAAGGCGTAGACGGTGCCGCCGAGGACGTGGTTCAGCAGCCGGGTCCAAAGCACCTCGTACGTGAACGATACGGCGCCAGAGACCGCCATCACCGGCAAAAGCCACCATGCCCCCGAATCAGCCGGCGGCGACGGCGTGGATGTCTCATGGTTGGAAGAGGAGACCACCACCTCAAAGCGGGAGATCAGGGCCGCGATCAAGAACACCGCGGTATTGGCCGCGATGCCGATCAGCACGGTCGAGTTTAGACCCATCCGGGGCAAAAGCAGGAACCCGGCGACCAGCGTGCCCACCACCGCACCCATGGTGTTCGTGGCGTACAGGATGGCAATCCGCCACCCCAACTGGCGGTCGTCGCGCACCGCATGGCGAATTAGCATGGGCAGGGTCGCTCCCATCAAGGCGGTCGGAACCAGCAGCACAAGACAAGCGATGGCGAGGTAGACGAGCGGCTGCCACTCTTGGGCCGCCTGCGGCGGTGACGGCTGACCACCGATGAGCGCGACCAACAGGACGGAAGCGCCGCTGATCATGGCAGGTACCGCAAGCGCCGACGCGGCGATCCCCGCCTCCAAAAATCCATACGCCAGTACCGGACGCCGCAGGCGACTTACGGTCTGTGCCGCGATGATCGAGCCCAAGGCAAGTCCGCCCATGTACGCCGCGAGCACCGTGGCCACGGCCACCTCGGAGGTACCGAACGCGATCGTGAACTCCCGGAGCCACGCCATTTGGTACACAAGAGCTGCGAAGCCGGACAGGAAGAAGCAAGCGAGGACGCCCACGAACACGGTTGACCCCACACGGACCGCGCCATCAGCGTGAACCGATCGCTCTTGCGACTTCCGCGCAGAGAGCCCCCGCCGTCTCACCACTGCACCCCCTGCGCCTTGTCTTGCCGACCAGTCGGCCAACACAATCCCCCGATCAGATTTGTAGTACACTTTTTTACTGTTGTCCAACCCGGCAGTTGGAGGCGGCGTGACAAGCAAATTCCTGGTCGGTCTGCTCACGATCGCCCTCGCAGCCTTCGCGATGGCACAGCCCGCGTCGGCTCGGGACGGGATCCCTGAGCGACCGCTCTTCGGCGATACCCACCTGCATTCGTATTATTCTTATGACTCGTACACCATGGGGAACCGCAGCGGCGATCCCGACCTAGCGTATCGGTTCGCCAAGGGACTGCCGGTCACGCACCCAAGCTTCGGCACACGAGTGCGTATCGGGCGACCGCTCGATTTCCTTGCAGTCGTGGATCATGCCGAGTATCTCGGCGCCACGCGATCGCTGTTCCGCCGCGAGGCGCGTACCGCCGACACCGCCGCTGGACGTAGGCTTCTGGAGATGTCGCAAGACGGCAACGAACGCCTCGTGCTCGTGGAGATGGCGCGGTCCATCCATCGCGGCGAGCGTATTGCCGAGATCGACCAATCCGAGGTGCAGACTGATGCCTGGATCCGGGCGGGCGAAGCGGCAGATCGTCATTACCAACCCGGTAGGTTCACCACGTTGATCGGGTGGGAGTGGACCGGTTTTCCGCGCGGCGCCTCGCTGCATCGTGTCGTGCTGCTCAAGGAGGGATCGGACGTCGCACGGCAGTTCAGACCTTTCTCTGCCTTCGACAGCCAAAGACCAGAGGATCTTTGGGCGTGGTTGGAGAAGACGGCGGAACGCACCGGCGCGACGTTCATCGCCATCCCCCATAATCCGAACGAAAGCATGGGGCGGATGTTCGCACCGACGCGCTTCGATGGCGGACCGATGACGGCTGAAGATGCGAGGATGCGCGCGCGCTGGGAGCCCGTGGTCGAGGTCACTCAGACCAAGGGCGATTCGGAGACGCATCCCTCGCTGTCCCCCGAAGATCAGTTTGCGGATTTCGAGAGGTGGCAACGCCCCCGCCTCCCCGGATTGCAGATCCCGGAGCCGTCGGCCTCCGAGTACATCCGACCGGCGCTCGTGACCGGTCTCGCGTTGGGCGCACAGCTCGGCGTAAACCCTTTCCGTTTCGGCATGATCGGCTCAAGCGACATCCATACGAGCCTGTCTACCGTGGAGGAGGAGGAGTACACAGGGACGCTTTCGATCGAGGGCAGCCCGAGCACGAAGACACGCCCTCTGCAGGGCGGTAATGAGAGAGGCACCTTCAAGATCGGCAACGATTTCCAGGCGGCGGGTTTGGCGGCCGTCTGGGCGACGGAGAACACACGGGAGGCGATATTCGCGGCGTTCAAGCGTCGGGAGGTGTATGCAACGACAGGACCACGGATCTCGCTGCGGATGTTCGGCGGTTGGGGTTTCCGGCCTAAAGATGCCGTCTCCAAAGACTTGGCGAGGATCGGGTATACCGCGGGTGTGCCCATGGGCGCCGACCTGCCAGTACGTCCGAAAGACGCAGGCGCGCCGAGGTTCCTGCTCCTCGCGGAGAAGGATCCGGAGGGTGCGAACCTCGACAGACTGCAGGTAATCAAGGGGTGGATCGGGACCGATGGCAAGCGGTACGAGAAGATCTACGATGCAGCGTGGTCCGACGCTCGCAGACCTGGGCCAAACGGCGTACTACCGTCGCTGCCCGACACCGTCGACAAGGCGACAGCGCAGTACATCAATTCCGTGGGCGCCGCCCGACTATCGACCGTCTGGCAGGACCCGGATTTCGATCCTGGGCTGCCCGCTTTTTATTATGTTCGTGCACTGCAGATCCACACGCCACGCCACACGTTGTACGACTCGGTGGCAGCTCGAACGCCGCCGCCCGAGGGTCACCCGGCGACGATCCAGGAGCGAGCCTATTCGTCGCCGATTTGGTTCGTCCCGACGCGATGAGATCAGCGTGCCGGATCGCCGAGCAGGGCGCCGGTCGGGTAGAGGGATGGGACACGCAGGCCGCCATACACCTGCCAGTTGACGGTTTCGTACGGATCGACCAGGCGCACTTCCCAGACGATTTCAGTCCCGCGCGTATGCCGATGGTACTCGCGGATCCGCGGGCTGTGGTAGAGCTCGCTCGGGTGCCGCTTGCTGAAATCCCGCTGGCGGTACGTCAATGGCTCGCTGTCCTGGTCCCAACAGACGGGGTCGATCACCAAGATGTTGCCGGTTTTGGGCAGCCGATGTGCGTCACCCATGCCGTTCGAATGGCAACTGTCCGGCGATTTGGCACGATGGGAAGACCACACTTCCCGCACGGTCATCTTTTTTTCGTCTATCTCGAATTCGACCCCGCGGCTGAACGCCTCGTTGGGTGACAACGGGCGCTGTCCGGTGAACGGGCGCGCCCCCCAATGCCCGTTGTCATACATCACCAGCGTGCCGGCGCTCGAAAGGCGAGGATTGTGCGCGTGGTAAGGCCAACGCAGGTCTCCCACCGGCTTCAGTACGCGGTCTTGCAAGTGCTCCGCCCAACCGCTGGGGTCACCGAAGATCCAGCGGATATTCCCCGTGGCCCGATCGACCTTGAATGCCGCGTCCTGGTGCTTCAGGTAGAAGACCACCGAGTCATCACGCGGGTCGTAATCGATCCCGTTCCCGTGGGTCCAGTCGAGGTGCCCCGGGAAACCGCGCGGATACCAATACGGGTCCATCAGGTCGTACCCGATCCGGAAGACATCGAGATGGTCGAACGCATTCCATGACCACACGATCCGTCCATCCTTGTCGAACTGGATGACCGTGTCCCCGATCACCTTCTGCGTCTTGCGCGGCGCCGCCAGATCCGTCTCGCTCGTGTAGTAATTCTCGATCTCCCGCGCGTTCGCCGCGAATGCGAGGAAGTCGCCGTTTGGCATCTCGTGGGGCTGATGGTGCAGCGTCTGGATGCCGCGTATGGGGATAGCACCTGGCGCTTTTCCCCATGGCCGAAGTTCGGCATAAAACTCCCGGACGGTGTTGCCGAGCATGTCTATCTCGCGCGTCTTGAAGTCTTCCAGATGGAACAGGAGGTTCCCGTTGCGCAGGCGATCGACGCCGGCGATGCGGTCGTTGGAGCGGTAGAACCAGACCACCTCGCCGTGACTGTCGAGTCCGAGGATGAGTCCCCAGTCCTCGGTGAACCTGCGCTCGGATTCGGCGAGGCGGAAGCCGCGGCCGAACGTCCGGCGCCTCACGCTCAGTAGCGTGAACCCAGGCTCCACCAACTCGGACCGGCTGGTGACGACACGCAGCGTCGGCCACTCGCGGCTGTCCAGCGGCAAGGACGGTGTGATGAACGACTGAGTCATCCGATGCTGGGCGCGTTTTCCGGCCTGATCTTCCAAGACAAGATCGAAGTCATGGCGCATGCCCGGACGGAGCCCCAGTATCGGCAAGCCTTTCGCTGGATCTGTGGTCAACGGGAAGACCACCTGCCATCGGCGCTCACCATCCGACACCGTCACCGTCGTGCGCACCGGGCGATCGACGTCAAAGCGGATGATAGCCGCCAACGGCACCCGGGGGTTCGGATTGCCGGTCACCTCGGGACGGCCTTGGATCACGGGAGCGTCTGCCGGCTCGGTGGCCCGTACATCACCCGAAAGAACCAACACGAGCGCCAAGGCCGCAGCGCGCATCATGGGCGGGCCTCCTCTACACCTCTCAGAAGCACCATTCGTATGATCGCCGAATCGCCTCGGACCGCTGTGGCGGCCTGATACTCCGGAGACCCGTGGAACCGCTGACCTTGCTCGAAAGTGTCGAACTCCACGATCACCCAACGCGATGCGGAACCGACGCCCTCTACGGCGGCCATGCCATCCGGTCCGGCCAAGACCCGACCACCATATCGGCCGATTGCGCTCGCAGCCAACGGGTGATAACGACCGTATCGCTCAGGATCGAGCACCTCAATGTCAGCGACTAGGTAAGCCGGCATGCTGATTCTCCCGAAGAGTTGATTATTTGTACATCATTATAAGTTTTCCGGGAAGCCCAGCCTACGGGGTAAGACTTTGGCGATGGTGTATAACCCTGATATTATTTGTGTTTGCACGTTACACCCGACCCACACTCGAACAACGCCTCTTTTTTTGTCGTACAATTAGAGACGCAACTGACGTGACCCGGCATCGAGCCCTCAGCTTTGCGGTTGCCTCATACGAACGACGCGATATCCTTGTGTACGGCGCTGACAGAGGTGCACGAGGTAACTATGAAAACAGCCCACGAGCGAGCTTATGAGCGGATCCGCGCCCGAATCTTCAGCGGCAAGCTCTCGGCTGGGTCCCAGTTAAAGGAAGAGGAACTGGCAGCCCTTTTGGGCGTTAGCCGCACACCGATACGCCAAGCCATCCGTCAATTGGCTGATCAAGGGCTCGTGACCATCCGCTCGAACCATCGAGCCTATGTCGCTGAAGTCACCGAGGCTCAGTTCGAGGTGCTTTTCGACCTTTTAGTCTTCCTCGAAAGCTACAGCGCCGGACTTGCGGCGACTCGAATTACCCCGGACGAGGTCAAGCACCTGCGGGATTTGTGCGACGAATTAGACAGAACGGTTCAGGATTCGCCTCAGGCTCACAAAGCGTTCCTAGACATCAACGACGCCTTCCACCATTACATTCATAAAATAGCCGGGAACCAGCAGGTCTACGACCTAATCTGTCGAATCATCGAGTTCCCGCACAACTTGTACCTGAAGTTCGGCCAGATCAACGCAGAACACAACCCGACGAGCGTTATTCAGCATCGTTCGATCGTGGATGCGCTAGCACGTGGGGACCGAGGGCTCGCGGAGCTGCAGATGCGAATTCATACCGAGTCGGTAAGGCGTGCTTTCCGTCAACTCTGGACCGAGTTCGACAACCAGCCGACGGCAGACCCATCCCGCTAACGAAGAGATTGGACGCTTAGCTAGGCTGGTCAACGCGGACCATTGTTTCATTGAACGGATCTTTGTACTACATTCTGGTTTCTGTCGATCGTCGGCTTGTCGGATTTACAGGTTACTCTAGTGCACTGGTCTCCCACGCCTCGCCGTGATCATCTGTCCTCGCCCCCCCTCTAGCGACCGGCAATGTTGAAAAAAAAGTTAGCTCTTGTCCTCGGTGAGCCAATCGTGCAGTTCGCCGTGATCGGTACGATGTTGTACGCCTTGTCCGATTGGCTCGGCAGCAGCGGCTCTGGCAACCGGATCGAACTCAACCCGGCGATGGTCGCCCATCTCGAATCGTCTTTCATCGAGACCTGGGATCGTCCACCGACCGCGAGCGAACGGGCACGATTAGTCGACGACTTCATCCGTGAGGAGATCGCATACCGCGAAGCGATATCGCTCGGACTTCACCGCGACGACGTCATCATCCGTAGGCGGCTGCGACAAAAACTTGAGTTTCTGGCGGAAGATACCTCAACCGCAGCCGCACCCTCCGACGCACAATTGTCTGCGCTCCTGTCGCATAACCTGGAAGCCTATCGATCGGAATCCATGATCGCCCTCCGACAGGTCTATTTCGCCGCGCCAGCCGACGCGCTTGATCCTTCCGATTGGCAAAATCTTTTGGCTCGACTCCAGATGAGCGGCGCGAAGGCGCCGATTCACGGCATGGGAGATCCTTCCGGCTTGCCCCAGGCATGGGCGCTTGGCCCTGTAACGGACTTGCGCAAGACGTTCGGCGTCCAGTTCGTTGAAGCAGTGCTGGGGTTGGAGCCTCGCAAGTGGCATGGCCCCATCAGCTCAGGTATCGGTTCGCATTTAGTGTACGTCGAGGAGATAACACCCGGTATCCTCCCCGAAGTCGCGCAAATCAGGTCATTGCTCGAGCACGACTACTTGCTCAAGCAGCGCGAGCGTCAGTTGGACGAGATGTACACACGGCTACGTGAAAAGTATCCGGTTGATGACGCTACGGGCGCTGAGCCAGTGCGGTGATCCACCGACTCGTCTTGGCCTCGCTCCTGCTTATGGCGTCATGGGGACCGACTGCCCATGGGCATGAGACAAGACCCGGTTTGCTAGAACTAACGGAGATGGATCCGCAACGGTTCTCGGTATTCTGGAAACGGCCCGCAGGCGGCGAATCCACGATCCGTATCGCTCCGGAGGTGCCAGACGGATGTCGCTTCTCAAACCCCGACGGAGCGCGTGAGATCCCCGGTGCGGTGATCGTCCGCGGTCAATTGGAATGCACAGACGGCCTTGCCGGGAAGAGACTGCGCATCGCAGGGCTCGCGTCAACCATCACCGACGTATTGGTCCGCGTGGAACGTTCGGACGGCCGGATCGAAACCTATATCCTCCGAGCTTCGAGCCCAGAGGTGCGCATGAGCGGCGGCGCATCTAACCGGGAACTCGCTGTCGACTACCTCGAGACTGGCGTGCGCCATATCGTCGGTGGGGCAGATCATCTGCTTTTCGTCATTGGCTTGATGATGATCGTCCGCGGTGGCATGCGGCTGGTCCAGACGATCACGTCCTTCACGGTCGCCCACAGCATCACTCTCGCGGTAGCGGCGCTCGGTTATGCAAGCCCACCAAGCGCACCGCTGAACCTGCTGATCGCTCTCAGCGTCATGTTTCTTGGATCCGACGTCATCAGGGCAGCGCGCTGCGGGACCAGCCTTACGATCAGGGCACCGTACGTTATTGCGTTCGGCTTCGGCCTTTTGCATGGCTTCGGCTTCGCGGATGGACTAAGCACCGCTGGCTTGCCCCGTTCTGAACTGCCGATGGCGCTTCTTTGGTTCAACGTCGGCGTGGAGATTGCTCAGGTCTCTTGCATCATCGTTCTTCTGTCGCTGGCACGGGCTTTGCGATACCTAGAATGGCCATGGGATCCCTTTAGGAGCGTACTCCCCGCGTACATCATAGGCTGCGCCGGCGCCTTCTGGACGGCGCAAAGGCTCCTCTCGATGACCTTCGGCACGGGAGCGGCTTGACTATGTTCCTCTCTCACACACGACGGACCGCATTACTCTTCGCCTTAACTGCAGGTGCGCCCAGAGCAGCAGAAGCGCACTTCGAAGGATCAGGAATCGTGCCCGTATTGCACGGCGCCAGTCATGCGCTCAGCCTGAGCGGTACGCTCGCGGTGATCGCTATCTCTTTATGGTTCGGGTCCGTAGACAAGCAGCTCGCCCGCGTCGGCGTGGTGACGCTAGTGTCGGCATGGATCGTAGGCATGATGCTCGCCACAGTCACGTCGGCGCCCGCACTCGCATTCGTCGCTCCGTTGTCGGCGACGGTCTCTGGCGCGTTGCTGGCGCTTAAGCGCCGGCCATCCGAAATCTTGACGCTACTGACCACCGCAGCTGTCGGCCTCGTCCTCGGGTGGATCGAAGGCAACGGCGACCTAGGTCCGGCCGAGCGAGTGGGCGCGGTCGCAGCGACGAGTGTCGTGACGATATACGCGGCTGTCATCGCACAAGCCGCAGCCGCACGTGGCGCTAATGACTTGCTACGGGCGACCGGTGCGTTGATTTTCTTAATTACACCAGCTGTCGCCATCTGCGCCCTACTGCGGGCATCGTGATCATCAAGCGGAGATAATGGAGCGGCCGATTAGCATCCGCTGGATGTCGGATGTGCCTTCATAGATCTGGCATACCCTAACGTCCCGATAAATCTTCTCGATCGGCGAGTCGGTTGTATATCCGTACCCGCCGAGGACCTGCAATGCGTCCGAGCAGATTTGCTCAGCGGTCTCCGACGCGAAAAGCTTCGCCATGCAGGCTTCGGCGAGACATGGACGCTTCGCATCACGCAACGCGGCGGCATTAAGCACAAGTTGCGTGGCGGCCGTCAATTTGGTTTCCATGTCGGCAAGCCGGAAAAGCACCGCTTGGTGTTCTGTGAGCGGCTTGCCGAAAGATATGCGTTCCTTCGCGTACCGAACGGCGAAATCAAACGCCGCGCGGGCCATCCCGACGCTCTGGGCGGCGATGCCAATACGACCGACTTCGAGGTTGGAAAGGGCGAGCCTGTAACCCTCGCCTTCCGCGCCGATTCGAAGGTCCTCTGTTACGAACACTTCATCAAACTGCAGCTGGGCAGTGTCCGACGCGGCCTGTCCTAGTTTGGATTCGATCCTAGAGACACTGAGCCCCGGCGTGCCACGCGGCACCAAGAACGCGCTGATACCCCGCTTCCCTGCACTGGGATCGGTAACCGCGAAGACGATAGTCACCCCGGCGATCGCGCCGGACGTGATGTATTGCTTTGTACCATCGAGCTGATAGCCACCGTTGACACGCCGGGCCGTTGTCCGGATGTTAGCGGCATCAGAACCCGCATGGGGCTCCGTAAGCGCGAACGCCCCGATGATCGTCCCTCTCGCCAATAACCTTAGGAACCGCACCTTTTGGTCGGTGGATCCCTGCGCGAGCAAGATGGCGCAGACCGGAGCATTGGTAACGCTCATCAATGTCGATAAGGCTCCATCACCGGCTGCTATCTCCATCAATGCTAGTGCATAGGACACATAGTCAAGTCCAGCGCCGCCCTCCTCCTCCGGCACGGTCATGCCGAAATATCCGAGCGCGCCCATCTGATCTAGGACCTCCGGCGGGAATGCGCGAGCGCTCTCCCAAAAGCGTGCATTCGGGTAGACATGGGTCTGCGAAAACTCCCGTGCGCTGTCGCGGACCATCTCTTGGGTTTCAGTAAGAATCATGTCGTCGTCTCGGAATTCAAGGCATAGACCCCGTGTCGGCGTCGC
>JBMTYG010000005.1:0-54470 GCA_049454295.1 Pseudomonadales bacterium
CTACGACCACCGCAGCCGAGGATCGGCTGCCCGCCGTGTCACCCCGCGTACGCACGGCCACCTGCGGCGTCACCCGTCGGGTTTCCTGAAACTCCGCGTTGCGCTCGAACTCCAGGTCATCGTCACTGAAGCTGACAAGAAGATCCAAGTAGGCCGATGTGCCGAAAGTCCAGTCGGCGTACGCAATCAACGTCCGGCTTGCGGACTCGATCGAACCAGAGGATGCGACGGGGGTAAAGTTGACCCCAGGTGCGCCAGGACCGAACTCGAGGGTCGACTGCTCATACGCCGCCAGCACACCCAGCACCCAGCGCTCGCTCGCGCGCCAGTCTAGCCCGGCCTCGACACCGTAGCGCTCTGCATCGAAGCCGCGCGTGCTCGGCGTGCCCTGGGCGCGATCGAGCGAGTCCCAACCTGCGCGCACATTCAGGAGCAGACTCACGGGGCCTTGATCCACTGCGAAACCCAGCGCGGGCGCCGCAGAATCCTGTTCCGAGCGCAGCTGCCGATCACGCGCAGAGCCCCCAGCCTCAAGCGTGCTCGGCAGCGCGAGCCCTTGCGTAGGATTGAGGGAGTTCTGGCTATTTCCAGACAAGCCGCCCAAGTTGCCCGGAGTTTCTCCGCAGCGGTCGGCCAGAGCGCCCGTCGGCGTTCGACATACGTCGAAGAAGAATGCCTGATACCCCGGATTCGCCGCTTGCGCGAATCCCGGGGTTAGACCAGTCAGCATCAATCCTGTCAACACGACGACGAACGGGAGCGTCGCTACCGTGCGGGGTACTGCGAAACTCGTTTCTCGCTGGGTTAGGAACTCCATTAGCCCTCCGCAGACTCGGATAGTGAATCGAGAGCGCCAGTTTAGCGACTGTCGTGACAAAACTAGCAACTACCGGATTATGCTGCCGTAGCTTCAGACGCTAAACTGCCGCTCTTTTGATCGCTGGGCGGGAGGCGCTATGCAGGTCGGACTGGTCGCAGGCAAAGGTCGAATAGAGATTAGAGAATTTCCCGATCCGGAGCCCACTTACGGACGAGCCGTCGTCCAAATTCGGTACTGCGGCATCTGCGGTACCGATCTACACGCCTACCAGTCGGGGGAGCCCTATAACCCCGCCATCTGTGGTCACGAATGGGCGGGCGAAGTATCCGCAGTGGGCAGCGGGGTGTCTGGAGTTCGAGAGGGTGATCGCGTGGCTATCGGAATAGCCACAGCGTGCGGACACTGCGCCACCTGCAGACGCGGCGATCCCGCGCACTGCGAGACTGCGTTCATGGGTGCGATCGGTGTCGGACCGATGGTCGCACCCCATGGCGGGTTCGCCTCCGCAATCGCCATTGACGCGAGTCGGATCTACCCGGTCATGGCGCCGCTCAGCGACGTGGAAGCCGCGATGCTCGAGCCAGCGACCGTGGCTGTGCACGCGGTCCGCAGGACGGATATCCGTTTAGGGGACGTGGCCGTGGTGCTCGGCGCAGGTCCTATCGGACTGCTCGTGGCGCAGGCTGCCCGCGCTGCCGGGGCCAGCGCGATCATCGTGGTAGAACCCGAGCCCGGTCGCCGCGCACTGGCACTACAGATCGGCGCCGACGCCGTCATCGACCCGGTCGCACGTCCTGACCTGGCCGCCGCAATTGCCGAAGCGAGCGGCAGATCCGCCATCGACGTGGTTTTTGAATGCGCGGGCATCCCGCCCACCATCAATCAGTCGGTTAGCCTCGTGCGCCGGGGCGGAGTGGTATCGCTGGTTGGCATGCCAAATCGACCCGCTGAGATTCAGGCTGCGGAATGGATGATTAAAGAGGTTCGCTTGACGAGTTCCCTCGCTTACATGCGCGAGGAGTTTGAAATCACGCAGTATCTGGTCGCAGACGGGCGGTTGAAACTTGAGCCGCTGCACTCGGACACGGTACCTCTCGCAGCGATGGAGCAGGCTTTTGCTCGGCTCTCAAACTCGCCCAATGACGTTAAGATTCTAGTTGATCCCCGCGCTTGAGTTGCGCCGCATCCCTCTAAGGAGACAGCTCAGATGATTGGATATGTCACGCTTGGCACCAACAACCTAGAGCGCGCCCAGGCGTTCTATGATGGCTTGTTGCAGGAACTGGGGGCGCGCCAGATCATGGCCAACGAACGCATGATCATCTGGGGCGGCAATTCGGGGGCAGCCATGCTGGGTATCTGTCGGCCCTACGATGGCAATCCGGCAACCGTCGGTAATGGCACGATGATCGCCCTGAACGCGGGCTCGAGCGACGTGGTCAGCCGGGTTCACGCCAAAGCGCTGACGCTCGGTGCCACCGATGAGGGCGCGCCAGGTCCTCGCGGTGGCGCGGGCTTCTTTGCCTACTTCCGTGACCCTGACGGCAATAAGCTCGCCGTCTATACGATGGGTTGAACACCTGTCCAAACATCCCTGAAGGGGCCTCGGGCCCCTTTTTTCAACCCAAAAATATCTGTTTTTTTAAATATTAAAATATTTAGAAATTAGTAATAACCTAATTTTTTGCGGAATTCGCCGACGAAACCTCGGCGCTCCGACGAGCCTGACGCTGACCTCTGCTCACCATGTTGCAATGCAGCGGACAGGACCCTACAGTCTTGGATCGATCGAGAGCAGTTATGACGATCCGCGTCGCCCTAACCCACGAAACGCGCTACCGCTACGACCGCCGCGTGTCCCTCGGACCTCAGGTCATCCGCCTGAGACCTGCGCCGCACAGTCGTACACCCGTGCTGAGTTACGCGCTCGACATCCAGCCACGAGGACACTTCCTTAATTGGCAGCAAGATCCTTTTGGCAACTTCCAAGCGCGTACCGTCTTCCCAAACAAGGTCGACGAGTTCACGGTAAGGGTGGACCTGGTTGCCGAGCTTGCCGTTTTCAACCCGTTCGATTTCTTCCTCGAAGAAGGGTCTGAACACTACCCGCTGACCTACGACAGCGACACGCGTGCAGACCTCGAGCCGTATCTCGCACTCGAACCTCAGGGATCCGAACTTCTCGCGTGGCTTGCCGACTACGGGGAACCTCCGCGGCAGCGCATCGTCGACTTTCTGGTCGCCCTGAATCGACAGCTGGCGAACGACATTCGCTACATCATCCGTCTGGAGCCTGGCGTTCAGTTACCCGAGGAAACCCTCAGATCACGCGCCGGTTCGTGTCGTGATTCGGCCTGGCTGCTGATCCAGATCCTGCGTCATTTCGGGCTCGCCGCGCGTTTCGTTTCGGGTTACCTGATCCAGCTGCGCGCTGACCAGAAAGCTCTGGATGGCCCTTCCGGCGCAGAGGAGGACTTCACCGACCTGCACGCCTGGGCGGAGGTCTATCTTCCTGGTGCTGGCTGGGTGGGTCTCGATCCGACCTCGGGCCTCCTCGCCGGCGAGGGGCACATCCCCCTCGCTGCCACACCGCATCCCAGCACCGCTGCGCCCATTTCCGGGCTGGTGGAGCCGGCGCACTGCGCCTTCGATTTCACGATGTCGGTCACTCGAATCGCCGAGTCACCCCGGGTTACCCTGCCCTACAGCGAAGAGACGTGGTCCTCGATCAATGCCCTCGGTCACGAGGTCGATCGTTCGCTTCAAGAACAAGACGTCCGCCTGACCATGGGTGGCGAGCCCACCTTTGTCGCGGTCGATTACCCGGATGGCGACGAGTGGAACACCACGGCCCTCGGCCCTAACAAGCTGCGATTGGCCCATGATCTGGTCGAGCGGCTGGCGCAGCGCTTTGCTCCCGGCGGTGTCCTGCATGTCGGTCAGGGCAAATGGTATCCGGGGGAGCAGCTGCCACGGTGGGCATTGACGCTGCTCTGGCGAGCGGACGGGCAAGCCATCCTGCCGGATCGAACGTTTCTCGCGCGCGCGCCGGACACCCTAACGCCCGACCAACGGGTAGACGAAGCCGCCGCTGAACAACTTGGGCGTGCGGTAGCGGCGCGACTCGGATTCCCCGACGCTGCACTGCTGCCAACTTTCGAAGATCCCTGGCACTTCCTCGCGGAAGAGCAGCGCCTTCCAGATAACCTGACGCCTGCCACCAATGAGCTCGACGATCCACTCGCCCGCGCTCGGCTTGCGCGCGTATTCGAGCGCGGGCTTGGCTCACCCCGAGGCTGGGTGCTGCCGGTCCAACGCTGGCAAGCCAGCGCGTCGCCGGCGCAGTGGATGACCGAGATCTGGAACACCCGATCAAACAGGCTGCTGCTGATCCCAGGGGATTCGCCAGTCGGCTTTCGGCTGCGGCTCGGCGCTCTGCCGCATATCAGTGCGAACGCGTATCCGCACGTGGTTGCCGCCGATCCTTTTGCGATCGACAGCGATCAGCCTTTACCCACGCGACAACCCCCGATCCGCTCGGGATCGGCAGGGCTCGGCGCGACCAGTCTCGAGTCGGGGTATGCCGAGCAGCCCCTACCCGGCGACCGTTATGCCGCCGTTGCCGGCCCGGTGCGCACAGCAATGGCCTTTGAGGTTCGAGAAGGCGTGCTGCACGTCTTCATGCCACCCGTACAAACCGCGGAGGACTGGCTGCTGCTGCTTGCGGAGGTAGAGCAAGCAGCCCGCGACCAGGGGCTTGTGATCCGGCTCGAGGGCTACTTACCCCCGCACGATCCACGTCTGCGCGTCATCAAGGTCACACCTGACCCCGGCGTCATCGAGGTTAACATTCAGCCGGCAGGTTCATGGGACGAGATGGTGGCAATCACCACCGGTCTTTACGAGGATGCGCGCCAGACGCGTCTGGACACGCAAAAATTCATGCTGGATGGACGACATACCGGTACCGGCGGTGGTAACCACGTGGTCATCGGTGCGGCGACACCCGCGGATAGCCCGTTCCTGCGCCGACCCGACCTGTTACGCAGCCTGATCGGCTACTGGCAGCAGCATCCCGCCCTGTCTTACCTGTTCTCAGGACTGTTCATCGGACCAACAAGCCAGGCCCCGCGCGTCGACGAGGCACGCATGGACAGCCTGTACGAACTGGAGCTCGCCTTTCGGCAGGTACCTGAGCCCGCTGACCCTGGCTCTGTTCCGCCATGGCTCGTGGACCGGATCTTCCGCAACCTGTTGATCGATGTCACCGGCAACACGCACCGCGCCGAGATCTGCATCGATAAGCTGTACTCGCCGGACAGTGCCTCTGGACGTCTCGGTCTTGTCGAGTTCCGCGCCTTCGAGATGCCGCCTCATGCGCGAATGAGCCTCGTGCAACAGCTGCTTGTCAGGGCGCTGGTCGCCCAGTTCTGGCGCGCACCGAATGACCGCCCGCTGGTGCGCTGGGGCTCGGCATTGCACGATCGGTTCATGCTGCCGCACTACGTCTGGGCCGATCTGCTCGACGTGATCGCAGACCTGAACCGTGCAGGGTTTGCTTTCAGGGCCGACTGGTTTGCGCCGCACTTCGAGTTCCGCTTCCCCGCGTACGGCACGGTTCTTTTCGA
The DNA here is from genome assembly GCA_049454295.1 of Pseudomonadales bacterium. Lineage (GTDB taxonomy): Bacteria > Pseudomonadota > Gammaproteobacteria > Pseudomonadales > Azotimanducaceae > UBA7803. The sequence continues at coordinate 5,449 of JBMTYG010000005.1, forward strand.
CGGTATGGAACTGGAGCTGCGTCAGGCGCTGGAGCCATGGCACGTGATGGGCGAGGAGGGCGCCGTCGGTGGCACGGTGCGCTACGTCGACTCCTCCCTGGAGCGGCTTCAGGTTCATGTGTCGCGTTTCAACGCCGAGCGCTACCAGGTGCTTTGCAACGGTTATACCGTTCCTCTGGCGACCACAGGGATCAACGGCGAATACGTCGCGGGCGTGCGGTTTCGCGCATGGCAACCGGCGGCCAGCCTGCACCCACGCATCCCGGTCAATGCGCCATTGGTATTTGACATCTACGATAGCTGGCAGGGACGCGCCGTTGCTGGCTGCACCTATCACGTCGCGCATCCCGGCGGTCGCAACTTCGAAGCTTTCCCGGTGAACTCGAATGCGGCAGAGAGCCGGCGCCTCGCCAGATTCCAGGCGTCCGGCCACAGCGTGGGTTCAGCTGTCGCGAAGACCGCCCCCCCGCGGCTTGAGCACCCGCACACTCTGGATCTACGCTGGACATGAGCGAACCCTTACACCGGGATGACAATGCGGCGGCGCTGCTTGCGGGCTATCGCCCCCTACCCGGCCGCCATGATGAGCTGTTTGGCACAGACGGAAGACTGCGCGCTCAGTGGCACTCACTCATCACCGCGTTCGCAGATATGGGCCCTGAGCTGCGCCAACGTGCCGCCAGCGCCGCCGCCGGCCAGCTGCGAGCGAACGATATCGCCTACGTCAGCTCCGACACTCACCATCCCCGTCCCTGGCGCCTGGATGTCTTTCCTTTGGTCATCACCCCAGATGACTGGACGCAACTGGCACGGGGGCTCGTGCAGCGCGCCAGGCTCCTGAACGCGATCGTGGGCGACCTGTACGGCCCGCAACAGACCCTCGCACGCGGACTGATTCCAGCGCCCATGGTGTTCGCCAGTCCGGAGTTCATGCCCAACTGCGCGGGCTATCGCGCGCGTGACGGAGAATTCCTGCAGTTTCTCGCATTCGATCTGGGGCGCGATCCGGATGGGCGTTGGATCGTACTTAGCCAACGCACGGAATCTCCCGCGGGGGTCGGCTATGCCCTGGAGAACCGGCTGGTCACATCCCGCAGCATCCCGGAGCCCTTCACCGCGCACAATATGCATCGACTCGCGGGGTTCTTCAGACGATTTGCTGATCACTTCGCGGAAATCGGCGATCAGCACCGCTCCGTCGTACTGACCGGCGGGACCGACCAGAAGGACTATTTCGAGCACGCCCTCATCGGGCGTTATCTCGGTTTCCCGGTCGTCGAAAGCGCAGATCTGACGGTGCGCGAGAGCCGCGTTTTCATGAAGACGCTCGAGGGACTCGAACGTGTTGACCTCGTGATCCGCCGCATACCGTCAAAACATGCGGATCCACTCGAACTACGGGCTCCGCCGGGGATCGGCATCGCCGGGCTCCTGCACGCTGCGCGCAGCGGCAACGTCGTGCTCGCCAATGCCATCGGCAGCGGCGTCGTTGAAAGCCCGGCGCTTGAGACCCGGTTACCCCAGCTGGCAGAAGCCCTGCTCGGCGAGAGATTGACCCTGCCCGGACTCAACACTTTCTGGTGTGGAGATGCTGACGCACGAGCGCACGTACTGGCCCATGCAGACCGACTGACCTTGCTGCATGCGTTCCGTCCGCGACATTTGATGACCGCGGGGGCGACGGAATTCATGACATCAGACCCTGCCATCGCTGACCCCGAAGCACTGCGCAGAGCGCTCGAGCTGCATCCGCAGAACCATGTTGGCGTCGAGCCTCTTCCGTTATCCACAGTGCCCTGCCTGACCTCGAGCGGCGTACTGCGCCCGGCGCCCATGGTGATGCGCGTGTACGTCGCGGCAACTAGCAACGGCTATCAGGTCATGGATGGCGGGCTGGTCAAGGTATCCGGAGCGGATATTGCTGGAGACGAGCGAACTAGCAAGGATGTGTGGGTTCTGTCGAAAGCACGCGTCGAACCTGAAACGCTGCTGAAGCCGCTACGCGCAGCAACCCTCAAGCGCAGCGATAGCGACCTTGCAAGCAAGACCGCGGACGACCTGTTCTGGCTCGGACGCTATCTCGAGCGCGCCGACGCCAGCACGCGCCTGTTGCGAAGTCTGTTTCTCCATCTGTCGGGTGAGGCATCTTTCGGCAACGTGCCGGTAGCGCTGCCCATATTGACGGGTCTCATGCATTCGTTCGGTCACCTATCGGAACATGAGACCGCCCGCATGCGCGCTGCGGGCTTTCGCGGCGTCGAGAACGAAATCAGCAATCTGCTCTTCGAGCCGAGCAACCCGGACAGCCTCGCGGGCGTCCTCGGCAACGTCGCGCGCACCGCCGACCAGGTGCGAGAGCGGTTATCGGTCGACGCTTTGCGGCTCATCGAGCGCCTGACCAACCTGCAGCGGCTTAAATTCCGTGCACGCGGAATCGGCGAAACTGTCGCACTCCTGAATGAACTCTCTGATCTCCAATCCGCACTGAGCGGGCTCATTCACGAGAACATGACGCGTGGTTACGGCTGGCGTTTTCTCGACATGGGTCGCCGCATCGAGCGCGCGCGCTATGGCATCACCATCATGAAAGCCTTGCTCGTCGGCCGAGAGCGCGGCGCGGCCGGCGTTCTTGGCATGCAGCTCGAACTCGCTGACAGCCTGATCACGTACCGCTCTCGCTATAAGACCGAGCCCGAACTCGCCGCCGCCCTGGATCTGATCCTCGCCGATGACAGCAACCCACGGTCACTGATTTTTCAATTCGCTGTCATGCGCGACCACCTGGCGGTGATGCCGCTCGAGACCCACGATGGGCGTCTTTCCCGCGCGCAGCGTAACTTGATCAGCACGCACACCGAACTACTCCTTGCCGATGTAGACGCGCTTGCGGGCAACATGACCCGGGGCGGCGTCCTCGGACAACTGCGCGGGCTTCTGGAACGTGCTGAGGACAGCCTTGGCAAGTTCACCGATCTCATCACCCAAACCTACTTCAGCCATTCGATCGGCCATCGGGTCACCGGCAATGTGATCCGGAGTCAAGACGATGCTCTATGAAGTCAGGCACGAGACTCGCTTCCATTACGAGTGGCCCGTCGCCATCTCGCACCAGATGCTGAAGCTTCGACCCCGCCGCTGCGTGAGGCAAAACGTACTCGAGACCGCGGTCACTCTGACACCACAGCCTGGCTTTCACAGGGATTGGCTCGACTACTTCGGCAACGTGGTCGAATTTGTCACGGTCCAGGGCAGTCACAGCGAGCTCGTTGTGACGAGTACCGCGCGGGTCGAGGTAACTGCCGCCTCCGCCGTGATGCTCGGGATGAGCCCGCCGTGGGAGCACGTAGCGAATGAGCTCAGCACGAATCATCACGGCGCGTGGCTGACCGCCAATGCATTCCGCTTCGAGTCGCCCTTCATTCGCTTTGAGCCCGAAATTCAGGCGCTTGCGCGCGAGATATTCGCGCCCGGTCGCCCACTGCTCGACGGCGCAATGGCTCTCACCGAGTATATCCACACGAATTTCAGCTACCAGGGCGGCGTGACCGACATCTACACGCCCGCGGGCCAGGTGCTGCGCGACCGGCGGGGCGTTTGCCAGGATTTTGCACACCTCGCCATCGCGGTGCTGCGCAGTATCGGGCTGCCCGCGCGCTACGTGAGTGGCTACCTCGTCACGCGCCCGCCGCCCGGCAAACCTAAACTGCAAGGCGCAGACGAATCGCACGCATGGTTTTCCGTCTGGTGCCCGGAACTCGGCTGGGTAGATTTTGATCCGACCAACAATCTGCTGCCGAGCCTTGAGCATATTACTGTGGGCTGGGGCCGCGACTACGGCGATGTCAGCCCAGTGAATGGCTTCATCTTTGGCGGCGGTCATCATCAGGTCGCCGTGGCGGTGGACGTCAATCCGCTGCCCGAACGTCTGGGCCCGTAATGCATCGGGTACCGGAACCGGAGTTAATGGACGCTGTTGTTCAAGCTGAGGCGTACGCAGCAGCGGACTTCGCAGAACCCAACGGTCAGTTCGTGCGGCACGCGCTAGACCGGATTCCCGCGCATGCGGCGCGCCTGCTTGATCTCGGCTGCGGACCCGCGGATATCTGTATCCGACTCGCGCGCGCCTTACCCGCCGTCGCCATCGATGCGGTCGATGGCTCAAGGCCAATGCTTGATTGCGCGCGGCGTGCGCTCGCAGCCGAAAGCGCTACCCTGTCTGCGCGCGTTCGCCTCCTTGAACGCCGTCTGCCCGATCCCACCCTGGAACACGCAGCGTACGACGCCATCACGTCCAACAGCCTGTTGCATCACTTGCACGATCCGCAGGTATTGTGGCAAACGATCGAGGCTGTCGCTGCGCGCGACGCCACGGTCGTGGTTATGGACTTGATGCGACCGAGATCCCGTGAGGTCGCGCGGACTATCGTCGAGCGTTACGCAGCCAGCGAACCGGAAGTGTTGCGAGAAGATTTCTACCGCTCGCTCTGCGCCGCGTTCACGCTGGACGAGGTGCGCGATCAGCTCAAGCTGGCAGGCTTTGGCGCCTGGAGCGTGACGGCCGTGAGCGACCGTCACCTCCTGGTCTACGGACGTTTAGACGCCGCTTAAGCCGCGTTATAGCCCATGATGGCTTTGACCTCGAGAAACTCCTCAAGACCGTAAATGCCCCACTCGCGACCGTTGCCGGACTGCTTGTAACCACCGAATGGCGCCTTGTTATCGACCGGCGCCCCGTTCAGATGCACGTTACCCGTGCGCAGACGACGCGCCACCCGCTTCGCGCGCTCGGGATCACCGGAGGACACATAACCGGAAAGCCCATAGACCGTATCGTTGGCAATGCGGATAGCATCCTCGTCATCCTCGTAACCGATCAGCGACAGCACCGGCCCGAAAATTTCCTCGCGCGCAATGGTCATGTCATTGCGAACATGCGAAAACACGGTCGGCCGGATGTAGTAGCCACGGTTGAGCCCGTCCGGACGGCCGGGACCACCAATCTCGAGGCGTGCACCTTCCGCAATACCCTGCTCGATCAGCTTTTGAATCTTCTCGAACTGGACCTGGGAGACGACGGGGCCAATCACCGTGTCGGCCGCGCGTGGATCGCCCACTTTGATCTGTTCCGCAGCCGCGCGAGCAATCGCCGCAGCTTCGTCCATACGCGCGTTGGGCACCAGCATGCGCGTGGGCGCGTTGCAAGACTGACCGGAGTTCATGCACATGCCGAAGACATCGCGAGCCACGGCTTTCGGAAATTCCGCATCATCCAGAATGATGTTTGCCGACTTGCCGCCCAGCTCCTGGGCTACACGCTTCACCGTGCCCGCGGCGTTGCGAGCCACTTCGATGCCCGCGCGCGTGGACCCCGTGAAAGACATCATGTCCACATCGGGGTGGCTCGAGAGTGCCGCACCGACGTTCGGCCCATCGCCGTTCACAAGGTTGAACACGCCCGCGGGAACGCCCGCTTCGTGCAGGATCTCGGCGAAAATAATCGCGTTTACCGGCGCGACTTCGGAGGGCTTCAACACCATGGTGCAGCCCACGGCGAGCGCGGGTGCGACCTTGCATGCGATCTGGTTGATCGGCCAGTTCCAAGGCGTGATGAAGCCACAGACACCGATCGGCTCCCGGATGACGTGGCTGGTGCCAATGTCTTCTTCGAACTCGTACTTTTTGAGGACCTCGAGCGTGGCCATGAAATGACCAAGACCGGACGGCGCTTGCGCTGCGCCCGCGAGCTTGAGCGGCGCACCCATCTCGTCCGAAATGGCCGCGGCCAGGTCGGGAAGGCGCTTCTTGTAGACTTCAATGACGCGCTCGAGCAACGCGATACGTTCAGCCTTGCTGGTCTGCGAGAAGCTCTCGAACGCGCGCCGCGCGGCGCCCACAGCGCGGTTCACGTCCTCGGCATTGCCCATGGCAATCCGTCCAATGGACTCTTCGGTGGCCGGATTGATAACGTCCAGGGTGGCAGTACCGATCGGGTCAACCCACTGGCCGTCAATATAAAACTTGAGATGATCGGTCATGACGCTCGCAACCTCCTGCGTGTCGGGGGGTGTTGAAAGGGCGCCAAGAATCGCATATCCCGCGCGGGGACGCAGCAATTGCGGGCATTCAGAGCCGGGTAAGCTTCAGATCTTCGCAGGCGCATCGAACGGTACGGGTCGAACGGTGTAAACTCGCTCCCTTCGCAGCACAGGAATCCAGGCGTGAAACGCGGGGCCGTCGGTCTGGTGGTGGGGGCAGTGCTCTCGGCGATGGCTGCGCTGATGCTGATACCCACGGCGCTTGGGGTAACCAGCCCTACTCACGATTGGCAACCGTTCGCGGCGGCTGCGGTCATCACCGGGCTGCTCGGACTGGCGCTCCTTTTGAGCTGTCGCGGTGCGTCACTACAGATTCAGCCGCGACAGGCGTTTCTGATCACCGTCGTCGTGTGGGTCTGCGGCTGTGCCGCGTGCATGCTGCCAATCGTGCTGCACGAAGATATCTCGCTCACCGATGCCTTCTTCGAATCCATGTCCGGCCTCACCACCACCGGCGCCACCGTCTTCACCGGGCTTGACAGCAAGACTCCCGCACTGCTGCTTTGGCGCTCGATGCTGCAATGGGTCGGTGGACTAGGATTTACACTCATGGCCATCGCTGTACTGCCACTGATTGGTGTCGGTGGCATGCGGCTGTTTCGCTCAGAGTCCTCGGACTGGACCGACAAGGCGCTGCCACACACCCGGGACGTGGCCAAAACCATTGGGCTCATTTATCTCGTGCTGTCTTTTCTCTGCGCGATCGCCTATCGCATCGCCGGAATGTCGACCTTTGACGCCGTCAATCACGCCATGACAACAATCTCAACGGGCGGCTTTTCTACATCGGACGCGTCGATCGCCAAGTTCGAGTCACCTGCGGTCGACTGGGTTGCCATCGTTTTCATGCTGTCTGGCGCCCTGCCCTTCATGGCGTACTACATCATGCTGCGCCACGGCCCTAAGTCGCTCTATCAGGATGAGCAAATCCGAGCTTTCCTGTGGATCCTCGTCGCAATCATCTCGATTTCCCTGATCGTTCGCGTCAATCAGGGTGACGTGAGCTTCGGGCTGGCCTTCACCCAGGTGACTTTCAATATCGTGTCAATCGTCACCACAACCGGTTATGCCAACGCCGATTACCTGTCGTGGGGATCGTTCTTTGTCGGTCTGTTTTTTTTCCTCACTTTCATCGGGGGCTGTTCCGGATCGACCGCGGGCGGCGTGAAGATCTTTCGCGTGCAGATCGCATTCCGCTATCTGAGCGCCCAGATCCGCAGACTGGTGCATCCGCGCGGGGTATTCGTGGTCAAACTCAGCGGACGGCGCGTCGATGAGGACATCATGGCTGCTTTCGTTGCCTTTGCATTCGCCGCGGGGCTCACCGTGATCAGCGTCACCATGGCCCTCGCCGCGATGGGGCTTGATCTAGACACTGCGCTGTCTGCAGCCACCACCGCGCTCATGAACGTCGGCCCTGGCGTGGGTCCACTCATCGGACCCTCGGGCAACTTCGCATCGCTGCCCGACGGGGCCAAGTGGATTCTAACCTTCGCCATGCTCCTCGGAAGACTCGAACTTCTGACCGTACTTGTGCTGTTCTCCCCACAATACTGGCGCGCCTGACCACGGCGCTGCCCAGATCATGATTATCGAGCGGACCTGTCGATGCTGAAACGAATCATGCTTGTGACCGCGCTGCTCGGCGCTACGACCGTCATCGCCGAGACAGGCCGTGCCGATGACACCTATGGCATCCATTTCAGCGCCACCTTTCGACCCGAACTGGGCTTCGTCGACGCCTCGATGACGGTGTCCCAGACAGCCGGCGAACTCGAGTGGCTGGACATGAATGCTGCAGAAGGGCGCACCTTCGAATTCGCCGGCGACGGGCAGGTGCGCCGAGACGCCGGGCGCGTCCGCTGGGATGTTCCGCGGGCGGGAGGACAACTGCGCTGGCGGGTACGTGTCGATCGCCTGCGCGGTGACCACTACGACGCGCGCATGACGCGAGATTGGGCACTGCTGCGCATCGACCATTTATTTCCACCCGCCCATGTCTCGACGCGAGGTCGAGAACGCTCACAATCGACGCTCGACTTGAAGGGTCCCAGGGGATGGTCGTTCGAAACCCGTTACGGTCGCGTCGACGATCTCGTCCCTCTCCCGCCCGGTCCACGCCGGTTTACGCGCCCGACTGGCTGGATGATGGCGGGCAAAATGGGCGTGCGCCGCGACACGATCGCGGGCCGTCGCGTGGTCATCGCAGGACCGCGGGGCGAGCGCCTGCGCAGCCAGGACATTCTCGCGCTGTTGCACTGGACCCTCCCGGAACTGGTCGCTCTGCTGCCCCATTTCCCGGAACGACTGCTCATCGTCAACGCAGGCGACCCCCTGTGGCGTGGCGGACTTTCCGGTCCAGACTCGCTTTACTTGCATTCCGCGCGCCCACTCATCAGTGCCGATGGGACCAGCACGCCGGTTCACGAGCTGGTCCATGTCGGCACCTCGAGCGAGGCCGAGCCGGGGAACGACTGGATCGTGGAGGGACTGGCAGAGTTTTACAGCATCGAACTGCTGCGCCGGTCAGGTACGATCAGCAGAGGACGAGCGCGCCGAACTTTTGCCAGTATTGAAGCCCGCGCACAACGCGGTAAGGGAGAGCTTAGATCGCCCTCGAGCGGCGTACACACCGCCCGCGCGGTGACGGTGTTCCACGACCTGGACCGCGAACTCCGGAAGGCTAAGGTTGCCAAAGGACTGGACGCCGTGGCAACGCCCTTGCTGGACGGACCACCGCTGTCGCGTGCAGCGCTTGAGGCACGCGTGACCGAACTTCTTGGGCGCCCCTCCAACGTGCTTGAGAATGCCTTCGAGCGCTATCTACAAACACCTTGAATTGGGACGGATAAGGGAATGGAGCGGGACTACGATGTCATCGTCGTGGGTGGGGGCGGCGCCGGCATGTCTGCTGCGATCATGGCGGCTGACGCCCACGCACGCGTGCTGCTTGTAGATGCCGACCGTAAGCTCGGCGGTTCGACGTCGTTGTCCGGCGGCGTCTACTATGCCGCGGGCACGCCGCAGCAACATGCGCGCGGCTATCCCGACGACAGTGCGGACGCGCTATTCGAGTACTACATGACGCTGAACCAATATCGCGTCGAGGCTTCGCTTGCGCGACGTCTCTGTGATCGTGCAGCCGACGGTTTAGCCTGGCTCACAGCAATGGGGGTTGAATTCCGCGCCGAGGATCTCTACGCATCCGGCGTGGAGAGCGTCCCTCGGGGGCATGCTGCGCTTGGCAATGGCGCAGCCATCGCGACAGCACTCGAACGGGAAGTCAGCAGACGCCCCATCGACGTCGCGCTCAACACGCGCGTAACAGGACTCATCACGGGCGCCGATCGCCGGGTACGAGGTATCCGTACCGACGGAACCGATGTCACTGCCGGGGCGGTAGTCATCACCACCGGAGGATTCGGTGCCAATCCCTATCTGTTGCATCAACACTACCCGGATGCTGCTGCCGCCGGCGATTGGGCCTGGTATATCGGCAGCACGCACTGCCAGGGAGACGGACTCGCGTTGGGATCAGCGGTTGGTGCAGACATTGTTGGGCACAACCGCGGGCTCTTACTCACGACGCCCAACTTCCACCGCCAGCTCGAGGTGTTCGTGCCAGGCTGGCTTGTCTACGTGAATCGCGAGGGCCGGCGCTTCGTCAAGGAGACCGCGGAGTACGCGGTCATGTCCGGTGTCGTACAAGCGCAGACCGGCGGATCTTGTTTTGCCATCTTCGATGAGGTCGCCAAACGGGAGGCTCGTCCCATGCCCAAGTACGCGGACGCATTCGCGGCGGGCGTGCTGCCGCTCAACTGGGTAACTTCCGAGCTTGAAACCCAGGAACGCACCGGCAAGGTGATGCGCGCTGACACACTGGACGGGCTCGCAATCCGCTGTGGCATTCGACCCGGCGCGCTGACGGCCACCGTGGCGCGCTACAACGCGGACTGTGAGACCGGTCACGACTCGATGTATTTCAAGTCGCCCGAAGACCTGAAGCCGATCCGAACGCCTCCGTTCTATGCCGTGGAAATCCGAGCCGCCATTGTCTGCCTGACCTCGACCGGCCTGCGCATCGATCGAGATGCTCAGGTGCTCGATCCGCGCGATAACCCCATACGCGGTCTGTTTGCCGGCGGTGAAACGACCGGTGGGGTGCTCGGCGAACGCTACGTCGGGGGAGGTAACTCGATCGCCAACGCGATCGTGTTCGGACGTATCGCAGGCGTGAGCGCAGCTGTTGAATCAAGGCGCAACGACTGACACCCCTGGCGGCGCTAACCCTCGACAGCGCGGAAACGACTCGAACATGCGCGTGACCGCACGGTCGAGGTCAGCATCGTCAAAACTGAGACCAGTGGTCACGCGGTCCGAGGCTACCGCTTCCCAAACCAGCTGGCGACGGGCGGTATCGACGACATCGAGGTGCAGCGTTCCCACCGTGTATTGGCGCAGACGAGGGTCACGATAGCCGTACCAATAGCCGAATGGCTGTCCCCAATATCCATAGTGAAAACCCCATTCGTCATCCGGCACGGACTCTATCCGCTCGCGCGTCTCCACGAAAAAATTCACCTCAAGATCCGCGCCGTCGCTCACTTGCCCGCAGCCGCGGGCTGCGAGTTCGCGTTCAGCCAGCGCGCGCAAACGCTGGCTCAACACAGTGCCCTCGCCTGAGGGGCGATCAGTGTGCAGCGGGGTATGGAACATGAACGTGGCGTATTCTTCAAAGGCGGCTGCAGGATCGCGCACAACGTCGACCTGTGGCGTTACGGCACACGCACCGAGCACGAGCAACGCCAGCGAAACAAGACTGCGCAAGGAAGACGCGCCGTGCTCGGTCGAATTCGACAGCCGGATCGTACAGCGTCCCATTTTTGCTCCCAAGGCGCTCGAGGCGTGGGAGCAGGATGGGATCCCGCTTGGGAAGTTGCCATCAGGACCCCCCGGGAGCCTGCTCAGGAAAGAGCGCTACGTGACATTCGCAGCCGACAGGCGTCACCGAGCCCGGTGTCAGCGTCCTAGGAAGCGTGCCTCACGCCGCTCGAGGAACGCAGCAACCCCTTCCTGGTGATCAGCGCTTGCAAAACACTCCGCCAGCGCGCGGGTGTGTCGATCCATGTGTGCGCTAACTTCAGATCCGAGCCCTTCATAGACCAGCGCTTTGATCCTCGCGTGGGAAAACGGGGAGCCCTTCAGAATCTCGCGCGCGAGCGCATAGGCGCAGTCTATGAGCGCCTCCGGCTCTACCAGTTGGTCGACATATCCGATCGCCAGTGCGTCTTCCGGCAAGAGCGGAGCGCCCGTATAGAGGAGCCGCAGCGCCCGCGCTGGGCCTATCAGGCGTGGCAACAGCCAGCTGCCTGCACCCGTATCCGGAACCAACCCACGGTGAGCGAAATTCCAGGCAAAACGGGCGTTTCGCGTGGCTATGCGGATATCGCACTGCGAGGTGAACTCGGCGCCCATGCCGTAGGCAGGGCCATCGATCGCGCAGATAACCGGGCGCGGGCATTCGACAATGGGCCACCAGCGTCCGCGCTCGCTCGCGGTTCCGCGCAGCCCACGCTCTGCACCCGGCACGCTGGCCAGATCGGAGAGATCAGTCCCGGCGCAGAAGGCGCCCGGGACGCCAGTCAAAACAATCACGCGGACGTCGGGGTCTTCGCCAGCACGCTTTAACGTGTCAATGAAGGCACCGAGCATGGCAAAGCTCATCGCGTTGCGCTTCTCCGGCCGGTCGATAGTGACCGTGCCGATACCATCGCTCACGCTGAAGCGGATGTGGTCCGACATCACTTTCTCCGATAAATCCTGCTTTATTGCTTACCAGCTGTCGAAATGCAGCACGCCATCCATGGACTTGCGCGGCGCCGCGCGAAAATCTGTACCCAGCGTGTATGCAACTGGGATCAGCGCAACTTGCGTGATCGCGTCATACGGTATCCCGATAATCTCAGCGATTCTGCGCTCGTGCATGAGATGCAGCGTGGTCCAGCAGGTGCCGAGCCCGCGCGCTCGCGCGGCCAACATGAAAGACCATGCCGCCGGGATGATGGAGCCGAACACACTTGCGTGCGCGACATTGCTACCCTCGCCTGCCAGCGCATCGACGCGCCCGGCATAGCAGGGAATGAAGAGCACCGGTGCGCGATGCATGTTATCCGCAAGGTACTGAGCCGAATCCATCACCCGTGCCTGGGTACCGGCCATGCTGGGATCATCCGCATGCTGTGCGGCGGCTGACATCGGACTTAGCGCGTACCCGGAAAATGCCTCCCGGTACAGCGCGGCGATGGCGGCACGCTTGTCAGGGTCCGTGACAAAGACAAAATGCCAGCCTTGGGCATTGGAGCCACTCGGCGCCTGAAGCGCGAAATGCATGCAATCCTCAATCACCTCCCGCGGAACCGGGCGATCGAAATCGAGGCGCTTGCGCACCGCTCGGGTGGTTGCAAGCAGTTGATCAGGCGTGAGGGTCAACTGGGTCATAACGGTCTCCATTCGAGGCCTCGCGCAGCGTTGCTTCGCCGGAGGCAGACGCAAACTATTGTGCGCGCCCGCCCTCACCGCCAGCAATCATCTCGCAGGCACCGCAAATGGGGTTCAGGCGGGCAGTACACCACCGCGGCGCACGTGCCACAGGCGCGTGCGCGTAACAATCAGCAGTACCACGATGGCCATGCCCACTACGGGCAAAAGCACGGCCGCTCGCACACCGAAGGCATCCACGCAGGCGCCCTGCAGGAGCGCGCCGATCGGCATACCACCCATCATGCCGAGCGAATAAACAGACAGAACCCGCGCCCGATGGGAGTCCGGGGACGCCTCCTGCACGATCGCACGCGACATGGTCATGCTGACGCCGCCACAGAGCCCCCAGATATAGACCACACCATAAAAGGCCCAGACCGGCAGTTCGAGACTCAGCAGTGAGAGTACCGTCAGACTGATGCTGCTACCGATGATCATGGCACGGCCGGGTCGCATAAGACCGCCGCGGCGCATGAGCACAAAGATCGTGGTGCAGGTGCCCAGCATGTTCGATGCGAACACGAGCGCAATCCCACCCGCACTACCCGCGTACAAATCCCGCACCATGAAGGGCAGAATCACCATGTAAGCGCCCGCGAAGAACACGCCAACGGCGAAGGTAATGAGAATCGCCGGCCGAATAGCTGGAGAACGCCAGACCAGCGCGACACCTTCCGCAATATCCCTGAGCGCCGAACCCCGCGGATGGGTCAGCACCGAATTCTGGACCGGTATACGCATGGTCGCCGCCACGGCGAGCAGCATGAGCAGGCACTGCGCAACCATTAGCGGTGCGGGACCCGTGGTTTCCGCGAAAGACCCAAAACCAAAACCAATGATCTGCACACCGAACTGAACACCAATGGTGAGAGTCACAACGCGCTGGATGTCACGACCGGCAACCCGATTAAGCAGCGCGTCCCGCGCAGGTTGGGCGAAGGCAGCGAAACAGCCGCCGATGAACGACCATGCCACCAGTACCCCATAGATCAGGAGATCAGCCTGAACGAGCAGCGCCATAACGAGTGGAGGCACAGCCATCGCGCTTTGCAGACCGATCAGCAGGCGACGCTGATCGACACGGTCGCCGAGCAGACCACCCCACAGAATGAGCAAGACCATGGGCAGCTGACCCGCCGTCTGCAAGAGACCGAGCTTGGATGCCGACTCCTCCAGATAGACCGCAACCAGCCACGGCTGCAGCACCATCTGGATACCGCCCGGGACGAGAAAAAACGCGGTGCTGCCGATGTACCAGGCAAGCCCAGGATTGATGCGCCGACCGGACCCCGTCATCGGCCTACGGCGCTCGCCGGACAGAGCGCTCTCCTGATACCTTCCCGGAACCTCACCAGAAACAGCCATCGGCTCAATCGCAGCAACGCAACCCCCATCCCTGTCCCGAGTTCGAAAGAGTAGCACGTTGCTGCCCTGAGACCTCCGACAGCGTGGGGTAACAGCGCAACAGGGACAGGTGCCCACGATCAATCTCGCAGGTATGATCCCGTCAACCACTATCCCGGGGGGGGCATGAACGACATCGCCGATCGCAAAGAGCGCAGCCGCAGCGTCGCAGCCGCAGCACCAGACCCACAGAGCATTGCGCTGGCAGACATCGACGTGAGTAAGGCCGCCTATTACGGGTCAGACACCGTGCTGCCGCTCTTCGCACGCCTGCGTGCCGAAGACCCAGTGCATTACTGCGCGAACGGCGATGCCGGGGCGTACTGGTCCGTCACTCGTTATGAGGACGTGAAATACGTCGATAGTCACCACGAGCTGTTCTCGTCACAAATCGGGGGTATCACCATCGCCGATATCGAGGCGCAGCCCGAGGTACGCCTCGACAATTTCATCTCCATGGACCAGCCGCGCCACGACGCCCAGCGCAAGACCGTCGCTCCTTCCGTGGCGCCGACCAACCTTGCGTTGATGGAGCCGCTGATCCGCGAGCGCGTAACCGATATCCTCGATAACCTGCCGATCGGCGAGACCTTCAACTGGGTCGACCAGGTATCGATCGAACTAACGGCGCGCATGCTAGCGACGCTGTTCGACTTTCCATACGCAGACCGCCGTAAGTTGATCCATTGGTCAGACGTGACCACGTCGTCACCGCAGATCATGGGAGAAGCAGGGCTGTCGGTTGAAACGCGGGCACGCGAATTCGCCGACTGCGCCAACACGTTCGCCAGCCTGTGGCATGAGCGCGCGCGAAGCGAACCGCGCAACGACCTGATCTCCATGCTCGCTCACGGTGAATCGACACGGGACATGTTGTCGCGACCGCAGGAATTCATCGGCAACATCATGCTGCTCATCGTGGGGGGGAACGACACCACCCGTAATTCGATCAGCGGCGGTCTGCTCGCGCTCAACCAGTTCCCGGATGAATACCGCAAGCTTGAAGAATCGCCGAAAGTGATTCCGAACATGGTGTCGGAAATGATCCGCTGGCAAACGCCGGTCATCCACATGCGCCGCACGCCATTCGAGGACACGAAGCTCGGCGGCAAAACGCTGCGAGCGGGCGACAAGGTGGTCATGTGGTATCTGTCGGCTAACCGCGACGAAAGTGTGTTCCCGGACGCCGACCGTCTGATCATTGACCGCCCTAACGCGCGCAGTCATGTCTCCTTCGGCTTTGGCATTCACCGCTGCATGGGCAACCGTCTCGCTGAAATGCAGTTGAAAATACTCTGGGAAGAGATTCAGAAGCGTTTCCGACGCATCGACGTCGTCGGACCGGTGCTGCGCGTGCCCAATAACTTCATCCGCGGAATCGCAGACCTGCCGGTGCAGGTGCAACCCCGCTGATGACTGGGGCAGCGGCATTCGGCAATTACCCGGATGCCGCCGCAGGATACGCGCATGCGCCAATGAGCCGGCAACAACCTCAGGTGGTGCGCGCCTCGATCTCGGCGACGAGGCTCTGTATGCGAGCATCCCACGCGGCTCTCTCTGCCGAAAAGGCGACGCCGCGTATGTCGGCTACAGTATCGCGCAGCGCAAACAACAGCTCTCGATACATGCCTTGCTCGACTTGGTACGCATACTGGTGATTGCGCACCTCAAAATCCAGGTAGGCCCGATCTCCTTCAGGATCCCAATCCATCACGAGACGCAATACCTCGTTCAACATGCGACCGCGCGTCAGATCATCCATGTGCGCCATCAGCGCGGCGGCATCAGGATCCGCCGCAAAGTAGCGCCGATAGACCGGTTCTGACAGATCTTCGATGACAAGGGCTACGCGTTCGAGCGATGCAGTCACCAATGCAGAGACAGTCTGGTTGTTCACGAACCCTCCGACGACCCCAGTACCCGCTCAAGCAGCGTGACTAATCGTCGCACAGCACCCGCGAGCAAAGTCGTCTCCGTGTCGAGGCGGGCGAGCGGGTCTTCATCCCCCACCTCAGCTGCAGCGACATCGGGCCATCGGACTTTACGCCAGACGCCGTCTTGATCGACTACGCCGGTGCATAACTCCTCGAACTCAACACCCAAACGCAGCAGGCGCAAACCGCTCTGCAGAAGTGTGCGGGGTTCCTCGTCAGACAGATCCATGTCCGTCCATTGCACCGCGGACCGAGCCGACGCTGGATCATTCAACCGACACTCGCGACCGAGCCGCAGCTCCCTCGGGCCGTCGCCGAGCAGAATGCGCGAGAGTAGCGTGCTCACCGGGTCTCGGAACGTGAGTGGTCGGACTTTGAGCGAGCCGAAGGCATCGCGCAGGCGGTCAAGCACGAGTTCGGCGCGCGCAGGTACTGCCGCGTCGATCACCAGCAGGCGTTCGCGATGAAGCGCAAGCGCTTGAAGCCGATCGGAGCGCAACAGCGAGCGCGGCAGCAACTCGCCGTAGACCTCGTCACGCAGTTGTCTTCGCTCCTTGCGCGACGCCTCGCGACCCATGCGCGCCTCGTATTCCGCGAGGCGCTCTGGCAGCGCTTCATTGACGGCAGCCGCAGGTAATAGCCTTACCTGACGGCGCACACGCAGCAGATCTGCCCCTGCCACGCGACGAAACAGCGGATCGGCATCTACCCCAGAGGGTGCTTCGAATCCTGCGGACTGCTCAGAGAAGGGGCCGCAAGGCGTGAAGGCAACGGTTGCAAGACGGGCGGATAGCTCTGCCTCGTCCGTCGGCCAGTCGTCGTCCAGCCGATAGAATCTCAAAGATCGAAACATCGCTGACTACTCGTCCCAGGATTGGGGAACGGCAGGATGAACCTTGCGCCGCCCTGTCACCATAGACCAGGGCAGGTTTTCACGCAGCAAGACGCTTTCCACCACAGCAGCAAACACATGCAGGGCAACGAGCGCCGCGAGCCCATCAGCCAACCATTCGTGAATGTCCTCAACCGATTGATTGCCCCAGAAGTAATCGACCTCCTCCATGAGGAAGCCGGTCACCGCGAGGGCGGTCATACCCAGCAGCATAAGGATCATGACCAAAGCGCCAATCGGGGAGTGCCCGGGAATCGGACGGTGTTGCCACTGCACAAGCGCGCGAACGTGACGCGCAAGCCTGCCCGGGGAGGGCCAGAAGGCTGACCAGCGTGCAGCACCGGTGTCGCGGAATCCCCAAAAGACCCGCAGCAGGACCGCCGCCGCCGCAAGATAACCAAAGATCTGATGCGGGTCGTCGCCTTCTTCAAGCAGGAAGTAGTTGGCGACGAAAGCAGTCAACAGGACCCCATGCAATATGCGCACCCCGGGGTCCCATAGCCGCTCTGATCGGGCTTCTGAAGCGTGAATCAAGATCAGTCGATCTCTGTTTTCACCGCGCTGCCTGACACGGGGTCGAAATAAATCTCGACCTTGCGCCGATCTTTATCCCAGCCATAGATTTCGTAGCAGTTGCCGTCCGTGACCTTGAACACCTTGATCTCGTACCCGTCGGCTTTCAGCTTCTCCTGAAAAGCGGCTTCGTCCTGCCACTCGGCGCGATCCGCCGTGGTGCACTGGGGACCCGCATAGGCGACCGACGCCGCAGAGAGCAGACCGATCGTGATGACGGACCGACCGGCCCGCGCAAAGACGCTATTCATAGATCCCTTCTCCCTCGTCCGATCTGTTGCTTGCATTGCACTCACCACGCCGACAGCTGCGTCAGCGGAATGCCCGGTTAACGCCCCTCCCGGCGGCGCAGTATAGGCGCAACCCGTCCCGAGGCTACAATCTGCGTTTTACCTGCCGGACGTCGCGAATGCCCGAAGAAATCTCTATCCCATTTCGATTCCGCGGTCCGCCGAATTCCGGTAACGGTGGCTACGTCGGCGGAGTGCTGGCTGATCTCTTCGAGGACAGCACGCGCATGGTCAGCGCTATCGAGGTCACCCTGCGCGCGCCTATCCCGCTTGATACGTCCATGACCGTGACTCGGACCGATGGCAGCGCGATTCGTATCCACCACGGCGAAACGCTCATTGCCGAGGCCTTAACAGCCGAGCTGGACATGAGCATTCCGGAGCCACCGCCGTTTGATGCTGCGCGAGCGGCAAGGGAGAAATCCCCCTCTTTCGCGCGCAATGTGAACCCATACCTGCCGGACGGCACCGGCTTTCATCCGGTCTGTGCCTGCTGTGGCGTGGACACTGCCGAGGGGGAAGGGCTTCGTGTACATGCAGCCCCGGTGCCTGGTTTTAGCGGCGTCGCGGCCGCCTGGCGGCCCCACCACCGACTTGGGCGGACGGCCGACGGTATGCTCCCCGCTGCACTCGTCTGGACCGCACTCGATTGCCCCGGCCAATTCGCATATTACGCGGAAGACATTCGCACCGGGCTGCTTGGTCGCATGACCGCCCGCGTGCTGAGACCGGTCTACGCAGAACGCGAGCTGGTCGTGATCGGTTGGCGTCAGGAGATCGACGGGCGCAAGCATTTCGCGGGAACCGCCCTCTTCGACGAGACCGGCGCGCTGTGCGCCTATGCCCGTCAGACCTGGATCGGGCGAATGGACTGACAGGCAGGCAAACAGAGGCGTGCAAACCCCCGCCTCAGGCGCGCACGGTAGGGCGGCCTGACGCCGGTCACTATCCCGCCTGCACGCCAAGGGCCTGCCGTTCGCCTGCACCGGCGTGCTCCCCGGGTGATCCAGGGACTCTGCTACTGGTCGGTCCACCACGCATAGAATTCGTCGAAACCAATGGCGCCGCTCCCATCGCGGTCGAGTTCGCGAAAGCCAATACGCAGTTCTGCCGGTTTCATACCGGCCCCAAGCAGTTTCAACAGGCGCCCGAACTCCTCGATGCCAATCGTTCCGTCGCCGTTGCGATCGAAAGAATCAAAGGTCTCACGCAGTTCCTCGCGGCGATCGTCGTCCATACCGTCGTCCATCATGCACCTCATCAAATCCGTCTGCGCAAATACAGCCGTCTGCTCAAGCAGCTTTCGCATGGAACGATCGCCCGCAAAGCGCGTCAAGCGGCAGATGCCTACGCGTACGAGCAGCTGTCCCGAATGGACACAGCGGCGCGGCGCTGGGGGTATTTCGCTAGAATCGCGGTTTTTGCCGGCGGGAGTCGATAGAACATGCAGCGCGGGTTACCGAAGGTCTTGCACGTCCCGCCATCGCTGCTGACTGGGGTATTGATACTCAGTTGGGCCCTCGGCAGCGCCGCATATGCATCCGGTTCCGCACCGGCAGAGCCTCCGGTCGCAGTGGCGCAATCCCTTGCGCAGGAGCCCGCGCTCGATGGCAATGTCCTCGATGATCCGGTGTGGCGGGCGGTGACCCCCGCACGGGGTTTCTGGCAGGTACAGCCAGCCGAGGGAGCACCGGCAAGCGAACGCACAGACGTCTACATCGGGTACACCGACGACGCTCTCCTCATCGGCGTTGTCTGCTACGACGAAGATCCCGCCGGCATTATCGTCTCCGACAGCCGCAGAGATTCCAATCTCGAGGAAGGCGACAGTTTTCAGGTGCTGATCGATACGTTCCGGGACGGTCAGAACGGGTTCATTTTTGGCACCAATCCGGCTGGGCTCGAATACGATGGCCAAGTGACCCGAGAAGGCGCCGGCTCCACGGGTCCCGGCGGAGGCATGGGCAACATGCAATCGGGCTCCGGTGGCGGGTTCAATCTGAACTGGGACACGACCTGGTCCGTTCGCTCGGCGATCGGTGATCACGGATGGAGTGCGGAAATGCGCATTCCGTTTCGATCTCTGCGCTTCGCGGCCGATGAGAAGCCCGTCTGGGGGCTCAATTTCCAGCGCAACATACGACGCAAGAACGAGATTGCCTACTGGTCGCCCCTGCCGCGCCAATACAACCTGTACCGGGTATCCCAGGCTGGCGCGCTTCAGGGATTGGATTTGCCCTCGCTTCGCAATTTCAAAGTGATTCCTTATGCGCTCGGACTCGCACAGCGCGGCGGCACACGTGACGGTACCGATCTCAGCCAGGAGCTCGGGGTCGATATCAAGTATTCGCTTACGCCAAGCTTGACGCTCGACGCCACCTACAACACCGACTTCGCACAGGTGGAAGTCGACGACTTACAGGTCAATCTTGATCGGTTCAATCTGTTCTTTCCGGAGAAACGCCCATTCTTCCTGGAGAATGCCGGCGTATTCTCGGTGGGCACGCCGCGGGAAGTAGAACTGTTCTTTAGTCGCCGCATTGGAATAGCCGCAGACGGCACCGCCCAGCCTATCGCCGGGGGAGCACGAGTCTCAGGTCGCTTAGGCGCCAACACCAATGTTGGACTGCTACGCATGAGCACAGAGGAAACCGGCGCCGCGGCCGAAAACAATTTCACGGTCGCGCGTGTCCAGCAGGAACTGCCTAACCGATCGGCGCTCGGCGCGCTGGTCGTTTCGCGCGATGGCAGCGAGGGTGCCGCGGGCGCTCGTGACAACCACACGTACGCGATCGATGGCCGTCTTGGCGTCGGACGAGATGGGCTCATCAACGCCTATGTTGCGCGCACCGATACTCCAGACCGCGAAGGTCAGGATTATGCCTACTCGATGATCGGCCAATACCTGAGTGAGGCGTGGAGCGGCAATCTCGGTTACAGCGAGGTCGGTCGCAATTTCAATCCGGAGGTCGGCTTCCTGCGTCGATCGAATTACCGCAAGGCGGAAGGCTATCTGCTGCGACGGTACCGCCCTGAGTCGCTCTGGGGGCTGCTCGAACTGCGCCCACATATCGCGTACCGGGGCTTCTGGGGCAACGAGGACAACCTTTACGAAAGCGGGTTCCTGCACATCGACAACCACTGGGAATGGCGTAACGGTTTCGAGGTACACACCGGCATGAACTTCGTGCACGAATGGGTGCGCGAGCCTTTTGCCCTCACGGCAGACGCGCAGGTGCCGACCGGCGAATACAACGAACGGGAAGCGCAAATCGTGCTCATTACCAACCAGGGCGAACCCTTGTCGCTTGAGATGGAAACCAAGATAGGCGGGTTCTTTGGCGGTGATCGCGTGAGCACCAGTCCGATCGTGCGCATGCGCGCAGGTGACGCTTTCACCTCTGAACTCGCCTGGGTTTATAACCGCATCAATATCGAGGATGTGGCGGAAGACATCGAGATTAACGTCGCTCGATTGCGGCTGTCGTATTCATTCACGCCGCGCATGCTGCTTCAGGCGCTCATTCAATATGATGACCGCACAGACCTGGTGGGCACAAATCTGCGCTTCTCATGGCTGCAAAGCGCGAACGCAGGCATCTATCTGGTCTACAACGAAGTGGACGATGAGAACGTCATTGGACCTGTCGACAAACGCCGTGAGATCGCGCTCAAAGTGAGCTGGATCTTCGACGTGCTGTGATGCGGTCACCCGGCGACACTGGCGCTCGCGCCGCTATTCGCGCACTTCCCGCCTCCCGCATTCGGCTCATTGCCAACGCAGCGCTGGGCCGACCTGACGTGCTCCCTTTCTGGTTCGGGGAAAGCGATGAGGTGACTCCCGAGCCCGTGCGCGCCGCGGCTGTTGCAGCCCTGAACGCTGGACGAACCTTCTACACGCACAACCGGGGAGAGCCTGCGTTACGAGACGCACTCGCAGGCTATCTGACGAAGCTGCACCGCCGCGAATTTGCACCCGAGACGATCCTGGTCACCAGCTCCGGCATCTCTGCACTCATGATCACCATGCAAGCGCTACTCGAACCCGGTGAGCGCGTGCTGATACCCGCGCCCACCTGGCCTGGTTTAAGCGAGATTCCGACCATTCTCGGTGCTCGCGTTGAGACGGTACCACTCACCCCAAGCGCCACCGGATGGACACTCGACATCGACCTGCTAATCGCTGCCATCACACCGGATACTCGATTACTCGTGCTGAACTCCCCCAACAACCCAACGGGCTGGGTCCTCGATCCACACCATCGCGCGCCGATTCTTGAGCGCTGCCGCCAAACAGGGACCTG
This sequence comes from Pseudomonadales bacterium, assembly GCA_049454295.1. Lineage (GTDB taxonomy): Bacteria > Pseudomonadota > Gammaproteobacteria > Pseudomonadales > Azotimanducaceae > UBA7803. The sequence continues at coordinate 27,481 of JBMTYG010000005.1, forward strand.
GATAATTTGTGATGATGTATATGAAAGATTATCGATAGACAGCTCAACGGATTGCGCCCCGTCATTCCTGCCCCTGATTTCCGCGGAAGACCGTGTGATTAGTGTGAATAGTTTTTCCAAAGCATGGTTAATGACCGGCTGGCGCCTCGGCTGGATCGTCGCTCCGCGTTCCATCGCCGATGATCTCGGCAAACTGATTGAGTTCAACACTTCGTGTGCACCCGCCTTCGTTCAGGCGGGCGCGCTTGCGGCGCTGGCGGAGGATCCCGATCATTTCCGCGAGCGGCGCGCCCGGCTGCAGCGCGCAGCAGATCAGTTGATCGAGGGATTGAGCAGCCTCCCTGGCTTGCTCGTGCCTCGTCCATTCGGGGGGCTATATGTGTTCCTGCGGATCATGGGCGAGGATGACTCTGTGGCAACGGCGCTCCGGCTCATCGATGAGGCGAATCTGGGACTTGCCCCAGGCAGCGCATTTGGTGCGGCCGGCGAAGGTTGGTTGCGCTGGTGTTTTGCGGCTCGGCCTGAGCGTCTGGCGCTCGGACTGGAGCAATTCAGCCGCTGGCTCGCACGCCGATAGACCGGCGCGTGCGGATCGGCACGAAAAAGGCGCAGAATCACGGCATGAGCGTTACTACCGGAGCACCCAAGATGCGCCACACCGAGATCAGACAGACCCAATCGCACCGCAGGCTGCCGGCATGGATACGCTCGGCGGGACTTGCCACACTGATCTTGGTTGGCAGCGGAACTGCCGGCGGACCGAGCGCACACGCGAGCGCACCTGGCGTCAATGACCCCGGGTTCGATAGCGAAACTCTGGAGCACTTCCAGGCGCTGTTGCGCATGGATACCACAGACCCGCCGGGGCGAGAGCTCGAAGCGGCCGAGTACCTCGCCAAGGTACTGCGCGAGGAGGGGATCGAAACCCAGGTCGTCGCGCTGGAAGCGCACCGACCGAACGTGATCGCAAGGCTGCGCGGTAACGGCAGCAAGCGCCCGCTGTTGCTCATGGCGCATACGGACACGGTCAATATCGACCCTGCCAAATGGTCGTTTCCACCTTTTAGCGCCGCGCGCGAAGGCGGCTATATCTATGGACGCGGAACCGTCGATGACAAGGACAACGTGACCGCCGCGCTCATGACCATGCTGGCACTTAAACGTGCCGACACGCCGCTCGATCGGGACGTGATTTTCCTGGCGGAGTCGGGCGAAGAGGGCACGACGCGGGTCGGTATCCAGTACGTCGTCGATCACCATTTCGACAAGATCGACGCGGAATACTGTCTGGCAGAGGGCGGTGGGGTTACCCGTGAGAACGGCCGCGTCACCTCAGTCTCGATTCAGACTATGGAAAAAAGCCCCCGCGCCATCGAACTGGTTGCGCGCGGGCCCGCGGGACACGGCTCGGTGCCGCTCGAAGACAATGCCGTCGTGCACCTGTCCTCGGCGGTCGCTCGGATTGCCGCCTGGCGAACGCCCATAAGGCTCAACGAGACCACGCGAACCTACTTCGAGCGCCTGGCGGCAATCGCGCCACCGGAGCAAGCACAGTACTACCGAGACATTCTGCACCCGGATTCCGATGTACAGGCCAGAGCCGACGCCTGGTTCAGAAGCCGCGAGCCGAGGCACGCCTCTGTCATCCGTTCATCGATCTCGCCCACCATGATCAATGGCGGCTATCGGGTGAACGTGATTCCTTCGGAAGCTCGAGCTACGCTCGACACTCGTCTTGAGCCTTCAGAGGACCAAGAGGCTTTCCTCGAACAGGTTCGCGGAATCGTTGACGATCCGAGTATCGAAGTGAACTGGGCGCCGCGAGACCTGCGTCCGCGGGGATCCAGCAGCATTGCAACAGAAGCCTTTGCAACGCTCGAGACGGTATTTGACCGGCACTACGCGGCACCGACGCTCCCCACCATGAGTACCGGCGCGACCGATATGGCATACCTGCGTGCCCGAGGGATCCAGTGTTACGGCATCGGACCCGCTATCGACGTCGAGGACGGAGCGAAGGGTTTCGGCGCGCACAGCGACCAGGAACGGATCCTTGAATCCGAGCTCTATCGATTCACCCGTTTCCACCTGGACGCGGTGCGCGAACTCGCAGCAACCAAGCACACCGACTAGCGCGCCCGGCCAGGCTCCCAAAGACGCGCCGCTCGAGCGATCAGCGTTCCGCGGCAAGCGTCGCCTGAACCGCATCACGCTCGCGCATGCGCGCGTGATGGGCCGCAATTTTCGGGTATCGATCCACCTCGAGCCCGTGGGCCGGCAGCCACTCGGTCAGCGTAAACAGATAGCAGTCTGCCACCGAAAAAGCCTCCCCCAGCACCCATGGTGTGCCCACCATCTCGGCTTCCATCAGCGCGAAACAGCCCTCCACAACCGATGGCGCCTTGCGCTTCAGTTCCGCTCGTGCGGCAGGGTCATCGGCCCAGCGCTCCGCCCTGCGCAGGTGCGCATGTGCCACGTGCACAGTGGCACAGAGATAGCTGTTAAATGCCTGCATGCGCGCGAACTCGAACGGATCATGCAGGGGCGCCAGCCCCGCTCGCGGATGAGTCTGCGCCACGTAGGCGAGAATCGCCGGATTCTCCGTAATCACCCCGCGCGGTGTTGCCAGAGCAGGCACTCGCCCCTTGGGATTGATGCGCAGATAGTCTGGGCTGCGCTGTTCCGCCGCGACAAAATCTACGTTGTACAGCGTGAACTCGGCACCCGCTTCCCGCAGCGCGAGGTGCGATGCGCGAGAACACGCGCCCGGTGTGTAATACAGCGTAAGCACGATAGACTCTCCTCAAACTGAAGCCACGGATCACCGCGCAGTGTCGGACCTCATCCTGCGACAACCCGCCGGCAAATTTGCCAATCCCGTCACCACCCGCGACGGAGAACCCCGCGCTTGGGTAGATTTGCGGCAACTGCGCACACTCTGGTTCAACACCGGCACACTCTGCAACCTGACCTGCCGAACCTGCTATATCGAATCAAGCCCAAGCAATGATCGGCTGGGCTGGATTTCGGCTGCGGAGGTCACCACGTTTCTCGACGAGGCGCTCGGCTTGCACGCGCCGCCACCCACGATTGCTTTCACCGGTGGCGAGCCGTTCATGAACCCCGGCATTCTTGCCATGCTCGAGGCGGCCCTCGAGCGCGACTATCCCGTTCTTGTCCTGACCAATGCAATGCGTCCGATGATGAAATGTGCGCCCGGACTCGCTGCTCTCCATACCCGCTATCCCGACCGCATCACCGTCCGCGTTTCCATCGATCACTACACCGCGGCGCGGCACGAACAAGAGCGTGGACGCCGGAGTTTCGAACCCATGCTGAAAGGCTTGCGCTGGCTGATAGAAACCGGGCTGATCGTGCATGTGGCCGGACGAACCTGTTGGGACGAATCAGAGCATGAGCTGCGAGCTGGCTACGCTTCACTGTTCGCGTCACTGGGGCTCACTATCGACGCAAACGACCCCGAGACGCTAGTGCTCTTCCCAGACATGGACGCAAGCGCTGATGTCCCGGAAATTACCACAGCGTGCTGGGGCATCCTCGACGTGCATCCCGACAATATGATGTGCGCAAGTTCGCGCATGGTCGTGAAGCGCCGGGGCGCGCAACACCCGGTCGTGCTTGCCTGCACGCTGGTCACAGAAGACCCCGGATTTGAGCTTGGCTCCACGCTCAAAACCGCGGCGCAATCGGTAGCTCTGAACCACCCTCATTGTGCCCGCTTCTGTGTTTTGGGTGGCGGCAGTTGCAGCGCCTGACTCAGCGACCGCAGAGGAGACTGCGGCGTGCAGTGTTCGCCTGCGTGCTGCTGCTGCTCACGCAGGCGGTCACGGCGGCTGATCACCGCCCCAATGTTGTGATCGTGCTCGTCGACGACGCCGCGCTGATGGATTTTGGCAGCTACGGAGGCGAGGCTCGAACACCCCACATCGATAGGCTCGCGCGTGCCGGGGTCCAGTTCACGCAGCATCACACAGCGCCGCTGTGCGCGCCCTCTCGGGCCATGCTGCTGACCGGCCTGGACGCCCATCGAGCGGGCGTCTCGACCATTCCAGAGGTAATCCCAGCAGAGCAGCGCAACGCACGTGGCTATGGCAAGGCCCTGGCGCCCGGGGTAACCACGCTCGCCTCACGCCTCAAGCGCGCGGGCTATCGCACCTACATGACCGGCAAGTGGCATCTTGGACATGGGCCCGGAGAGCTTCCCGCCGATCACGGCTTCGACCACTCGTTCATCCTCGACGCCTCCGGCGCCGACAACTACCGTGCTCAGTCCTACATGCCTTACTACGCCCGGGCGGACTGGTTCGAGGATCGAGCTCGCGCGACACTGCCCGCAGATTTCTACTCCTCCCGCTTTCTCGTCGACCGCCTGGTCGGCTGGATAGACACTGATAACAAGCAGCGAACGCCATTCCTCGCCTACCTGGCATTTCAGGCTATTCACATTCCGGTGCAGGCGCCCGCCGCAAGGCGCGAGCATTATCGGGAACTCTACGCTGCGGGCTGGGATGCGCTTCGTGCGCGACGTGAAGACCGCGCGCGGGAGCTAGGACTCGCGCCCGCTGCAGCTGCTCGTGTGGAACGCCCGAAAGAGCTTCGAGCCTGGTCCGCTCTCAATGCATCCGCACAGGAATTCGCGAGCGCGAGTATGGCCGTGAATGCGGCTATGTTGGAGGAGATGGATCACCATGTTGGTCGTCTCATGGCACATCTCGATGCCATCGGGGAACGCTCAAACACGCTGTTCGTGATCACGTCAGACAACGGTCCAGAGCCTAGCGATCCCTTCGCGTCGCCGGGCATGGAGACGTGGACCCAGCTACAGGGGTATACGCGCGACCTTGCCAATCTGGGCGAACGCAACAGCTATGTGTTCATCGGTCCGGAATGGGCGTGGGCAGCGGCGGCACCGAGCGACCTGTTCAAGTTCCAAACGAAGGAAGGAGGCACTCGGGTACCACTCATCATTGCGGGACCGGGAATTCAGAGCCGCAAGAGCGATGCTCTGACCACTATGCAGGACCTCGCACCGACGCTGCTTGACCTCACAGGTATCGAAACGGCTGCCACGGAATTCGACGGTCGATCTCTCGCCCCTTTGCTGACAGGCATGACAACGACGGCGCGAACTTCGACCGACATTGTCGCATTCGAAGCCTCTGGCAATGCAGCCCTCTACCAAGGACCGTTCAAACTGGTGCGTAACGCACCGCCATGGGGAAGCGGGCAATGGGAGCTGTACCAGTACCGCAATGATCCCGGGGAAACCCGTAACCTGATCGAGGAAGAGCCCCTTGCCTTCGCATCGTTGAGCGCAGCTTACGACAACTGGGCCAACCGGGTTGGCGTCGTTCCTCTGCCACAAGGCTACGAAATGCGTCGCCAGATCGCTGTCAACTCCCTGACGAGGCAAGCAGGAACACTCATGACTGGCTTGTCGGCGATCCTGATGGCGCTGGTGCTGGTGTCGCTGCTCGGGCGCGCTGGGCGACTCGTGCCCCGCGCGCGCACTCGAGAGACGTCGACGACTACTTGATCACGAGCGCATTAGGCGGACTTCCGGTACCACCCGCAATATTGAGCGGCGCCGATACGAACAAGCCTTCATACACCCCATCGGCCGCACAGTCGGCTGCAAGATGGGTGGTCTGAAACATTTCTCCAATGGCCATGCCGAAGCGACCAATGATCCAGTGGTGCAAGAACCCCTCTGGATCGGTGAAATTCGGGGGCGGCCAGGCTTCGAGCGCCGGGTTATCCGAGCATAGCGCCGCGGGATGACGATCGAAGATCCATTCGGCCATGGCCTCCGAGCATTCAAGACCCGGCGTGCGCAGATTGGCCGTAACAGCCATCTCAGCGCGTTTGCGGGGTGCCTGCTGTTCGTACCACTCGACCCAGCCGAGATGAATGATCCACACATCACCGGGCCTGAGCTCTGTGCCCTGCGCACGCAGCGTTCCCTCCAGGTCCGCCACGGTGATGACATCGCTCGCGTTGCAGTCAAGTGGTCGCCCTTCTGCCGCGCGCCAGCGCGCGACATCGAGGACCACGGCCCGTCCTGCGATACCCCGACGCGCCCAGTGGTCAATACCCAGACGATGGTCATCGGGGTGCTCGCGCAATTCGACGTTTTGGACCCCTCCCCAGAACCCGTGCTCATAGTCACCAACGTGAGTGAGCCCGTCCCACTGACTCGAGGCCTGCGTAAAGAAATTGTCGAGGCAATCATCACCGTGATGCCCAACCGGGATGTCGCGGAAAACCGTGTGCCGGAACTTGCCACGGCCGAAGAGCGGCGGATTGGGTTTTTCCTGCTCCCAATTCATTGCAAAAACGGCGCCCTTGCGCACCAGACGCGCAGCCGCCACTACGACGTCCGGCGTTTGCAGATTGAACATGCCGATATTGTCATCGGCACCGAAGAGACCCCACGCGGTCTTCGGCGGATTGCCGGGAACTGCAGGCAATTCGCGATAGCGCGGCAAACGTTTGGTCATGAACAGGACTCCGAGCGTTAGCAGAGCCGTGAGACTAGCCCTTGTCTGCACTGGCTCGCAACGAGCCTGGAAACGTTGGCCCACTGGGTCCAAAGGGGGAATTTGACTTCCAGACGCAGCACCTGATCCGCTACATTACGGAACATGCGGCCGTGAATTTCCGCGGCGCTGACCCTGGAGGGAGGGAACATGGCAGAGACAATCCCAGTCGTCGACAGCTGGCCGGAACAGGAAACGCGCGGCCACAAGATCCCTGGCTACAGATACACCTCACGTGAGTTCTTCCAACGCGAATGGGAGGGCATGTGGACCAAAGTCTGGCTGCTGCTGGGTCGAGAGGCAGAGCTCCCCAATCCTGGCGACTGGCAGATGGAGCCGGTCGGGCCCGAGGAAATCCTGATGGTCAGACAGAAGGATGGCTCCGTAAAGGCGTTCTACAACGTCTGTCAGCACCGCGGCAACCCGCTCGTGTCTGACCCGAAGGGCAGCATCAAGAGCCGTTTCGTTTGCAAATACCACAGCTGGGCTTTTCTGCCCGATGGCACGCTCAATTTTGCACCCGACCGGGAGGATTTCCCGGAAGGCAACCCCTGCGGCAAGGTCAATCTTCTCGAGGTTCGCTGCGAAACCTTCGCCGGCTTCATCTGGATCAACATGGATCCTAACTGTGGCAGCCTGCGCTCCTATCTCGGTCCGATTTGGGATGAGTGGGCTCGCCGCGACATCCACACCTGGCGCCGCACCATGGCTCACACCATGGAGCTGCCGTGCAACTGGAAGGTCGTGCTCGACAACTTTAACGAGTCTTATCACGTTCCCACCGTGCACATGGCTGCAACTCCGGACACTGACCGCACCAAGATCCGCGGCAATATCAACACCTACTTCCGTGAGACCAAGTTCGATCTCTCGAAAGAAGGTCATAACCGGATGATCATGGAAGGCGGCTACGGGGTCGGCTCAACGGATAAAGAGGGCAATATTCTGGAGCCGCTCGCCTCACAGCTGCGCTACTGGGATCTGAACCCGGAAGATTTCCGCGGGGCGCCGGAAAAGACGCGCGAAGCTCTGCAAGAGGCCAAGCGACGCCTGGGGCCGGCTCGCGGCTTCGCGCACTACGCGAAGGTGCCTGACCAGCAGTTGACTGATGCCTTCCACTACACGCTGTTTCCCAATTTCGCAGTGTCGCTGTGGTCCGACGGATTCCATTTCCTGCGCGCACGTCCGCACCCAACCGATCCAGAGCAGTGCCTGTTCGACAACTGGTGGTATGCGAGCCCCGCGTCCATCGAAGCCGGCGGTAAGGCAAACGAGCGCGGCATGGGGAATCATCATGGTGCGGACGAGGCGCCGCACCGCGTGCTCGAATTCGGCAAGGACTCGATCGGACCAGCCATCGAGGACGACGTGAGTGTATTCGTCACACAGCAGCGCGGCTTCCGCTCACGGGGATTTGTCGGGGTCTACCTATCCAAACAAGAAACCCGCATTCGTCGCTATCACGAGCTGATTGACGAATATATCGAAGGCCGTCGTCCTTGAGGGTCGCGCCCTTTCGTCCGGGCAGCAGTCCCCTCGGACTGGTCGTCCGGACGAATCGGCTTTGCGCCAGTCATCGGACAGCAGAAACAAAAAACCCGGCTTCTAGCCGGGTTTTTTGTGCATGAAGGACCGTGTTTATCGAGGGGTCGGAGAACCGAGACCACCCGCAAACTCGGGGGAAGGTTCGAGTCCAAGCAGGATGCCGCCCAGGTCCTGATACAGGGGATGCGATACCCAGCGGTGCGTGGCACACCCGTGAGCGTCGCGCAGCTTACGCTCGAGCGGCGAATACATACGCATACCCGACACGCCAGCCGTGTTGTGCAGCACGTCAACCAATTTCATGCACTCGTTGGAGGCATGCACGCACGCCAGTCGCGCCGCTTGGGTGGTCGCCGCGCTCGGCAGGTCAGCTCCAGCTTCGAGCTCTTCCTCGACATCTCGCATTGCATCCATGACGTAGGCACGCATCGCGCGGTACTGAGCCATGCACTCGCCCATACGGTACTGCGCGATCGGACGGTTACGCAGCGTGGCGGTCGAGAGCATGGGCACCTTGTTCTCCGCCAAATCGCGGAACGCGTCGAGGGCACCGCGGGCAACGCCAAGCGCGACCGCCACCTTGTTGTAGGCGAGGCGCAGAGGCACCGGCATACGGAACACCGGATTGTCATAGTGAGCAGGGATCGTCATGAGATCGACACCCACGAACTTTTCCGGAACCAGCGCACCGTCAGCCCGCACATCATTACTGCCCGAGCCACGCAGTCCCGCCACGTCCCAGGTATCCACGATTTCCCACTGATCGCGATGCAGGAACCACATTTTGTAGATGGGCTGACCGTTTGCCCCAAGCTCAGGCTGACCATCCTTGAACAGTGGCGCGCCCATGAAGCAGTAACGTGCATTGTGGCAGCCACTGATAAAGGTCGTCTGCCCCCAGACCCGAACGCTGCCATCTTTCTGGCGCTCCGCGCGGGTCGGCTGGCTGCCCGGGCCGCCGCCCCCACACATGATCACCTTCGGATCCATGAGGTACACCTCATGCGCGAGCTGGGGATCCATGCCACCTGCAGCCATGGCATTAATCTCGGAACCCAACATGACGTTCCACGCTGTCGAGGCGTCAATCGCAGCGATTGCCTCGAGCACGGCGATGGTTTGCGTTGAAGTCGCGTCTTCCCCGCCCAGCGCTGCTGGCAGCGTGAAGCGGAAGAAACCGGCATCAACGAGACTGTCCACGAGGTTATCCGGCAGCCTGCGGATTCGCTGAGCTTCTTCGGCTCCGGTTTCGATCTCCGCACGCAGGGACTCGACCCGCGCTAGGCGGTTCGCAAACATCGAATGGTCCATGTTGTCACCACATCATCTGGTTGTACTGCTTTGCCCTCGGAACTCAGCGGGTTTCCAACCCGCGCCGCGCGCGCTCCCGATTCATTCGAACCTGATCGCTCTCGAGACGCTCGCCGAGCTCTTCCTCACTGACCGTGCCGGCCATATGCCGACCCGCCAACGCAGAGTTATACATGATGCGCTTCTCTGGCGTCACTGCAAGGATGGTTCGCAACGGTGAATCCAACAGCGTATTGAAGAACGCCTCCCCTTGCGCGCTGTCAGGATTCACCTTCTTCGCGAGGGCAGGATAGAACCAGGCCTTCGTTGCCGCATCATCGAAGAATTCGGCATGCCCTTTGAATGTGATCGCGCCATGCGGAAGATCCGCAGCGGCATCGGGACGGTACGAAGCCGAGCTGATGTTGACCGACACCCTATTGTCTCGCCGGATGGCAGCCGCGCGATGACGATGGGAGGAGAACGTGATCCAAATCTTACCGTCACGCCAGAAGAAGGCGTGGGTAACTCCCACCGGCCAGCCGTCCTTCGTTGCCCACATGAGTACGCACTCTCCCGCGTGCGTGAGCATCTGATCGACCTCAGCGTCGGTAAACGGATAAATCGAGACTATTTCATGATCAGTCGTGTGAGCCATGGCATTACTCCCCCAGTCAGCTCGAGACAGAATTACAGCGGAGGATTCGACCCCCAAACCGTGCGCCCTTCGCTTTGCATCGGCAAAACCTCCCACGCCTGCGCTCATGACTGTGCGCGGGCTCTGGCTTGCGGTGAGCGACTTTCCTAGTGTGCGTCGCGCGTACGCGGTGACCACTAGCGAAACTGCGAGTTCTGGCTCTCATCCAGATCATCGTCCGGTTGCGTGACCAGACCCAGCTGAGCGGCGATGGCCACTGCCTGCGTCCGATTGCGAGCACCCAGCTTTCCGATCGCGTTATCAATGTGAAAGCGGGCGGTCGCGGGAGAACGATGAATCAAGGCGCCGATCTCGACGTCCGTACGACCGAACGCAGCCCACGAGAGACACTCAAGCTCTCGCTCGTTCAGGCTCGATCCTGACTGCGGCGCCGGGTTACGCGCGCCGCGAGAGGCATAGACGATATCCATAAAGAGGTAAGACGCGAGCCGCAGCGTGGTGCCATGCTCGACCAGCACGTCGTCCAGATCCACTTCCGGCGTCTGAGACATCCAGTTCACCGAACCCGTGCGCGCGAAGGGCAGGTGCACGGGGACAGTAATTCCGCCATGGATACCGTGCAGGGGCGTGAACGGGCAATCCACGCTCTGCCGAGCGCGGCTCGCCGGGATCATGCGCAAAGCATCCTCGGCGTTCCACACGAATGGGCGCGTGTTCTCCCGACAGAGTGCGCTGATTGCGGGCAGCAAATGCAGCTTCTGCTCGGACCAGAGGCGCGGAAGTGTTTCCTCCCAACCAAGAGCAATCGCTAACAGCCGCCCATCTTCCATCGTGAGCAGGCGTTCGGACGAGAAGTCTTCCACCACAGCCGGGAGAAACTGGCCTATGGCGAGACCAATATCGCGCAAAGCATTTGCGGCGGAGACCAGATCCGTCACCTGACCCAACGCCTCCAAGGCATCCTCTAGCACGGGTGCCAAGGCAGTCTCTTTTTTCGTTGTCATCGCCTGCAAGACTCTCCTCACGCCGCCGGAGTCTAACAAAGTTACTCCCGCCTGAAAGCGTTCACCATTCGCTGTCCCACGCGCGGGCAATCGCTCTTCAGGATTGAAGCCTGAGTCCAGCCGGCGAGCGGACAGGAAGCGTAGCGACGCAGATTTGCAGAATCCCACGCTGCGTTGCATGCTCCTGTCACTAGCCGCCAGCGAGGAGTGCGCACGGTGCCCGAGTCCAGTCTCCCTGATGTCAGCGCCATTCGCGCGCTGGTGGGTCATGAGTTTCCGGGGGGCAGCTATACCATTGCTCACTGGGAGAATTTTCTGCTAACCGCGTGCACTGGCGCCGAGCCGCTGCCAGACTCACTGGCGCATCCCGTCGCGCTGTTCCATGTCCCGATTCTGGGCGCGAAGACGAGCATTGCTGAGATGTTCGCCCTTGGTCAGGCGGAATCGGATTTCTCTATCGGCATTGAGAGCTACGACTGGGAGCTGCTCTCCCCGCTTGAGGAAGAGCTTGCATACGAGATCACGGGGCGTATTACCGAAGCGGACCGGGTCACGACCGAGAAACGCGTCTACGACCGAATTCAATTCCAATTCGACCTGCACGAACCCGATGGCACCCATGCCGCAAGAACCACGATTACCTGGCACTACCGCAGGAACTTCGCATGAACGTGCAACCCGGCGATCAGATTCCTTCCTGGCACATGCCGAGCGTTCTCGCTTCGCGCATGCAAACCATGGCCGCCATCCTGCGGGATCCTAATCCCGTTCACTGGGACCGACGCGTGGTAGCGAAGCTGGGGTATGGCGAACGCACCATCAACCAGGGACCGCTCGGATTGAGCTACATGGTCAACATGCTGCAGGCCTGGGCTGGGCACACCTGCATACGCCGCATTTACATGACCTTCCCACGGGTCGTTCTCGATGGCGATGACATCACCGCGATGGGGACCGTGACCGCGGTGCGCGAGGTTGCGGGTGAACGGCTCGCCGACTGCGACATCTGGCTCGAGCGAGTGGGTGGCGACCGCCCCCTCGTCGGTCGCGCAACCGTGGTCCTTCCGACCTAGCCCGTCCCCGCCGGTCCTGACCCATCCGCCGCCACTCCGGCATCGCGCAGCTGCGCGATAGCCGGATCGTGGATCTCGTAGAGTTCGATGACATTTCCAAAGGGGTCGCGCCCGTAAATGGCTGACGAGCGCCCAAATTCTACCGGCGGACCGACAAAGGTCATGCCCGCCGCCATCAACCTCGCATACTCATCCGCCATACCACGAACCTGCAACGCGATGTGCGCATAACCGTGATCGCAGGGACGAGATCGCCGATCTTCCGGCGGCGGATGATGGTATTCCCAGATCTCGAGAAACGCGTTCGGCGCCTTCAACATGGCCATACGCGCGTTCACCCCATCAAGCCCAATGGCACGATCCGCAAGCGGCGCATCGCCCGCAAACGAGGATCTCTGTACTGCTTCGAAACCCAGCACATCCCCGTAGAACTCGAGTGCACGCTCGAGATCCGGTACGGATATGGACACATGGTGCAACCCGACGATCATCACTGGCTCCCGTTTGCGGTTGGACCAGAGTATTGCACCTGACCAACGCCAGCGCGACCCTCATACCGACGACGACGGCCGACCCACTTCATCAGTCCCAGCACGCGTGCAGGTTAACGCTTGCCGAGCGCCGCCCAAGATGGAAACATCCGATCTCTGGCGCGCGGCGGGGGGTCGTGCGCCCCTGGGACTGGAGTCACACGATGTCAGACGAGCTCGCGCACCCAACCGCGTCTTCCGAGCCCGGTTTCGCTCGGTGCCCGGGACCCAGCACGAGCGACCTCATCGAAGCGGATGGCGACGCTGCGCCGCGGCCACTGGTGGAACACAGCTATCAATTCCTTGGCGACAGCGATCTGGAGTTCAGCCGCTACACCGATCCTGCGTTTTTTGCCGCAGAGCTCAATCACGTGTGGTCGCGGACGTGGCAGTGGGCTTGCCGCGAGGAACATGTGCCGGAGCCGGGCGATTTCCACGTGTATGACGTCGGCGACCACTCAGCACTCGTCGTGCGCGGGAGCGACGGGCGCTTGCGCGCATTCATCAACTCATGCCCGCACCGCGGGATGCAGTTCAGCGCCGCCGGGACCCAGGGTCATGGTAAGCAGTTTCTGCGCTGCCCGTTTCACGGCATGTCATGGCACCTCGACGGCACCCTGCGCGATATGCCGTGCCGCTGGGATTTTCCACATGTCGACGAACATAACTTCCGACTGACAGAGCTGCCGCTCGATACCTGGGGCGGTTTCGTCTTCGTCAATTTCGACCAGAATGCACAACCGCTTGCGGAGTTTCTTGGCGTACTGCCAGAGCACTTCCAAGCTTTTGCCTATCCTCTCGAACAGCGCTATGTGGCGCTGCACATGCACAAAACCCTGCCAGGAAACTGGAAAATGTGCCTCGAGGGTTTCCTCGAGGCCTATCATGTTCTCGCGACTCACCCCGAGGGATTACGTACCGCCGGAGATGCCAACGCTCAATACGATTTCTGGGGCCCGCACGTCTCGCGTTTCGTTCATACCGTAGGCTACCAAAGCCCTCATCTCGCGCACCGACCAAGCGAACAGGAGCTGTTTCGCAATCTGGGTCATGGCGACGCTCAGCTACCGCCCGGCGTCGGCGCCCGACAACAGCACGCTGCCATCATGCGCGCACGCCTCGGGGCGGCGCTGGGTGTCGACCTGAGTCAGGTCAGCACGAGCCAGATGCTCGACTCGATCCAGTATTTTCTGTTCCCGAATGCGTTTTTCTTTCCTGGCATCGGTATTCCGCTCATCTACCGCTTCAGGCCGATCGATGTCGATCACTGCATTCATGAAATCATCATGCTGCAACCGGTGCCCGCAAATGCACCTCGGCCGAAGCCTGCAGAGGTGGTCCATCTCGGCATCAACGATAGCTATAAGTCCGTACCCGCGTTCGTCGCGACGGGGCTTGCTCATGTGCTCGATCAGGACACGGAAAATTTCTTCCAACAGCGCGCGGGTATCAAGGCCGCGAGCAAGCGGGGCCAGACGCTCGGCAACTACCAGGAAGCGCGCATTCGGCATCTGCACCAGACACTCGATACCTACCTCGCCGGGTGACTTGACCACCCGCCGCTACAGGAGCCCAGACCATGGACAAGACACCCAATCATCAACTGAGTCCGATGCGCTGCCCTCACAGTCTCGCTGAGGTCGATCTCTTCGGTCCGGGCGCGCAGGAGCACTGGTATGAGGCGTACCCGATCCTGCACCGCGAGTCACCGGTCCTGCATCTTCCTGGCGAAGGGCTGATTCCTAACACTGACGGCTACGTCCTCACCAAGTATGAGGACATCGATCGCGTCGTGAAGGACCCGGTACGCTTTCCGCCCACGCTGACCCTCGCCGTGGAACAGCTGCTCGCGAGTGGCGTTGCGCCAGAAGAGGCGCCGCGTACTAACGCGATGATTGCCTCCATGGCGACGCTGCGCCCTAACAACGCCCTGTACCGCTCGCATCGTCAGGAGCTGACGGATCCCTGGGTCGGGCCCGGCTCTACACGACACAGCGCGATGATCACGCGTTTTGTCGACCAGCTCATCGATCAGTGGATCGAGCGAGGCGATGTTGAGTTCATTGGTGAATTCGCACGACCACTGCCCCAGTTCGTCATGGCAAGTGTGCTCGGATTTCCGCTCGACGACATCCCACAGCTCGCGGAGTGGGGCACAGCCCAGGTCACTGCGTTCGTTCACGGTCGTGGTCACCGCAATCTGCTCACCGACGAAGAGCTCACGGAACAATTTGGCAAACTTGATGGCTTCAAGGAGTACGTGCAGGAAACGGTGCTGCAGAAGCGCCGTCAGCCAGAGGACGACATGATCAGCTGGTTGTGCCAGGTCGAGTACGAGGCGCTCGGGCGCAAGCTCACCGACATGGAAGTGAACGGTGTCGTGTACGCAATGGTCATTGGTGGATTGGAAACAACGCAGTACGCGCTTGAAGAGCAGGCACAACTACTGTGCGAAAACCCGCAATACTTCGCGGCGCTGAAGAACGACCGCTCGCTGATCCGTGGCTTTACCGAGGAAAGCATGCGCCTGCGCTCGCCGACACAGGGCCTGTCAACGCGCATCACCAGTCAGGAGGAAGTGTTCCAGGGGGTGACCGTGCCAAAGGGCTCGCTCCTGCATCTGCGCTTCGCGGCCGGCAACGTGGATCCGGACGAATGGGAATGCCCCTACGAAATGCGGCTCGACCGTAAGGCCGTCACGCGGCATCTGGCGTTCTCGGCCGGACCCCGGGTTTGCCCGGGTGCTGGCATCTCGCGCCTTGAACAGACCATCGCCTGGCAGCGGCTGTTAGACCGACTCGACAGCCTGTCCTACGCACCCGGCAACACCTTCGAACACCAACCCGGAATCATGCTGGGCACGTTGAAACTCAACCTGAGTTTCACGCGCGCCTGACGGCTAGCGGATGGTGGGGGACTGCCCCCCACCCGCGCGGGCGATCAGGTTGGCTGTCCGCCCGCCACGTCGATGAACTGACCTGTAATCCAGGCTGCCGCGGGCGATGCGAAAAACACCGCTGCCGCCGCGCAGTCTTCGGGCGTGCCGGTCCGGCCAAGAGGGATGGCTTTGGCGAAATTCGCCTCCGCCTGATCCTGGGACAGATGCATCGTTTCCTTCAGCATGTCCGTGACGACGATACCCGGCGCGATGCAGTTAACGGTAATCCCGCGCGGCGCGAGCTCCACCGACAGCGTGCGAGTCATGGAAATCATGCCCATGTTCGCTGCCGAGTAGACGCCGAATCCTGGAGACGGGCGGTGCGCGGCGATCGAGATAATGTTGATAATTCGACCGCCGTCCGTCATGCGTTTAGCGGCCTGTTGTGAGCCCCAAAACTTGGTCTTCATGTTGAGGGCGAGCTGCTCGTCAAACTTCTCGAGCGGGATGTCGGGCAGCGAATACATTTTTCGGTCCAGGTTGCCGCCCGCGTTATTGACCATGATGTCGAGCCTGCCCAGCTCCGCCACCACGCGATCCAGCACCTGCGGCATAGCGGTGAAATCCATGACGTCAGCCGAGATCGCCAGCGCACGACGACCGCGGGCGCGAATCTCCGCCGCCACTGCATCAACATCTTCCTGCCGACGCGCCACCACGCAGACATCGGCTCCGCAATCCGCAAGACCGAGCGCGATGCCACGACCAATACCGCGGCCGCCACCCGTGACGACAGCTACTTGTCCGTCTACACGAAACTGTTCATGCATTCCCATCCTGGACCACTCCTGTTCAAATCGATCCCAACAAATCCAAGCCCATCAAACCTCCGTGGAGACTGCCATGACGACAGCCACCCCTGCTATCGGCGCCCTCGAATACCGGCTTGCTCGGCTCGAGGACATCGAATCCATTCGCCAGCTCAAGGCACGCTACTGTGCCGGCTGCGACGCCGACCACGATCCTGCCCTGCTCGGACCCCTGTTTCATGACGATGCCGTCTGGGAGGCATCGGGTATTGGCCGCTTTGAGGGACGCGAGGCCATCACCGGCTATTTCAGTGCCCTGCGTGCGACCGGTCGTATACGGAACTCGGAACACTGCGCCATGAACCCGATAATCGAGGTCAACGGCGATACCGCCACTGGACACTGGCGTTTGCTCATGCTGTACACCGCCAACGTCCCAGACAGCGATCCTCAGTTCTTTCGCATCATTGGCTGGTATCGCGAGCAGTACCGCCGCATCGACGGCGAATGGCGTTACCAGAGCCTGTACTGCCAAGTCGAAGAGCACGCCGCCTACCGCCTGCAGGAATAGCCGCTCTGCTTAAACGCGCCTGACTACCTCCTCCTCCGCGAACACGAGCCGGACTGATCCCGGCTCAAGAAAGTCGCGCGCATCTTCACCCTGATCTTCACGCATCTGACGCGAGCCCACTGCGCGCCTAGCGGCAGCGATATCGGGCCAGTAAATTTCCGTCACCGCGTGGAACGCTGGATCCCCGTCCGACCAGCCGGGAGCCACGAGGTGACACTGCACGTAACAGAGCGCCTCCTCCGTCGCGGCAGCAATCGGACCGTGACCATATAGCCAGCGTTCGGAAAAGGCCTTGGCATCCAGGCTCGCGAGACCACGGAACGGATAGACGCCCTTGATACCCGGAGTGACGCAGTGGTTGGGTAAGCGCATAACCACGTGATCGACACCGGTGACCACCGCTGCTATTCGCGCTTCCGGCGCGAGCAGGGGCGCGATAGAAGCGCTGCTGGCCGCAAGCTCAAGCGCGGCCCCTGGGTCTACGAACCGAAACTCGGCCACCCCGGCAAAATGTGGCGCCTGATCTGGTTCGAGCTGTGTGCTCAGCGCCCGGGTCTGGGTGTATCCGACCGCGTCAGGACAAATCCGAGCCAGCAGTTCGAGCGCTATCGCGCCGCGATGCGCAAACGGGTCATCGTGCGACGTATGCGACAGAAACATCAACGTGCGAATCAAGGCGCGCCTCCCCTCGCGACCTGCGATTAGGGCTTTATAACACCGCTGGTAAGAACCAGCACCCATGAATCCACGCTAGCGCCAAGCCACCCTCTGCGAAGGCTTGCAGCGACGCAAGGAATAACCTTGAATCGTTGCGTGGCCGGTACCGTCGGTCAGATCGCCAAGGGGGAGACAGCCATGAAATTCGATCTTTACGCGCGCGGAGATCTTTCACTACCGCCGGGAGCGGCCCGCTGCCCGGGACCGAGCGCCCAGGACATTCTTGATCGTGACGCAGACCAGCCGCCCGCAGCCCTGCGGGCGTCACGCTACGAGTACCTGGGCAGTGAAGACCTGCCCTTCAGTCGCTATACGTCCCAGGCGTTCTACGATCAGGAGATCGAGCGCCTGTGGCCGCGGGTCTGGCAGTGGGCTTGTCGCGAGGAGCACATTCCGCACAGCGGCGACTACTGGGTGCACGACGTCGGCCCCTATTCTGCGCTTGTCGTGCGCGGCGCCGACGGGCAAATCCGAGCCTTCGTGAACGCGTGCCCGCACCGAGGTATGCAATTCGCCGATGCCGGCAGCCAAGGGGTGGGCAAGCAGTTTTTGCGCTGCCCGTTCCATGGCATGTCATGGCACCTGGACGGGTCCCTGCGCGACATTCCCTGCCGCTGGGACTTCCCCCATATCGAGGACCATCAATTTGGTCTGGATGCCCTGCCGTGTGACACCTGGGGCGGTTTTGTATTCATCAGCTTCGATCCAGAGGCAGGGCCGCTCAGCGAGTATCTCGAAGTGCTGCCAGAGCATTTTGCCGAGACGCCGCTTGAAAACCGCTATGTCACGCTGCACATGGAGAAAGTGCTGCCAGGCAACTGGAAGATGTGCATGGAAGGCTTTCTCGAAGCCTACCATGTGCTGGCCACGCACCCGCGCGGTCTGCGGGGCTCCGCCTGGGCTAACACCCAATACGATATTTTCAGCCCCCACGTCACACGGTTTCTGCAGAACCTGAGTTCAGGCAATCCGCACTTCGAGCGCGAGGTCTCCGAATCCGAACTGTTCGAATTCCTCGGTCATGACCCCGCCGACTTGCCGCCCGGTATGCCCGCGCGCAATCGTCACGCCGAGATCACCCGAGAGCGGATGGGCGAAACCCTCGGAGTAGATCTGAGTGAGACGTCGACCAGCATCCTGCTGGATTCGATCGAATACCACCTGTTCCCGAATGCCTGCTTCTTTCCCGGCATCACGATCCCGCTCATCTACCGCTTTCGTCCGCTTACCGTTGACACCTGTATCCACGAAATCCTGATGCTCGCCCCAGTGCCTGAAAATGGCCCACGTCCACCGCCTGCCCCACGCGTGCGTGTAGGCATCGACCAGTCCTACACCGAGGTCGAAGCCTTCGCGGGCAACCGCCTCGCCGCGGTGCTCGATGAGGACACGGACAACTTCCGCCGGCAGTGGGCCGGCATGAAAGCATCGCGCAAGCCAGGCCAGACGCTGGGTAACTATCAAGAGGCCAGGATTCGCCACTTTCATCACGTGTTGGACACCTATCTACGTGACTAAGCGCCGCACACACCGGGGGCGCGCAGCCGCTCGGGGAATTCGCCAGCACATTCGATCGAACCTGAGACTGAAGGAGCCCACAATATGAATCCCGGAGAAATTCCATCAGCCGATGAAGCACGCGATCGACTCGCGATTCAGTCCTTGCTTGCTGCTCACTCCCGCGGCGTCGACCGTGCCGACGGCGAACTACTGAAGGCCTGTTACTGGCCCGAGGCGGAAGTTGCCTATGGTGGCTTCAACGGACCTGCGTGGACGTTCTGTGAAAACCTGCCAGCGGGCATCAAGCGCTTCACCGCCACCCAGCACTGCATCGGCAATACCCAGATCGATTTCAACGGTGACCAGGCAGACGTCGAGACCTATGTGTATGCCGGGCACTACCTAAAACCCAGCGCCAGTTCACCCGGCACGGAAATGATTTTCTTTGGTCGTTATCTCGATCGCGTCGAGCGCAGGGGGAATGCCTGGAAGATACTTTTTCGCCGCGTGGTGATGGACTGGAACCAAAACCAGCCATCCACTTCGCAGGACGCGGGTCCGCCTTTCGACGGTCTTGCTCGGGGTGCAAGACTACCGGACGACCCGCTCTATCACCGCCCCTGATCAATGCCCAGCCACCGCCCCTGCTCCGCCCGCGAGGCGGTCAGGGGCGCGGCAGTCGATAGGCGATGAGGTAATCCCCGGCGGGGGACGGCGAGGTAAAATGCCCTCCCGCCGCGATGACCACGAACTGCTCCCCATCCATCGCATAGGACATCGGCACCGCATTACCGCTCGTCGGCATCTCATCCGACCATAGCTCCTCACCCGTTTCGACAGCAAACGCGCGAATATGGCGGTCCGCAGAGGCGGCGATGAATGCCAATCCCGTTGCAGTCACCATAGGTCCGCCCATTTCCACACCGCCGGACATGCGGGACAGCGGCCACGGCGCCTGGTGCTTGAGCGTTCCGAGCGGTACTTGCCAACGAATCTCCCCGGACTCCAGATCAACCGCGGCGAGCGTACTCCACGGCGGCTTGGTGCAAGGCGCACCGAAGGGCGACAGGAACGGACGCATGTTGACACAGTAGGGGGAATCCTCCTGCGGGAAGGCGCTGTCCGGACCGCACTGTGCCCTCGGCACCAACTGCACCACCATGCCCACGTGTTTGGTGTTCGTGATCATCAGCTTGCGCACGGGGTCGATGGCGGGCGCCCCCCAGTTCTGCCCTCCGATGTTGGAGGGCTTCATGACCAGCCCACGCTCGCTGATCGGCGTGTAGATCGGTCCGGTCGTGAGTCTTTTAAGCTCGCGACGACACTGCCAACGGTCCCAGGGCGTGAACCCCCACGCGTCCTCCGGTGAGATGCCGAGCGCATGGAGCGGTGCTGGCTTGAGCGGGAAGGGTTGTGTTGGACTCAGATACTCCCCTGGGACCGCGCCTGTTTGTGGAACGGGTCGCTCCTCCACTGGGAATAGCGGCTTTCCGGTCTCCCGATCCAGCACGAACGTGAGCCCCATCTTGGTGACCTGCACAACCGCAGGGCGCTGCCGTCCGTCGATGGTCAGATCGACCAGAGTAGGCTGCGCCGGCACATCGAAGTCCCAGATATCGTGATGCACTGTTTGATAGTGCCAAACGATGCGTCCACTGGTGCCATCGAGCGCCACCACGGAGCTCGAGTAGTGGTCGAGGTTGCCCTGTCGATCCCCGCCATAATAGTCCGGCGACGTGTTACCCGTTGGCACCAGCACTAGATTGCGGTCCGGATCAACGCTGATGATCGACCAGGCGTTGGTCGTTCCGCTGATCCAGCGGCCGTTTTCGTCTTTCTCGGACGTGCCCGGTGGCACTGGATTCCAAGCCCAGCGTAGCTCGCCGGTACGTACATCATAGGCACGCACAACCCCCGCGGGGACAGCGTTGCGCAAGCTGTCGATGACGCGGGAACCGATGATAAGTGTATCGCCCAACACAGCTGCGGGGCTTGTCAGGTTGTAATCGCCCGGGTTGTGCGCGGCCATGCCCGCACTAATATCGATCTCGCCGTTGTTGCCGAAATCAGCGCAACGGGTCCCCGTTCGCCCGTCCAGTGCAATCAGCCGTGCATCGAGGGTGCCAAGGATAATGCGATGCGCGCAGGCAGCCGACGCAGGCAGATCTGGGTCTGACCAACTGCTCACGGCACGGCAATTGGTGAGAGATTGCTTCGACATATCGATACCGGGATCAAACACCCAGCGCTCTTGTCCGGTTAGCGGATCGAGCGCAAACACACGGTTAAACGGGGTGCAGTAGTACAGCGTGTCATGAGCAATGATCGGCGTTGCCATGAACGAGGTTGCCGATACGGCTTCTTTGTCGAATCCCTCCACACCGCGTATGACGCCCTGACGAAAGTCCCCTGAGCGGTGTATCCATGCCACCTCGAGCTCGTGCACGTTGTCTGGGGTAATCGCAGTCGCCGCACTGTAGTGACCGCCGCCGGCGCTGCCCCCGTACGTCGGCCAATCAGCAGTGTCGGCACCCAGTGGGGCGGCAAAAAGCAGCAGCGCGAAAAGCCCTCC
This sequence comes from Pseudomonadales bacterium, assembly GCA_049454295.1. Classification (GTDB taxonomy): domain Bacteria; phylum Pseudomonadota; class Gammaproteobacteria; order Pseudomonadales; family Azotimanducaceae; genus UBA7803. Next base: position 49,188 of record JBMTYG010000005.1, read on the forward strand.
ACGCCTCATCGGATGACCCCATAGACGCGTTCCGGGATGAGCCGCAGGATCACCCGAGACTGCGCCGCGAGCCAACCCGGCAGATCCGCAGGCTCTTCATAGCCCGTGCCCGCGATGTTCTGGAACACCCGTCGCGTCGAGCGCACCAGATCATCGGTTTCGATCGTGATATGACCCTCGACGGAGACAAAATTGAACGGCTCGGAATTGGTGATCACGCAAAGCGTCGCGCGCGGGTCGCGCTCGAGCGAACGTCGCTTGAAGGTGGCTCCCGGCGTGCTGATGACAAGCGTGTCACCGTCACGCGCGTACGCGACCACCGAGCTGACGGCTGAGCCGGAAGCCCTGAGGGTCGTTAACACGCCCCAGCGGTGGTCTGTCAGAAAGGCATCCCATTCCGATCGATCGGAGATCATGCTCGGCTCCCCCTCATGATGATGACTTTCGTCCCTGCCTTCCCAAGGACAGGGAGTCGTTCGATAACAGTAACACCGAAAGTTCCCCCTAGGTACGTCAGCGCGACGTGTTGACTTCAGCGGCCACGGCGCAATGATGAAGGCAAAGTCGTGCCAACCTGCAGCAGTGCAGGTGGCATGCCACTGAGGATCTTGAGCTGGAGAGGCGGCTATGACCGACGATTCTGCAATGCCCTGGATCGACGAAACCGACGTGATCGTGCTGGGCTCCGGCGGGGCCGGTCTTGCCGCCGCTATTGTTGCGCGAGATGAAGGCGCACGCGTAGTGATCGTCGAAAAGGGGCAGTTTATCGGCGGCACAACCGCGACATCCGGCGGCATTCTGTGGGTGCCAAACAACCCGCATATGGCACGCCTCGGCGTCGAGGACTCCGAGGCAGAAGCCATCGCCTATCTGGAGTCGCTGTCGCTCGGCGTAATGGACATGAACCTCGCCCGTACCTTCGTGCGCGAAGCGCCTCACATGATCCGCTACCTCGAGGCCAACACACCGCTTCGTTTTCATGTCGCTGCGGGCTATCCCGACTATCACCCGGAAAATCCTGGCGGTAAGCCCGGCGGTGGACGGTCGCTCGATCCTGATCTGTTTTCCTTCGCCCGCCTGGGAGCCTGGGCGGAACGTGTGAATCGGCTTGTCACTGACCTGCACCCCCAGGCGCCCGTTATACCGATCACTCTGGTCGAATCGATGGGACAGGGTTTGCCCGACGCCGAAACTCTGGCCGCACGGGCAGCCGAAGATACTCGGGGCATGGGCCAGGCACTCATCGGCGCATTGCTCGAGGCCTGTCTCGAGCGCGACATTCCCATCTATACCGGCGTGCGAGCACGTGAATTAATCCAGCAGAACGGCACTATCGTCGGCATTGTCGCCGAGCGCGCGGGCCTACCCTGCCAGGTCCGCGCTCGTCGCGGTGTCATCATTGCTACGGGTGGCTTCGAGTGGAACAGAGATTTGGTTGCCTCATTTTTGAGGGGGCCACTCGACGGCCCCGCCAGCCCGCCGGAAAACGAGGGAGACGGACTGATCATGGCCATGGCCGTGGGCGCGAGTCTCGGCAATATGAGCGAGGCCTGGTGGATGCCCACCATCCCCATCCCCGGCGAACATGTTCGCGGACGCCCGCTGTATCGATTGTGTCTCTCCGAGCGAACGCTACCCGGCTCCATCCTGGTGAACCAAAAGGGCAAGCGGTTCGCTAACGAGGCTGCGAACTACAATGACATCGGTCGCGCTTTCCACACATTCGACCCCACACGTTTCGCATTCGAGAACAATCCCGCCTGGCTTATCTTCGACAACGCATTCGCGCGCCGCTATCCGGTGGCGGGGTACGCCCCGGGCAAGGCACCGCCAGGGCTTCTGCATACCGCATCAACGCTATCAGCCCTCGCGATGATCATCGGCGTGGATGCCGATACGCTAACCGCCACCGTCGAGCGCTTTAACCACTACGCAGCGTTGGGCACTGACCCTGATTTTGAACGCGGGGTCAGCGCCTACGACACCTACAACGGCGATCGCACGCAGTCAGGCGTCGGCGCAACCCTGCGGCCACTGACGGAGGGGCCGTACCATGCGGTGCGGATCGTCTCGGGTGCCCTTGGCACGAAAGGCGGGCCAAAGACCGATGATCGTGCACGGGTCCTCGATACGCTCGGACGGCCGATTCCAGGACTCTATGCTGCGGGCAATGCGATGGCTGGGAGCACCGGCATGGTGTACGGCGGGGCTGGTGGCACCCTCGGCCCGGCACTGACCTTCGGCTGGCTGGCAGGTCGGGATGCGGCGCGTGCTGCGAGCGGTCGTAACGACTGACAGGCATACCCACGCGCCGGAGAGCGGGCGCCGATCACGGCGTCCGCTCGGGACGGCTACTCGATCGGGTGGCTCTTTCGCCCGTTGATGACCGAAGCCGGGTTGTTGGTGATCCAGACACAGAGCTGGGGATCGGCCTGCCGGAGCTCGCCGGAGACCCAGCGGCCACTGCTGTCGAACACGCCTGCCACTGCGCCTTCACGCACAACCACATGGCCCTCTTCGTTCACCTCGTACAACGCACCAGTGAACGGGTGACGCATGATCTTCGCCATTATTTTGCCCCCTCCGGTCCATCGACCCACTCACCGAGCTTGAAGTGCAGCCAGCGCACCTTGGCTTCGTTGTAGCGCGACAGGTAGAGTGTTTTCGAGTAGGTGGCTTCGAGACCTGCCTGTACCTTGGGCATGTTGAACACATCCTGGTCAAACACTCGACCGAGGAACCCGTAGACGGTCGACCACTTCTGATCGGGTTCGAGCCACTGCATCTTGGCAGCTGGCGGTCGCTCGCCCTGGAACGGCGCGAGCAGGATACATTCCATGATGCTCGTGCGATGGTCATCGCCATTCGGACGGAACCGATACACGATACGGTTGAATGCGCCCCAGGGATGGAAATTGGGGAATAGGGTGTAGTCGAGATTGTCGACCATTTCCGCGTCGCAATACTCGTCAACCAGATCGCCGGCCGCATCGCGCAGAGCCTCGCGGCTGTTTTGCGCCATCCAGGCCCTCGGCATTTTGCCACCCAGGCTCGGCGTCTCTTCGTTGACACCGATATCCATCATCGACCGCAGCAGATCTTCATCGGGGATCTGTCGCTCGAGCAGCGGACTCGGGGTGACCGAGGGGGTAATCCCCCGCGCGCAGTTCTCATACACGTCGACCTGGCTGTTGATATCTCCAAGCGACTCAAGGATCTGCGGATGTGTGGCATTGACATGATAGGCCTCACAGAAGGCCTCCTGCGCGATCTTCCAGTTGCAGGGCATGACGCGGGCGTAATGCGCCATCTTATACAGGCGGGATAAATCCCAGCGCTCAAAATGCCGCGCCAGATCGGCGATGAAGTCATCGAAAGGCGCCGCATTTTGGTCGGGATTGATGAATACAAACCCGGCCCACGTCGCAACTGGGATCTGCGGCAGATCGAATTTGGCGGTATCGATATGAGGAAAATCCCACTGCGCAGGAATTTCCTTGAAGCAGCCGTCGAGTTCCCAGGCAAAGCCATGGAATGCGCAGCGCAGCTCGGTGGCGCGACCGTCGAATTCCTTGAGCATACGCCCGCGATGCAGACAAGCGTTCGGGAACGCCTTAATGGCTCCCCCCTCCGCACGGACGATGAGGAACGACAGCCCGGCAATGTCATAGCGAATGTGATCACCGACCTCTGGGATATCCTCTTCGCGACACGCGAACTGCCACACCCGCTTCCAGAGCCGCTCCACCTCTCGCTCATGCCAGGCGCGGCTGGTGAATCGCTCCACCGGTACGGCCAGATCGGGGATGAGTTTCGGCGATTGCTCTCGCAGCACCGGCGGCACTGGGCGCGAGTCCTGATCAAGCAGCTGTTGATACGTGAGCCCGGGTGATCGGGTCATCGTGTCGGGATTAAGATCCTGAATCGGTTCAGCCATGGTTGTCTCCCACTCGAGGCATTTTGAGACCATAGCCGTCGCGGAGACGCATCGCAACACGTAAACCACTGGGCAAGGCACAGGTACAGATTTGCCTCGTGACGCGCCCCAGCCTTACGCGTCAAAGGCGCAGGGGGCGCGCGCTAAGCGCGCGTCCCAGCACCGCAAATCACTCCACCGCAGAAGACGCGAGCAGGCGCTCGGATTTGAAATCCAAATCACCGGGTTTCCACTGCTCGGAAGCTGTCTGTGCCGCCAGCACCTGTGCAGGTGTGAGCGACATCAAAAGATGATCGCGGGCGTCACTGGCGTCATCGGAACCCTGAGCGGCCGCGAGGTTGAACCAGGTGTAAGCCGCCACCGGATCCGCCTCCACCGCCTGACCGTCACGGTACATCACGCCCAGGCTGAACTGCGCCTCAGGGTCATTCTGACGCGCTGCACGCATCAACCAATCGTGCGCGAGCGTGAAGCTTTGCAGCGCCCCGCTCCCGGCATGGTACATGTGCCCGAGCAGCGATTGCGCGCCGACATGGCCTTGCTCAGCAGCTCGATGGATCCAGCTGCGCGCCTCGGACAGGTCCTGATTTCCATTACGGTCATCCAGATACTGGCGACCCAGCTCAAACTGCGCGCTGGCATCTCCGGAAGCGGCCGCCTCTTCGAGCTCCGCGAGGCGCTCTCCTCGCTTTAGGCCAACAGCGCCTTGATGGGCTATATCCGCAGCAGACACTTGGGCAGGATCGATTGCCGGACGCAGCAGATGACGGATATCAAGTACCCCCGCGCTGAGTGCGACAAACAGCGCGAACGAAGTAAAAGCCGCGGCGACCGATCCGCCAACCGCCGCCATTCTCGCCTGAAAAAAACGCTTGCCGCAGCGCCGGCACCGATACGCGCTGAAGAACAAGCGACGCGGATATCCGTCTTCGCGTCGATATCGGCTTGCTCGGGTGTTGGCACTCTGGCAAGTCGGGCACTTGCACCGCCCGCCGTACTCCAATTCGAGAAACTGATCCCGCTCTGCCCAGGTGAGCGACTGGTCGAACACTGCCTCGGAAGGCGCCATCGGTGGCTCGACAAGCGTCTCAACGCCTCCGGAGGGGATCGCTACAAATGCCTGCCCCGCAGGAATTGGCGATCCGTCCGACAGTCCATCGCCAACCTGCGCGAGCGGCAGCGGCACCTCTGCAGTCTTCCTCGCATACACTCGAGCTTTGCGCTGCGGCAACGAGGACGTCGAACGCGTCCGATTCTTTGCTTTCGACATAAGTCAACTCTCTCTTTCCCGCGCAGGGCATCGCGCGGCTTCATAATCCCTGACGAACGGAGACCTCTGCTCCGAG